>JBCCZS010000026.1:0-23225 GCA_039187035.1 Pseudomonadota bacterium | reverse complement strand
GTCGCATGTCGCGCAAGCCTGATGCGCATCGTGTTGGGCTCGAATACCGGACCAAGTTGATTCGACGTTTTCGTGCCTCGAAATCCTTTATGTCGGAACTGAGGACCAAAATCGGAGCCGAGCCGCGGTCCGCGCGCTCACTTTGCTTCGTCGTTTCGCCTGACTTTTTCGATGGCCTGCTTGACGGCGGCGCTGTCGCCGACGACCTCGGACAGGAGAATGGTCAGCTTCAGCGTTTTCCTGAGCGCAGTTGTCGGATCGTCGTCGGAAATGAGCGCGACGAGCGCTTCGTATACGTCGTCGCGCGAAACGAGCCGGTCGTCGTCCAGCGACTTCATGGCGAACCGCCCCTTGCTCGAATCAACGCTTGATCGATTTCGGCCGGCGTCGGCTCCTTCCACCGCGCGGCGACAACCTGATCCGGGCGAACAAGATAAACGCCGCCGTCGCCCGCGCCATATCGAGCGGCGACGTCGCTTTGGTCGCTGATTTCGACCGTTTCGCACGGGGCCGCGGCGGCGGCTCCGCCGAAGCTCACAACGCGAAACGCGCCGCCGAGACGGCTCAACAGCCAGTCCTCGCCCAGCGGTGCGTCCGGACACGGATGACCCGGCGGCGGGCCGCCCGTCCATTCGTCGCGGTCAGGCGTCGAAAGGCTTGATTGCCTGTAAGGCGTCGGCGCCGACAAGCGGCCGGAATTGATGTAGGGCCTCGCTTCCGGGTATGCGCCCGCCAATTCGAGGACGCCGTCGCGCAAGGCTTGGGGACCGACGCCCTTTGGCGTCATGAAATCCGTCGCACGGCTTGAATTTGCGATATTGTCGTCCGCGGCGACAATCCGTTCCTCATCGTACGTGTTTAGCAGCGAGCGCGGCGCCTCCCCTCGCAGAACAAGATCGACTTTCCAGGCGAGATTGTCGGCGTCGGCGAGGCCGCCATTGGCGCCCCGCGCGCCGAACGGCGAGACGAGATGAGCGCTGTCGCCGAGAAAGACTACCGGACCGTGTACGAAGCGATCCATTCGTCGGCATTGAAAGGTGTAAACGGAATACCAGACCGGCTCAAAGTCGACGTCCGCACCAAACATGCCGCGAATGAATGGCTCGACATTTTCCGGCCGCACGGCCGCATCGCGGTCGACATCCCAGCCCAGTTGGAAATCACAGCGCCAAACATCATCGGGCTGCTTGTGCAACAGCGCCGTGCCGCCCTTACAGAATGGCGGATCAAACCAAAACCAGCGCTCCGACGGGCGGCCATCAGCGTCACGCCCTCGAAAGCGGATATCGGCGATCAGGAAATTGTCCTCGAAGATACGACCGGAGAAATCGAGCCCAAGCGCTTCGCGCGTCGGCGAACGGTGACCGTCGCAGGCGAGCGCGAAGCCGGCGTCAATCTCGTAGTCGTCGCCGTCCGCAACGACCGACAGACGCGCTCTGCCTCCCGCAATAGCGACGTCCTGAACCGCATGCCCCCACCGTATGTCGACATGGTCGAGCGCTTCTAGGGCATCGATCAGGTAATCTTCGACGTAATATTGCTGTATGTTGACGAATGCTGGATTGCGTTGGCCTTTTAGAGGCAAAAGGTCAAATTCATAAATCGGCTCTTTGCGGTCTTGCCAGAACAGCTTGCCGACATTCCAGCTGACGCCTTTTTCCCGCACGCGATCGCCAACGCCGAGACGATCGAAGATATCGAGGCTCTGTTTTGCAAAGCAGATCGCCTTCGATCCGTGCGGAATAAAATCAAAGGCCGTCAGCACCGTGACGGCGTGCCCTTTTCTAGCCAGATCTAGGGCGAGGGTGAGCCCGACCGGCCCGGAGCCGATAACGACGACGTCTAACGATTCACGGCGGGCGCCGACGGGTTTGGCGGCCTTATTCTTAAATCGCGGGATCGCATCATACGGCATGGGCCGGCCCTCAGTCCTGCAAGGCCGCCCACACCTCGCGGTCTCGGTCGCGCGTCCAGATCCGGGGCCAGTCAACGTCGTCATATTCGTCCCAAAGCCGCTGGACGTTGAACGGCAGACAATGCTCGAAAATCGGCCAGTGACCGAATTTCGGCGCGAGCGCCGTGTGAGTCTTCTGAAAAGCCTCTTTAAGCGATCCGTTCGCGTCGTGAACAGATTTCACCTGTTCTTGCATCACGAGCAGGAATTCTCGCGTCTGCTCGATCGCCGCGTCGACGGCGCTACGTCCCTTGACGACGGCGCCGCGCCCCCCGATCAACGCATTCGCCTCATAAGCTTTGACGCGGTCGAGCGTTTTGTCCGCCCACTCCATATGAAAAGCGTCGCCTGTGTAAAGGGCAGCCTCCGCCTCGACGAGGTCGCCTGCGAAAAGCGTCTTTGATTTGTCGTGCCACACCACGATGTCGCCGGCAGTGTGTCCGCGTCCGCAAAATTGAAGTTCAAGCGAACCGCGATCGCCGCCGAGGTCGATCGCCAACGCGTCGGAAAAAGTCAGTGTCGGGCGTGTGAGACCGGGAATTTCATCGGGCTCTTTGAAGAGGCGCGGCATCCGTTCAAATTCCGAAGCCCAGTCCTCTTCGCCGCGCTCTTCGATCAGAAATCGCGTTGCATCCGAGGCGATGATCTCGTCAGAGTCAAAAGCCGACGCGCCGAGAACGCGTACCGCGTGGTAATGGCTGAGCACCAGGTAGCGGACTGGTTTTTCTGTGTACTCACGTAATTTCGCGAGCCAGTCGCGCGCGGCTTGCGGGGTCGCCCGCGCCTCGAAGGCGACGAGAAAATCGTCCCCCTCGACGGCGCCGACATTGGGGTCGCCCTCAGCGGTCAGCGCATAGACGCCGTCCGCGACGATTTCGAGCGTTTCGGTTTTTTCGTCCAGGTCCGTTGAGGATGCGAAGGGTTTCGCCATGACGTCTCCAGCGGGCCGGCCTGCGAAGTAGTCGGCCTAAAGATTTACATTGGCGCGCACGCCATAGGTCCGCGGGCGGGCCGGCGTCGCGAAATTACCGAACCCGAACGACTCAACGCGCAACACGTATTCTTCATCGAAGATATTTTCCGCCCAGAAGGTGAGCCCGAACCGCCCGTTGGGCGCCGTCCAGTCGAGGCTGCCGTTCACGATTGTGAAGGGCCCGGTCGAAACGGAATTGTTGAAGTTGTAGAAGGATTTACCACGATAATTGAGCACGCCGGTTAGATCGAAATCTCCGATATCGGTGGTTTTTGAGTATTTGGCGCCGACGTTGAGCGTGACGTCCGGCGCGGACGTGATCGAGTTGCCGGTCGCGTCGATGACGATCGGCATGTTTCCGGATCCGGGAACAGCGCCAGGCGGCCCCGGGATGCCGGCGGGCGGCGTATTTGGCACAAAGCCCAGGGCGTCCGGAAAATCGACATACTCGCCATCGATAAGGCCGAGCCCGCCAAACAGGCTGAGATCCTCCGTAATGAGTGCTTCGAAGTCGATATCAAGCCCGAAAATCTCAGCGTCGCCGGCGTTCACCGTGACGGGCGTCGTGCCGATAACCTGCTGCGCTTGGAGATCGCGATAATCGTAGAAGAAGCCGGCGACATTGAAGCGCAGACGGCGATTGAAAAGCTCCGTTTTCAGACCGATTTCGTAAGCGTCGAGCGTCTCGGAGTCGATCGGCGGATTGCCAAGCTCGTTGAACGTGAACTGCCCGCTTTTGAACCCGCGGTTCCAGGAGACGTAACCGAGGACGTCACCGGTGAAATTATAAGACGCCGCGAGCCGCCAGGTGACCTTCCCTTCGCTCGTGCTGTCTTCGACCTCGGTCAGCGGATAGGTCGAGAGGTCATTCGGGATCGATCCCGCCGGCGGGATAAAATCACGTTGCGCGCCGACAAAATCACGATCGTCATTCGTATAGCGAACACCGCCGGTTAACGCGAGACGATCGGTCAGCCGGTAAGTGAGCTGACCGAAGCCGGCGATCGACTCGGTGTCTTGAGTCGCGGTCAGGTCCGCGACCGTCAGCCCGCCGTCGAATAGAATAGTCTCAAAACGATCCGCTTCCGTCTCATCATTAAAATAATAGGCGCCGACAATCCAGTCGAGCCGATCCGACCTGCCGATCAGCTGGAATTCCTGCGTGAAAGTCCTCGTCGACACCTCGACCGGCAACTGGACGACCGCCGCCGAGCTGCCGTCTGCGATCGCAATGAACTCTGTGTCGAGATCAGTGTAGGCCGTGATGCTGACAAACTCGACGCCGCCGAAATCGTGGCGAACCTCAAGCGAGCCGTTAAAAGTATCGGTGTCCGCGTCCGGCTCGTCCACATTGGTGAAAGACGTGTAGAAGCCGTCGTTCGTTTCGCCCGCAAAGAGAACGGTGTCTTCGAACGGCACGCGATAGGCCCCGAGATCGGTCTGCGTGTCCGTATAGTTAAAAATGGCCGTCGCGGTCGTATCGTCGAGGTCGAGCACCCACTTATTGCGGATAGAAAAGGTGTCGACATACATGACGTCTTCGCCGGTATTGCCGTTTATCCCGTACCCCTCGCCCTGCTCGCGGAAGTAGACGGCGACGTCAGTCGCGAGACGGTCAGTAAGCGGAACCGAGCCGTAGGCATTGACCTCTACGGTCTCGAGGCTGTCATATCCGACGGATGCGGACAGCTCCGGCTCGCTTCCAGGATCCTTCGTAATGACGTGGATGACGCCGCCGGTCGCGTTGCGTCCGAATAGGGTGCCTTGCGGTCCCTTCAGCACTTCGATCCGGTCGATATTGTTGTAAAAGAAGAGCGCGCCCGCAGGTGACGGAAAATAGACCCCGTCGACATAAGTAGCGACTGACGGTTCGACGCCGGGCAACGTGTTTTGCGTACCGACGCCGCGCAAAAACAAGGTTGCGGACTGATTCACATAGCCAACCTCAAGGTTCGGCACGAGAACCGCGAGCGCCCTTGTGTCGAGAACGCCGGTATCCCGCAATAACTCTCCGGACGGCGCATTCACGGCGATCGGAACGCTCTGCAGACTTTCTTCCGTTCGCTGAGCAGTAACGGTTATGACGTCGAGAGCGACGGGGTCGCCGCCCCCGCTTCGCTCTGCGCCTTCCTGCGCGCTCGCTTGGTCCATACCGCCAAAGGCGATCGCGCTAATCGCCGCCGACCCCCAAAGCCATTTGCATCGCATCGCCATATCGCCCTCCCTTGCGAGCCTATTTTTGCGAGCCTATTTTTTCGGCTTCGCTTTTATAATAACATTTGTTAGTATCAGAGGTCCGGGCGTGTGGCAATTCTGATTTTTGCCGGCGTTTGCCACCAGCCTTCGCAAGCGGGCTTGGTCGACATCCTCGCAAGAGGTTCAGGAAGGGAAATATTATGGGTCACGCCACATTGGCCGAGCAGCCGATCTCCAGAGTGAAAACTCCGTCGAAAATGATCCGTGTCGGCGACCTGGAGTGGGCCCCCTTCCCGCTTGAAGGCACGTTCTTCAAGCCGTTGCATCTGGACGACGATAACGGTCGGGCGACCTTTCTCCTGCGCGTACCGGCGGGAAGCAAAGCCGACATGCACAAGCATCTCGCCGCCGTCGAAGCGTTCGTCGTCTCAGGCGGCTTCAGCTATCCGGGCGAAGGCTCCGTGGGGGCCGGCGACTACGTCTTCGAACCCGGCGGCGTCGTTCACGAGCCGGCGCCGGACGACGATGAGGACCTGATTTTGTTTGTTGTCGCCCACGGCCCCGTCCAGGGAGTCGAACCGGACGGAACGCCGGGGGGCGTAATCGATAACGATCTTATGTATCAATTCGCAATGGACGCTGGCCAACATCACCATCTCAGGTGAGGCGGCGCTCGTCGACGACGCTCTTCCTCCGCGCACGTTGCGCCGCATGGCCGCCCCCGCCATCGCCAGACCTGAGAGCCGCCACGCGCCGTGATCTCGACAAACGCCTCAGCAGGAACGAGCCCTCCGGCGCGCAAAGACGCGCGGACGTCCAATCCGACCATTCTGTTCTTGTTGATGGGGGTACTGACGCTACACTTCGTCGACCGGCAAATTGTCGCGATTCTCTTGCCGGACATCTCCGCCGATCTGGGTCTTAGCGATACCGAGGCAGGCGTTCTGACCGGCATCGGGTTTGCGCTTCTCTATTCAATTCTCGGCATTCCTATCGCTCGCCTCGCCGACCGATCGAACCGGGTGCGGATTATCGCGGCCGCCGCCGCAATCTGGTCCGGCATGACGGCGGTCTCCGGTCTCGCAAACGGCTTCGCAACCATGCTGCTTGCGCGCATGGGCGTCGCAATCGGTGAGGCCGGCGGCATCCCGCCGCTTCATAGCCTGGTTACGGATCTTTATACAGAGGAAAAGCGCGGCCGCGCTTTCGCCATTGTTCAGCTCGGCGGCCCGGTTGGAATTCTCCTCGCCTTTTTCGTGTTTGGGTCGCTCGCTGAAGCGGTCGGATGGCGACGATTATTCATTTTCACGGGCGCTTTCGGCGTCGCTTTCGCCGTCATTTTCTGGCGCTTCACACCGGAGCCGCGGGCGCGAGGCGAGGCGGGGACGGCGCCCGTTCCGGCGCAAGCGCCGCTTGGTCGGACGATCCGCATGCTGCTCGGCGTCTCGGCCTACCGCCACCTCGTCGCGGGAACGTCAATCGCGGGCTTCGGTCTCTATGCGCTGGTCACATGGATGCCGTCATTTCTCGGCCGCGTTTTCGAGTTGCCGCGCGAGCAGATCGGGCTCATCCTCGGGGCGTCGTTCGGCCTAGGCGGCGCACTCGGCGTGCTGGTTTTCGGCGCACTTGCCGACAGGTTTCGGCGGCGCTTTCGCTCAGCCCATGCATCGGTGCCGGCGCTCATGCTCGCGGTCGCTGCGCCGTTCGCCGTGGCCGCTTTTTTGGCGCCGTCTCTGTCGCTGACGCTCGCTTTCCTCGTCCCGCCAATCGTGCTCGCCTCCGGCTGGCAGGCCCCTTCGATTGCGGCGGTGCAACGGGTCGCGCCGCCCCATGCGCGCGCCGTCGCCGCCTCCGTATTGATGCTGTGCCTCAACCTGATCGGCCTCGGCTTTGGGCCTTTGGCCGTTGGTATGCTGAGCGACGCCCTCGAGCCGATGGCCGGATCACAGTCGCTGCGCTACGGGATGCTTTGTATTGGTCCCGCTTTTGCGTGGTCAGCGCTGCACTTTTTTGTCGCCGCCCGCCGCCTCGCCGACTGACGCCGCCTCAATGGAAGCGAGCGCCCCGTGCAGCGATGTCAGAAAGTCGTCGAGTTTTTCGAGAAACGGCGCGTGCCCGGCGCCCTCAATTACAAGAAGCGGAGCCCCGCCGGGCGCGCGCTCAACGATAAAACGCGCGGCCTTGAGCGGCGTGATCAAATCGGCGTCGCCGTGGATCCCTACAATTGGGACGGTCAAAGACGGTAGATCGTCGATCAGGCTTTCCTGAGAGGCTGCGTCGAAGACGGCCGCCGCGACCTCCGCGCTCGCCTGCTTGGCGCATGCGTAAATTGCGGCGATAGCGCCGGCGTTCGCACCGCCGACCTGCCGGGAGAAAAGGCGGGCTGTCGCGTCAAACTGCGTGCGCAGACCGCGCTCGCGCTGGAGCGCTGCAGACGCCGGCAATCCGTACGGAAATCGTTTCGTTTGTTGCAGTTGCGGCGTGGTCGCCACAAGTACCGCGCCGGCAATGACCCCGCGGCGAGCGGCGAGGCGTAACGCGACGGCGCCGCCGAGCGACCAGCCAATTACAATGGGGAGCCGTTCGTCATCGGCGCGCGCAATCGCGTCAGCGACATCGTCGGCCAGCGCCATGGAATCATACGGCCCGGGCTCGGCGCGCCGCGCGCCATGCCCGCGAAGATCGATCGCACGAGCCTCCCGTTCGTCGCCCAGGGCGGCAATGACGGACGCGAAGATACGGCGATCGCTCAGGGCGCCGTGAAGAAACAAAAGCGGGCGCTTCACGAAATCTGCTCAGCCCGCTCCATCAGACGTTTGACGAGCGTTGCTAGGCGCCGCCGATCGGCGTCGGAGAAGGCGAGAAGAATATCGGCCTCATGTTGGCGGGCGGCCGCGGCGATTTCGTCGAACACCGACCAGCCTTCTTCGGTCAGGAACCATTCGTTGTTTTTACGATCCTGTTCCGATTTGCGCCGCCGGGTACGACCGGCCTCCTCCATGCGCCGGAGCGCTCTGCTCACCGACATGCGATCCGTCGTCAGGCGCCGAGCAATTTCCTCCCCATTGGCGCCGGGCGCGGAAGCGAGGATCATCATCGCGCGCCACTCCGGCAGCGTGAGATCGTAAGACTTTGCGTGGTTTTCAATGAACGGCTTAACGATGAGGTTCATGGAGCGGATGAGATCGAACATCACCGAATTTTGGAGGCCGTCGTCACGCCGCTCGACGGGCGAGATGGCGCCGTCCTGTGCAGCCTTAGCGCTCGATTTCGATGAACGTCGCCTCTTTGCCATCATCCAACCCCGGATCGCCGGCTGCGGGACTCGCCTTCCTAACAAATGTTAGTATAAATACTGCACAGCCAGCCGCAAGCGGACCACATTATGTCTTTGATTATCAAGGCTCCTGATCTCGGGGACGGCGTCACCCACGCCATGGTCGGCGCGTGGCACGCCAAACCTGGTGATACCGTTTCGGAGGGCGCGCTGATTGTCGACGTCGCCACCGATAAAGCGGCCTTCGAGGTAACGGCGCCCGGGTCCGGCGTGCTCGTAGAAATATTCGTCGAGCCAGACCAAGAATTTGAAGCCGGCGCAGCGCTCGGCCGGATCGAAACCTTATGACGCGCGCCAACGATGAGGTTCTCGAACTCTACCGGTTGATGTCGTTCAGCAGGATTTTTGATCGCGTCATCGGCGGCCATGACGGGCACTGGCACGGACTGGAGGGCGAAGAGGCCGCGGCCGTGGGGGCTTATTTCGGCCTTCGCGCCACCGACGTTCTTGCACCGCATTATCGCGGAAGCCCCCTCGCCTCCTACATTAAGGGCGCGGATCTGCGTCGGCTGATCGCCGGCATGATGGGCAAACCAACCGGTTACAATAAGGGGAAACACCGTAACGACGTATGCGGACCGTGGGACTTCCGGCTCATCGGTCTTTATTCCGGTTCGCTCGGCCCGCCCCTCAGCTACGCCGCGGGCGCGGCGTTATCGATGAAGCTCGACGGGCGCGACAATGTCGCCGTCGCGGTGTTCGGCGACGGCACATCTAGCCGCGGCGACGTCCACGAAGCGATGAACACGTCTTCGGTGCTCAAGCTGCCGATCGTCTTTGTTTGCCAGAACAACCAGATTGCGATCTCAACGCCGACGCAAACCGGTGTCGGCGGAGAAATCTATCGACGCGCCGAAGGGTTCGGGATGACCGGGCGAGCGGTCGACGGCAATGACGTGCTGGCCGTACGGGGCGCAATGGACGAGGCGATCGCGGCGGCGCGCGCCGGCAAAGGACCCTCGCTCATTGAGCTCCGAACATTCCGGGTGGCCGGTCATTTTTATTCCGACACGGAAGACTATCGCGATCGCGAGACCGTCGACGCCTGGCGGCGCAAAGACCCTATCGCGCAGTTCTCCCGATACCTGCTTGAGAACGACATCTGCACAAGTCAGGAGCTTGTTGAAATCGACAGCCGGCTTGAAGCGGAGATTAGTGAGGCCTTCCAGGCCGCCCTCGCCGATCCGCCGCCGGATGGGCGCGACATCGACGTTGAGGCCGTTTATGCGAAGTAGGATAATGGCATGCGGATGACGTTTGCGGAGGCCTGCGTCGCCGCGCTTGCCGGAGAAATGCGAAACGACCCCAACGTTTTCGTCATGGGTGAGGATGTCGGCGCCTTTGGCGGCCCGTTGAAGAGCACGGCCGGACTGTTCGAAGAATTCGGGCCCAGGCGCGTGATCGACATGCCAATGGCGGAAAGCGCGATCGTCGGCCTCGCCGTCGGCGCCGCCCTCGACGGCAAGAAGCCTGTCGTCGATCTGATGTTTCTCGAATTTCTGCCGCTCATCATGCAACAGCTGGTCGACGCCGGCGCAATGCACTATTATTCCGGAGGCGTTGCAAAAGCACCGCTCGTCATTCGGGCGAAATTCGGCGTCGGCCCCTTTCACGGGCACGCTTATGATTTTCATTCGTGGGCGACGCATGTGCCGGGCGTTAAGGTGGTCGCGCCCGCAAATCCGACCGACGCGAAAGGCTTATTGACCGCGGCTGTTCGCGACCCCAATCCCGTTCTGTTCATCGAACATATGGGGCTCTACCACTCCATGCGCGAGGAGGTGGAGGAGGGCGCGTTTGAAACGCCGATCGGCTCGGCAGCGATCGCGCGCGCAGGCGACGATGTAACGTTGATCACCTACGGCGCGATGGTCCGCCGCGCGAAAACATTCGCGGAAAAGCTGGACGCCGACGGCGTCTCCGCCGAGGTGCTGGATCTGCGCACACTGGCCCCGCTTGATCGCGAAACAATCGTCGCTTCCGTCTCGAAGACCGGCCGCGCCGTCATTTTGTCCGAAGCCATAGAACCCGGCGGCGGCCACAACACGGTTGCGGCGCTCATCGGGTCGACATGTTTTTCAGCGCTGAAAGGACCGGTACAGATCGTTTGTCCGCCGCCGGTCCCGGTGCCGTTTCATCGCGCTCTTGAGAAAGCCTATATACCCGACGACGAGGCGATACGCTCCGCACTCCTCGGCACGGGGCTTTCCCTCCGGCGGCGTCCGGCGGCGCAATAAACTTATCGCCAGCCTGGACTTGGGCCGGCGGAACGACCCCATGCCGCCGTCGGCGTTGATCCGAACGCAAAAGCTCAAGAGTTGATCGAAGGCGGCCTCTCCCCCGCAAGGACGTCGCCCATACGCGACCGATCCATGCATACGAAAGCGACTGCGCCGTCACGAAGGGCCCGGCGGACGGCCGCAAGACTGTCGGCCAAGAATGCGGCGTACGCATCTTTCGACATATCGCCGGACGTCATCGTGAACGCGCGATGGGTCACTGCGCGCTCACCGTAAGCATTTTCGTCGATTTTCACGGTATACGGATGATATGCGAAGGCGAAGCCCGCACGCTCTTCGCCGATTAGCGCGTCGTGAGCGGCGTGTTCCCGGGCGCCGCGGCTAATAAGACAACGCGCCCCCCTGTTATTCGACTTGCGCAGACAGGCCCGGCAGCCCGAAACACGGGGCGCTTCGGGCCTCCTTTTCAATTTTTAGCGGCCGACGCGCCATTATTTGACCAAAAATAGGGGGTTTTCCTGATCGCAAGGAAACCGCCCCTTTGACCAATGGCCGGAAAACATCGACCGGAACGGTCTTCGTTCGCCCCTAACGGTCACGAAAAAACCCCCAGGCGAGGCGGTTGTCTGCGAAAGATCTCGCAAATCGCCCGCCGTTTTGGCGGCCGCGTTGCAAACGCAGACGATTGCCAGAATCGCTTAGCGGAGAACGGGGAGGAATTTCGACGTCTGTTTCCCTAAGCCGCGACTGCGGCTCGGGCCGCCGGCCCGCCCCCGCGGAGGACATCGCGCAGCGATTGTCCGCGAGCGATCTAATGGCGGCGGAGTTGGGAGAAAGTTTGAACCCGCAGGGTTCGCAAGCGCGACCGCGCGCCGCCCGGCCAGGGCGCCCTGCCGGAGGGCCTTCGGCCCGCGAGGCCGAGAACGTGGCGGACAGGGTGGGATTCGAACCCACGAGACGGTTGCCCGCCTACACGCGTTCCAGGCGTGCGCCTTCGACCACTCGGCCACCTGTCCACTAAAGCCGCCGCCGTCTACACGCCGGAGGCGATCGGGGCAAGGCGCACGGCCGGCCGCGCTTCGGCGCGCCGTGCGCGTCGGCCGGCCCGGAGCGCGCGGCGTTCGGCGCGCGGCCCGCTGGGCGGCGCGCGCTAGGCTGCGGGCAGCGAGCGGCGGTTTGCAGGCCGGCGGGAAAGCGCCTACATAGGGCATACTGCGCGCCGGCGGGGCGGCGTAGCGGCTGGAACAGCAGGGGAACGACTGACCATGGCGGCGTTTCGCTTTATCGCTTGGTTTTTGTTGGCGATCTCGATCGCGCTTCTCGGCGCGGACGCGATTTCTTCCTTAGAGGCCGGCAAGCCCTATCTCCGCTCGACGGCCGATTTGCTGCAGATCGTCAATATTGACGGCGTGGCGATGGCGCAGTCCGCGCCGGGCGGTCTATCGGGCGCGCTATCGACGCTCATGGCGTTGCCGCTTTGGGGCGTTCTCGGCCCGCTCGGCATTGTTCTAACGCTCGTTTTCCGCCCCATCGACTGAGCGCTCGCTAGCGCCGAACGGCTTATGCAAGAGGTCTTTGGCCGCCTCCGCGCCGTGCATCGCCTGGGCGAGCAACCGTTCGCGGTCGCGCTTTCTGAACTCCTCGATATTGTCCTCGATCAGGTCGTCGGCGTAACCGAGCCGGCCGAGCGCTTCACGCGCGACGCTGAGGCTTGATTCCATGGTTTCGCGCACGATCGACGTCGGCTCCAGCGGGCGCAACTCGATCTCGTGCATGCGATCGTGGGCGACGGCGTAGACGGGCAACGCCGGATCGCGCTCGCGCAAAACAGCGACGGCCTCGTTCACCGCTTTCGCGTCGTCCATGCACAAAATGACGGCGTTGGCGTCGAACGCCCCGGCGGTGGACAAGACGTCGAGGCGGGCCGCGTCGCCGAAATAGACCTTGAAGCCGAAGCGTTCGGCGTTGCGGATATGCGCCGCGTTGGAATCGATTGCGGTGACGGCGACGCCGGAGTTTTGCAGGACTTGCGAGATAATCTGCCCCATGCGCCCGAAGCCGGCGACGAGCACATGGTCTTTTTCCGCACGCGGCCCTTCCATCGCGCTGTCGTCTTCGCCGTCGCCGGCGGCGAGCCGATCGGCGATCGCCATCGCGCCCGGCGTCAAGGCCATGGTCACGGTGATGATCGCCGCCATCAGCGTCGATTGGCCCTCGGTGAACAGCCCGCCCGCGACGCCGAGACTAAAGACGACGAACGCAAATTCCCCGCCCTGCGCAAGGACCGCGCCCGCGCGCGCCGCATCCGTGCTGGGGCAACCGAAAAGCCGTGTCAGGACGAAAATCGCGATCCATTTCAACGCCATCAGTCCGAGCGCCGCGCCGAGGATAATCGGCCAGGACCGCACGATCAGCCCGAGATCGAGGCTCATGCCGATGGCGATGAAGAAGAGGCCGAGCAATAGACCGCGAAACGGTTCGATGTCGGTTTCGATTTGGTGGCGATAAGCGCTCTCGGCCAAAAGCGCCCCGGCGAGGAACGCCCCGAGGGCCATCGACAAGCCGGCCCAAGAAACGGCGAGCGACGTCGCCGCGACGATGAACAGGGCCGTCGCCGCGAACGCCTCGCGCGAGCCGGCCCCGGCCACCAGATGGAAAAGCGGCGTCAACGCATATTTCCCGACGACGATCAGCGCGGCGACGCACCCCACCATCTTTGCGCCGTCGACCCACGTGAACGCGTCTTCGCCGGAGCCGGTAAGGAGCGGGATCGCGGCCAGAAGCGGTATGACCGCAAGGTCCTGGAACAGAAGAATTGGGAACGCTCGCTCGCCGTAACCGGTGCGCAAGTCGCCGCGCTCTTTCATAAATTGCAACGCGAACGCCGTTGACGAAAAAGCGAGAGCGAACCCGGCGATCACGGCCGAGCTTGTGGGCATGACGCCCGCGATCATCAAGGCGCCGGCGATCAGCGCGCCCGTCAACGCCATCTGCGCCGCGCCGAGCCCGAAGATGTCGCGCCGAAGCGCCCATAGGCGCGGCACGGACAATTCAAGCCCGATGATAAACAGAAAGAGGACGACGCCGAGCTCGGCGATGTGAAAAACGTTCTCGCCCATCGAGACGAGGCCCAAGACGTGCGGACCGACGACGACGCCGGCCGCCAGGTAACCAAGGATCGAGCCGAGCTTGAACCGGCTGAAGAGCGGGATCGAAATCGCCGCCGCGCCGAGATACGTCGCCGCCGCCGTTAGAAATTGGCCGCCTTCGGTCGCCATGTCGTTGTCGCCCCCGCCTTGTTCGTTGTCCTACGGACGGTTACGCGCCCGCGCCGACCGTCAGCCCGGTAAACTCGTCGAGCCCGAGCGCTAGATTGACGTTTTGGATCGCCTGCACGGCCGCGCCTTTGAGGAGGTTGTCCTCCGCCGCGGTGACGACGGCCCACGGGCCCGCCGCGCCCTCGCCCACCGCGAAGCCCCCGAGCACGACGCCGAGCCGCTCGGCGCCGTCTTTCAGTTCGGCCGGTTCACGCCTGACGTCCACCAAGGGTTCGCGCGCGTAACGCGCGGCGAACAGGTCGTAGACGTCGTCGGCTTGCGTCGTCGCACGCAAAGGCGCGTGCGCGGTGACGACGATGCCGCGAAACGCCGGGTGAACATGCGGCGTGAACCGCACGGGCGTCTTTAAATGGCGGGAGGCTTCGCGCTCATGCTTATGCCCGGTGAGCGCGTAAGGCATGAGATTGTCGGCCAATCGCGCGACGTCGTTGCGGGGGTTCGGGGTCGATCCGGCGCCGGAATAGCCCGAAACGCCGAATACGGACGGCGCGCCGGAGATCCGGTCGACGAGCGGGGCGAGCGCGAGTTGCATGGCGGTCGCGTAGCAGCCCGGATTGGCGATGCGTTTGGCCCCGGCGATCCGCGCGCGCCCGAGCTCCGGCAAGCCGTAAGCCCACTGATCGTCAAAACGCGCGTCGGCGGAGAGGTCGACGAGGATTCGCTCCGGCGCCGCCTCGTCAAACGCGGCGACGAAGGGCGCCGCGGCGCCGTCGGGCAAGGCGAGGATGACGACGTCGGCGCGCCGGGTCGCGGCGTCTTGCGGGCTCAGCGCTTCAAACGCGACGTCGTCATGGAGGCCCGGCGCAACGTCCGCGACGGGCCGGCCGGCGAACTCGCGCGACGACGCATAGGCGAGCATGAGCTCCGGATGGGCGTCGATCAGCGCCAAGAGCTCCCGGCCCGTATGGCCGCGCGCGCCGATAAGCCCGATGAGATAAGGAGCCGTCATGCGCGCCGCTCCTCGAAGCTTTCGGGCAAACACGCAACCTGCGGAACGAGGCGGCTCAACGCGTCGAACGAAAAGTCGCCGCGCCAAAACACCGTCCACGGACCGACTTTGACGCAGCCCGTCGACACGTCGGCGTAAAAGGCGTTGAACGCGTTGTCGGTGCGTGAGCGCCAGCACAATTGTGGGTTGTCGTCGGCCATCATGCGCCACACGGTTCGCGAAACGCCTTCGCCGCGCGCGTCCTCAACGACCGCAAACTTGTCGAGATACGCAACCTCGCCAAGGCGCGAGACGAGCGCGCCGGCGCGATAGGTCTCCGAAAAATAAGCAGCATGCAGATCGACGCCGTCCCACCAGCCGGGCAGCAAAGGCCGCGCGAACGCTTGCTCCACAAGGCCCGCCATTCGCGCCGCATCGACGTCGGCTTTATCGGTCGTCTTGCGGATGCGCTCGCCGCGGCGCACGAGCGTGCCGGAGCCGCCATGGGTGAACAGCTCGCGGATCAGGCCTTGCGGATCGGTGATGGACACCGACGAGGTCGGCGGCGCATCGTCCAGAAGGCGGCGGATCTCTTTCAGCTTCAAGAGCATGCCGGAATGGACGAACGGCTTGGCGGCGAGTTCGTCATAGTCCGTCGCCAGATTGATCGAGTGGATGACGGCCCCGTTTTCGTCCAGGAGGCCGCCGACCCCGGTGAGGAAGATGATCTTCATCGGCTGCAGCGCGTGGACCAGCGCGCGCGTCGCGGCGTCCGCATTGACGTTGACGAGCTGCCCGCCGGGCGCGACGCCGAGGCAGGTCAAAACGGGCACGGCGCCGGAAGCGACGATCGAGCGCATCAGATCAAGCCGGACTTCCCGCGGCTCGCCCACAAAGCCGAATTTATCCTTATCAAGATAATCCGCCTCGACGACGCCGGCGCTGACGGAATGGGCGTCGACGCCGTGGCGACGAACCGCCTCGACGAGCTTGATGTTCTCGCCGACGAAGACGGCGCGCGCGACGTCAAGCGCTTCGGCGTGGGTCACCCGTAGCCCGTCGACCTTCGGCGTTTCGATCTTGGCGGCGGCGAGCGCGGCGTCAAGCTGCGGGCCGCCGCCGTGCAAAACGATGGGCGTCAATCCGACCGTATGCAGAAAGGCGAGCGCCGCGGCCGTCTCTTCCAGCTGCTCGGCGAGGATCGCGCCGCCGATTTTGATGACGGCGAAGCGCGACTGATCCACCTCGGAAAAGCGCTGCAGGTAGGAGCGGATTTCTTTCCCGTCCGACATGTTGGACAGGAGCTGCACGATGGTCTGGCGGATATGGCGGTTAGGAGTCATCGTTTACTCGGTACCCCGACGATGATCGCCGCCGCAACGCGCTTGAGCGCCCGGCCCGCCCTTTGTGACGCGGCTTCGCCGCTCCTCAGGGTGAAGGTCTTTTGCCGGCCGGAAACCGCGCTTGGCCGCCGCCTTTAAGGTCCTTTGATCGTTGCGGATTAACGCCTGCTTCTTGACCCGGCTCCACCCCTTCAGCCTTCTCTCGAATGCGGCCGCGTCGTCATACCGGGAAAACCAATCGGACCAAACCAGCGTCACCGGCCGCCGCCGGGCCGTATACGCCGTCGGATATTTCGCCGCGTTGTGCTCGTCGACGCGCGTTTGCAAGTCGTCGCCCTGATACTTGCCGACGTAAAAAGAACCGTCCGAACACTGAAGCATGTAGACCCAGGCGTTATCCATTAAATCGCCCCCGTCCGTACCTTCACCCTGAGGAGCGGCGAAGCCGCGTCACGAAGGGTGCGCGTCGGGTTGGCCCCCTTCGTGACGCGCCGCCGCCTTAGGAAGACGCCGTTCGTCAGGGGGAAAGTCGTCGCCGGCGCGCTCATGAAACCAACGCCTTCATGATCGCTTTTTGAACGTGCAGACGGTTCTCCGCTTCGTCGTAGGCGATGCAATTCTCGCTATCGAACACGGCGTCGGTGATCTTCACGTTGCGGCGCATCGGCAGGCAATGGGAGACGAGCGCGTCGTTCGTCTTCGCCATCTTTCCTTCATCCACGATGAAGTGCTTGTAGCGATCGCGGATTTCTTTTTCCGGCGCCCAATCGCCGAAAAACGGCAAGGCGCCCCAGCTTTTCGCATAGACGACGTCCGCGCCCGCATAGGCGGCGTCGATATCGTGCGTGACCGTCAGGGCGCGCCCGTTTGCGGCCGTGTCGGCGCGCGCCTGATCCATGTAGCGCTCGTCGAGCACATAGTCCGGAATCGGACAAAGTAGCGTGACGTCCATTCCGAACTTCGCGGCGATCATGAGCGCGGAATTGGCGACCGCCGTGTTCAACGGCTTTGGATGATACGTCCACGTCAGAACGTACTTCTTGCCGTCGAGATCGCCGAGACGCTCCTGCAACGCCATAATGTGCGCCATCTCCTGACAAGGATGGGTGATCGTCTCCATGTTGATCACCGGGACGGTCGCGTAGCGCGCAAACGCGTTGAGGATGGCGTCTTTCCGGTCCGCCTCCCAGTTTTCAAATTTCGGGAAGGCGCGCACGCCGATGAGATCGCAATAGCGCGACAAAATCGCGGCGGCTTCTTGGGCGTGTTCTTCCGCCTCGCCGTCCATGATCGCGCCGGGCTCGAATTCCAGCGGCCACATGCCGCCCGACGGCGACAACACGACCGCATGGCCGCCGAGCTGGCGCGCGCCGACGTCGAAACTCGTGCGCGTGCGCAAGGAGTTGTTGAGGAACAAGAGCGCGATCGTCTTGCCTTGAAGCGCTTCGCCGAACGGGCTCGCTTTAAGCGCGCGGGCGTCGTCGAGCATCGCTTGCAGCTCGGCGCGCGTAAAATCGGCGGTGTTCAGAAAGTGCTTCATGGCCACTGAATGCGTTTTCGGCTGTCGAAGCGCCGGCTTATCGCATGCGGGCCCTACCTCGTCGAGCGCCGCCGAATTTTGCCGACCGGCCCGGCTTCACCCGCGCTCGGCGCGCGCCATATAGTTGCAAGAGAGCAAGCCGGAGAGATTGATGGCCCAGCCCCAAGCGGAAACCCGCCTCGAAGATTATCGGCCCTACCCGTTCCGTATCCGCGCGGTCGATATGGACTTCCGCCTCGATCCGGACGCCACGCGCGTGCGCGCCCGGCTGGACGTCGAACGGGTCGAGGACGGCGCGCCGCTTGTGCTCAACGGCGAAGCGCTCACGCTGGTCGCGGTGCGCGTCGACGGCGCGGCCCTACCGCCCGAACGCATGGCGGTCGACGAGACGTCGCTGACGATCGACGGGCTCGGCGCGCGCGCGACGGTCGAGATCGAAACGACATGCGCGCCGGCGGCGAACACGGCGCTGTCCGGGCTCTACCTGTCGAACGGGATGTTCTGCACCCAGTGCGAAGCGGAAGGGTTTCGCCGGATCACGTACTACCCGGACCGGCCGGACGTTTTGTCGGTCTTCACCGTCCGCGTCGAGGCCGACCCGGCGCGCTACCCGGTTCTCTTGGCGAACGGCGACCGCATCGACGCAGGCGACACGGACGACGGCCGGCGCTACGCGGTATGGCGGGATCCGCACCCCAAGCCCGCCTATCTCTTCGCGCTCGTCGGCGGCGACCTCGCCTGCGTCGAAGACGCGTTCGTCACGCGGTCGGGCCGAACCGTGACGCTTCAAGTCTACGTTCAGCATGAAAACAAAGACAAATGCGCCTACACGCTCGACGCGCTGAAGCGGGCGATGCGTTGGGACGAAGAAACCTTCGGCCGCGAATACGACCTCGACGTCTTCATGATCGTCGCGGTCGACCACTTCAATTTCGGCGCGATGGAGAACAAAGGCCTCAACATTTTCAACTCGGCTTACGTGCTCGCGAGCCCCGAGACCGCGACGGACTACGACTATGAGACGATCGAAGCGATCGTCGCACACGAGTATTTCCACAATTGGTCCGGCAACCGCGTGACGTGCCGCGATTGGTTTCAGCTCTGCCTGAAGGAGGGCTTCACGGTTTTTCGCGACCAGGAATTCTCCGCCGACATGCGCTCGCGGCCGGTGCAGCGGATCAAAGACGTGCGCCGTCTGCGCGCGATGCAGTTTCCGGAGGACGCCGGGCCGCTCGCCCATCCGCCGCGGCCGGATCGGTTCGTGACGATCGACAATTTCTACACCGCAACGGTTTATGAAAAGGGCGCGGAGATCGCCCGCATGCTGAAGACGCTGCTCGGCCCGGCGGATTTCCGCAAAGCCAGCGACCTTTATTTTGAACGCCATGACGGCGAGGCCGCGACGGTGGAAGACTTCGTCGCGGCGATGGCCGAAGCGAGCGGGCGCGACTTCGACCAGTTCTTTCGGTGGTATGTATCGCCGGGCCGGCCGACGGTGACGATCGCGCGCGACGGCGACGGGTTCGTTTTGCACCAGGAAACGCCGCCGCCCGCGAGCGCTACGGGCAAAGACGCGGCGGTTGCCGACGGCCCGCGCCACATGCCGGTCGTCTACCGGGCTTATGACGGCGCGACCGGCGAGCGCCGCGGCGAGGGAGTGTTCGAATTGCGCGAGACGACGGCCCGCTTGCCGATCGACCCGGCCGGCGCGGGGCCGTTGATTTTGTCCGCATTCGACGGGTTTTCCGCCCCGGTCACCGTTCGCCAGGATCGCACGCTCGACGAGCGGCTCTTTTTAGCCCGCCGAAACGCCGATCCGTTCAATCGCTGGGACGTCGTGCAAGGCTTGTGGCGCGACCTCGCGCTCGACGTCGGCTTCGACGGCGCCGACGCCCGCGCCGCGGCGCAATCGGGCTTTATCGAGGCGCTCGCCGACGCGCTCGCGGACGACGCGTTGGAGCCGGCGTTCGTTGCCGAGTTGTTGAAGGCGCCGACCGCGGCGGAGTTGATGCAGGACGTGGACGCCGCCGATCCCGACGCAATCGTCGCGGGCCGAGCCGCGTTGCGCCGCGCCGTCGGCGGCGCGCTCGCCGAGCCGCTCGCCGCGGTCCGCGAGCGGCTGAAACTCAACGGCCCTTATGCGCCGGACGCGGAGCAAGCCGGCGCGCGGGCCCTGCGCAATGCGGCCCTCGCTTTGCTCGTCGCCGCGGACGACGACGCGCCGGCGGTCGCCCAAGCGCGCATGGCCGACAACATGACCGACGAGGCCGCGGCGGTCGCCGCGCTCGCCGGCTCGACGCGCCCGGCGCGCGCCGACGCCCTGGCGGCGTTCTATGAAAAATGGAAAGGCGAACCGCTCGTCGTCAACAAATGGCTCGGTTGGCGGGCGCTTTCCCCGGCGCCGGACGCACTAGAAGACGTGCGCGGCCTACTGGCGCACGAGGCGTTCGATCTCGGCAACCCGAATAAAGTCCGCGCCCTGATCGGCGTCTTCGCCCGCGAAAACGTCGCCGCCTTCCACCGTGTCGACGGGGCCGGCCATACCTTTCTGGCCGATCGCATCTTAGAGATCGACGCGCGCAACCCGCAGCTCGCGGCCCGTCTCGTCTCGACGTTGGAGAGCTGGCGCAAGCTCGCCGGCCCGCGTCGCGACAGCGCGCAACGCGCGCTGACCCGGCTCGTCGGCGCCCCCGACGCGTCGAAAAATCTTCTGGAAATGGCGGACCGGATTTTGAGTTGATGCATCTCGGCGGTTTTGCAACCGGTACGAGCACCTTGCCGCGCGTTAACTGATTCGGTGATGACAGGCGCTAGCGAATTGTAATACTTTCCATTTCGTTAATCCCGCAAGGGTTGTTCGGACTTGAGTTTCGCCGCGCTAAAGGCGAACGGCCACGAAATGCGCGCGCCCCTCCCCGCGGTAACCCGCGCTCGCGCTTGCAGGAACGAAACGACTTATGGCGGCGACGTCACCAAAATCTCTCCGGGCGCACCAGGACGCGCTGTCGCCGCGCCATTTGGGCCTGATCACCGGCTTTTTCGTCGTCGCGCTCGGCATTTTGTTGACCACGAAATTCTTCGAGGAAGCCGAAGGCCGGCGCGTCGAGACCGAGCTGCGCGTCGCGTACGCCGCCGAGATGTGCGTCGACGGGCTGAACCTGGCGGCGGTGACCGGCGCGTCGGTGCGCCAGACGTTAGCGTCCTGCGCGCCGGGCGGCGCCGGCGCCGTCTACCATTTGACGATGGACGCGGACGTTTTGAACGCCTTCGGCCGCACCGAAGCCGCGCCTCTCGAAGCGAAGACGGCCGCGGGCCTGCCGCTCGAAACCCGCGGCGACGCCATTCTGCACCAGTCGCGCGCCGCGGTGCGCGCCTCTTGGCGGCGGCTCGCCAATGGCGAGGCGGTGCTCGTCGCCGCGCCGGCGCGCGATCTCTATCAACGCACGCCCCTCTGGCTCGCCTACGCGCTTATTCTGGGCGCCATCACGCTGGTCGTCGCGGCGTTGATGGCCGCCTTCGTCCGGCAAGCGCGCACGAGCGCCGGCGCCGGCCGCGCCCTCGACGCCCTCCACCACATGAACGACGCCCTCACCGCCGGCCGCTGCAGCCCTTGGCGGTATGACGGCCGCTCGCGGACCGTGCGTTTCGCCCGGTCGTTTCTCGGACCCGTCGGTCTCGGCGCGCGCGACCGAAAGTTTTCGCTCCGCGAAATCGCCGCCCTTACGCACCCGGAGGACCTCCGCGATACGATGGGCGTGTTGACGGGCGATATCGGCGGGCACGCGGAAACGGAAATGCGCATGCGTCGGCCGAACGGCAGTTGGGCGCGCATTTTGTTGCGCGCCGCCGAGCCGGAAGGACGACGCGCCCGCCGCGGCGTCGCGGTCGACTTAACGGGCGCGGAACCGGCGAACGCCGCCGCAGCGCTCGCCGAGACGCGACTTCGCGATGCGATCGAAAGCGTGCCCGACGCGTTCGTGCTTTGGGACGCCGGCGGTCGGCTCGCCGCATGGAACCGCCGGTTCGCGGCCGCCTTCGGGTTTCAACCCGGCGATCTGTCGGCGGGCATGGAAGCGTCCGCCGTCTCCGCCGCCGCCCGCGCCGCCGGCGACGTCCTGGAAAAATACTTCGCGCCCACCGTCGCGCGCGGCGACGACGACCGCAGCGTCGAGGCGCCCGTGCGTCCCGATCTGTGGTTGCGGATCGCGCGCCGGCGCACGGCGGAAGGCGGCGTCGTCTGCCTGGCGACGAACGTCAGCGATTTGAAGAAGCGCGCGGACGAACACCGCCGCCGCGAACGACAGTTGCAAGACACCGTCGACGCGCTCGAAAGCGCCCAACGCGACGCCGCGGCCGCCATGCGGAACTACCAGCTCGAAAAACGCCGTGCTGAAGACGCAAGCCGCGCCAAGAGCGAGTTCCTCGCCAATATGAGCCACGAGCTGCGCACCCCGCTCAACGCGATCAACGGCTTTAGCGAAATCATGCGGTCGGAGCTTTACGGCCCGCTCGGCGACGACAAATACAAGGAGTATGTCGGCGACATCTTGGCGAGCGGCGCGCACTTGCTCGACATGATCGACGACATTCTCGACATGTCGAAAATCGAAGCCGGCGGCGCGCAACTTGACCAAGGCGCGGTCGACGTCGAGCGGCTCGCGTCGGAATGCGCTCGGCTCGTCGCCAAGCAAGCCATCGACAAAGGCGTCACGTTCGACGTCGACGCCGCCTGCGCGCCGCCCGTGTGGGCCGACCGGCGCGCGGCCAAACAAGTTGTCCTCAATTTGCTGTCGAACGCGGTCAAATTCACCGACCCCGGCGGGGCTATCCGGCTCAGCGCGGAGGCCGATCTCGACGCGGTGGCGATCGTCGTCGCCGACGACGGATGCGGGATCGAGCCGAAGCGCTTGCGCCGGCTCGGCGCGCCGTTCGTCGCCGCCGAACCCGGCGCGGCGCGCCCGGGCGGCGGCTCCGGCCTCGGTCTTGCGCTGTCGAAATCGCTGATGGAGATGCAAGGCGGCCTCCTCGCGGTCGAAAGCGCCCTCGGCCGGGGGACGACCGCGGCGGCCGTCTTCCCGCGGCGCGACGGCGCGAGCGTGTCCGCCCCGGCGTCGAACGTGTCCGCGTCGCCGGTGCCCTGGAATCGCTCCACCTCGGTAAACGTCCCGCTGGCCCCGGTGGCCGAGTTGAACGTCCCCGCACTGTCGCCTGTGAAGGTGACATCGAAACCGTTGGTGGAGCTCCCGCTGTCGAAATCGATGCGGTCGACCCCGCCATCACCGTCGATGGTGGCGGTTCCGTCATCGTCGTCGACTTCGATGTTGTCGTCGCCTGCGCCACCGAAAACAGTGTTGTCGTCGGCGCCGACAAAGATGC
>JBCCZS010000025.1:0-23311 GCA_039187035.1 Pseudomonadota bacterium | reverse complement strand
GCTACGGACCGAAAATGTCCCGAATGACGAAATCTTGACGGTTTCGCCGCGTTCAAGGGCGGCGGACACCTCTTCCAATATCCGTTCGACGAAATGCGCCGACTCGTTCCGCGATACGCCCAGCGATCTATAGACCGCGTCGATTAGATCGGCACGTGTAGTGGTTTTTCCCGTCATGCGCTCGCCCTTCGCCGACGCCGGCGCGTCCGTTTCGGTTTTAATCGCTCCAAGCCGAGGCGGTCAACAAACTCGTGCGTCGTCGCGAACGCTAGCGTTTTGTTGAGAATAACGCCGTCCTTGCGGCGTCGGCGTTCAATCGCCGCTAAAGCGTCGGATGATCACATTGGATCGGGTTAAGACCGGCTCAGGCGCTCAGAACAAAAAAATCTAGAGCGCCGACCTGCTTCATTACAAAGCGCCGACGCTCTAGGCGCGCAGCAGCGCCGCGCCCCACGTCAATCCGCCGCCCATCGCTTCAAGCATGACGAGGTCGCCGCGCTTAATGCGTCCGTCGGCGGCGGCCTCGACGTACGCGAGCGGAATGGACGCGGCCGACGTGTTCGCGTGCTTGGCGACGGTCGAGACGACTTGCTCGGGCCGCAACCCCATCTTTTTGCCGACGCCGTCGATAATACGTTGGTTCGCTTGGTGCGGCACGAACCAGTCGATTTCGGCCGGCTCGACGCCCGCTTCCTCCGCGACGACCCGCATCGCTTCGGATATGCGCGACACGGCTTCGCGAAAAACGCGATTGCCGAGCATGCGCACGTGCCCGACGGTCCCCGTCGACGAAACGCCGCCGTCCACATAGAGGAGATCGACGAGGCGCCCGTCGCACCGCAAATGGGCGCCGATCACGCCGCGTCCGTCCGCTTCGTCCGTGGGCGTTGCTTCCAGGACGAACGCGCCCGCGCCGTCCCCGAAAAGGACGCAGGTCGTGCGATCCTCCCAATTGAGGATGCGCGAAAACGTCTCCGCGCCGATGACGATGGCCCGCTTGTGTTGGCCGCTGACGAGGAACTTTTCCGCCGTGGAGAGCGCGTAGACGAAGCCCGAACAGACCGCTTGTATGTCGAACGCCGCGCCTTGGGTGACGCCCAATTTGGCCTGCGTTATGGCGGCGGTCGACGGGAAGGTGAGATCGGGCGTCGTCGTGGCGACGATCACGAGGTCGATCCCGTCCGGCCCGACGTCGGCGGCTTTCATCGCCCGGCGCGCGGCGGCGGCGGCAAGATCCGACGTCGTTTCGTCCGGGCCGGCGACGTGGCGTTGTTCGATGCCGGTTCGCTCGCGGATCCACGCGTCCGAGGTGTCGACGGTCCGCGCGAGTTCTTCGTTGGTGAGAACGCGCTCGGGCAGCGCCGAGCCGGAGCCGACGAGGACCGCGCGTAGGGCGGGGTCGCCGGCGCCGCTCATGGCGCGGCCGCCTTCAACGCCGGGTCCGCCGCGCCGTTTTTCGCAAGAACGCCCGCGCGCCCCGCGACGCGGGCGAGCGTGCGGGAAATCTCGTCGGCGATCGGATGCTCGGCGAGGCTCGCCGCCATCGCGACCGCGCTTGCAACGCCTTTCGCGTCGGCGCCGCCGTGGCTTTTCACGACAACGCCGTTGACGCCGAGAAACACGCCGCCGTTGACCGAGGAGGGGTCCATCCGGTTACGGAGTTTGCGCAACTCGCCCATCATCAACAACGCGCCGAGCTTCGACAGCCACGTCGCGGTGAGCGATTCCTTAAGCCAGGCCCCGACGAGGCGGGCCGCGCCTTCCGCTGATTTCAGCGCGATGTTGCCGGAAAATCCGTCCGTCACGACGACGTCCACGACCCCTTGCGAGATGTCGTCGCCTTCGACGAATCCGTGAAACGCCATGTCGGGGTCGGCCTCGCGCAGGGTCTTCGCCGCGGTGCGGATCAGGCCGTGGCCTTTGAGCTCTTCGGCGCCGACGTTCAAAAGGCCGACGACGGGTTTTTCCTTGCCGTTCACCGCGCGCGCGAACGCTTCGCCCATAATGGCGAATTGGACCAACTGGTCGGCGTCGGCTTCTACGTTTGCGCCGACGTCGAGAACGACGACGGGCCCGGTCGGAGAGGGCCACAACGCGGTGATCGCCGGCCGGTCGACGCCCGGAATGACGCCCAATTGCTTATACGCGACCGCCATGAGCGCGCCGGTGTTGCCGCAGGAGACGACCGCGTCCGCCGCGCCGTCGCGCACCGCGTCGATGGCGCGCCACATCGACGTGTCGCGCCCGCGCCGGAGAATTTGCGACGGCTTGTCGGTCATGGAAACCGTATCGCGTGTGTGGGAGACGTCGATCGCGGACGCGTCGACGCCGCTTTCGGCCAGCGCGGCGGTAAGCGCTGCGGTCAGCGCGGCTTCGTCGCCGAAGAGCTTAAAGCGCGCCCGTACGCCGGCGCGCAGCGCCTGCACGACGCCGTCGACCACGGCTTGCGGCCCCGAGTCGCCGCCCATCGCATCGACGGCGAGCGTCAGCGCGCCGCTTGTGCCGGACCGGCTCGCCGGCCGCGACGCGGCGTCAGGTGAAGGCGTCAGCTGCAAGCTTGCCGAGCTCCCGAAATTCATTCGGCCGAAAATGGCGGCCGCCGTTCGCGCTTGATTCTACGCGTCTTTCGCCGCCGCTCCCCGCGGTGCGCCACTTTACGATTGCTTTATCGCGTCCTTCAAGCCGGCGAACGGCGAGATCGCGTGATCTGACGCATATTTGTCGACGAACGCGTCAGCGTCGGCGCGGCGCGGGTGGGCCGCCATCGACAGGGCGAGGTGCTGCACCAGGATTTCCGCCAGATCGAGCGGGCCCTCCGGCAACGATTCGACCGACAGGTCGTCCAGGTCGAACGCCTCGTCGGCGGGCGGCGTCCAGTCCTCGTCGACGGCTTTGGAAAAGGCGAGGTCGATCGCCTCCTCGATCGCTTCGGTCATCGGCTCCAGGCTGGCGACGCAGGTGCGTGCAAGGCGCGCCGTCAACGCGCCGCGTACGTGCACGCCGTCGCGGGTCGGCGCGACCGTGAGGTCGCCCCGCAGGGCGAGGACGCCGTCGACGCCTAGGCGCGCGGCGATCGCGGCACGGGCCGACGCGTCCGGTTGGAGCGTCACGGCGCGCTCGTCCGGGCCTAGCGCGTCCGGATCGACCGTTACCGACCAGGGGAGCGTTTCGTCCGGCGCGGCGTCTCCGTCCTGCGGTTCGGTCATGGGGCCGCGTCCGTTTGCGGATCGAGGAAAGTGAAATCGGCGGCGAGGAACTGATCGACCGCGAGGTCGCCGAACGCTGTTTCTTGGGCGATTGCGTAGGCGGCGATGGCGTCGGCGCCGGGCGCGGCGTCGCGTTCGAACACGTTGCGGGCGATCGCCGAGGCGAGTGCGGGTTGCGCCCCGCCTTCGGCGCCAAAAGCGTCTTCGAACGCGCCGACGCGGCCGTAAAACGCTTCGGCGAGGCCGCGCACTTTTTTCCCGATCGTCATGTCTCCGACGCCGAGTTCGCGCAGCGTGCCGTCCATCGAATCGAAAAATAAATCGAACAAGCGCTGTGCGAACTCGTCCGCTTGGGGGCCTTGGCGCTTCAAGCGCCGCAGGACCAAATACATGTGCAGCGTGAGGACTTCGAAACGGCCGTCGACCGTGTCCGGGGCCGCGTACGTCGTGTAAAAGACGGGCCGGCGCGCGGCCGCCACAACGACGCCGTATGCGGTGCGCGCGCGATCGTCGACGGGGTTTTTGCGAAACAAATTGAACATGGCGTATCGGTTTTCCGGTCTGCGCTTGCAGATAGGACGGGCGCGCCGTATTTTCCAGCGTTTCCAGACCGAAGGCGATACGCCCGACGATCGATCGGCGGGCGACTGCAAGGAGCGCGACCCGATGGCGAAGATCAGCAAAAGAGCCTTCGCATCAATCCGATTGCTCGGCCTCGCCGCGTTATGCGTGTCGATGTCCGTCGGCTGCGTCTCAGTTCGCACCAATCACGGCTACGTCTTGGAGCGCGGCGAAAGCGAGCTCGACGCCAAAATCGGCGTCGACACGCGCGAAAGCGTGCTCGCGCGCTACGGCGAACCTTCTCTCATCGGCACGTTCGACCCGAACGCGTGGTACTATTTGAACAGCCGCGACGCTGCGCGCGCGTTTTTCAAGCCGCGGGTGCAAGCGCGCACCGTGACCGCGTTTCGGTTTAACGCGGACGGCGTCGTCGACCGGGTCGAGGAGTTCGACTTCGAGGAAGGGATCGACGTCAAAAACGTCGCCCGCGCGACGCCGACCCGCGGCAAGACGCTGAGCTTCTGGGAACAGCTCCTCGGCAATGTCGGTCAGTTGCCGGCGCCGGGCGGACCCGGCGGCCCCGGCGGGCCGCAAAACGGCCCGCGGTGATCGGCGCTACGCGGCGGTCTCGGTGTCGCTCGCGCGCTGGCGCATGATCATCCGATAAGCGAGATTGACGCGCTGGGTGACGCGCAGCGCGGTTTTGGCGAAGTCTTCGTCCAGTTGCAGCCCGGCGATGGCGTCCGGGTGCACCGCTTTGATCCGCGCCTTGTAGGCGGCTTTAACCGCTTCGAGGTCGGCGTCGCGGTCGACGCGCAAAACCGCATACGGGTCGATCGTCCGCCGCGGCGCCTCGGTTTCGGGGTCTTCTTCCGGCCCGGCCGTGTCGTCCTCGTCCGTCCCGCCCATGGCCGGGTCGCTTTCGATGATCGACACGATGCTCGATTTGGCGACGATCATCGGCGCGCCGTCCGCGTTGCGCATGGGGATGAAGGCGCGCGGGTCGTTCAAAAGGTCGATCAGCCGTTCGTCGTGCTTCAGGAAGACGGCCCCGAGAAACGGGTCCTGATTGGTCAATGTGACGTCGCAAACGACCTCGCGTTTGGACCGCGTCGCGTTGGATTTATCGAACATGGCCGCCGCTTCCCGAGACTGATCGGGCGAAAGCTAGCCGACGGCCGGCGCCGTTCCGTTAACCCGGCGCGATTAAGACGGCGCGTTCATCCATTTCATGAGGTATTTCAGCGGGAACGCCCAGGCGACGCCGGCGACCAGAAAATAGACGAGCTGAAACACCCAAAAGGTCGGTACGAAATCGGCGAGCAGCATCGCCCCCAACGCATAGATGACGATGACGGGCAGTAAGACGGCCGTTCCGATCAGTTTCTTGATGCGCGGCGACATGGCATCCATTCACGGCGTGGGGGGCTGCCGGCTCGCGACGCGCTGTCGCGCGTCCGCCGCGGCCCTCACGAGGTATAGAGGCGGCATGAAAGACCGCAATAACGCACCGACCGTCAAGTCCGCCTCGACCGCCGCCCGCCAATCGCCGGTCGCCTGGTGGCTTTTCGGCATGGCCGGCCTCGTCTGGTTGATGGTGCTCGTCGGCGGCGCGACGCGGCTCACCGACAGCGGCCTGTCGATCACCGAGTGGAAGCCCGTAAGCGGCGCGTTGCCGCCCTTGTCGGCCGCCGCGTGGGATGCGGAATTTGAGAAATACAAGCAAATCCCGGAATACGCGGTCGTCAACGCCGGCATGAGCTTGGACGCCTTCAAGACCCTTTACTGGTGGGAGTGGGGGCACCGGTTTCTCGGCCGCCTCGTCGGCTTTGCGTTCTTGCTGCCTGCGGTCGTCTTCGCGCTGCAGCGACGCGTCGATCGGCGATTGGGCGCGGCGCTCGCGGCGTTGTTCGTGTTGGGCGGCGCGCAGGGCGCGCTCGGCTGGTACATGGTGCAAAGCGGGCTGACCGAGCGGGTCGACGTCAGCCAGTATCGGCTGGCCGCCCATCTCGGGCTCGCGGTGTTTCTCTTTGCAGCGCTTCTTTGGACCGGCCTGTCCGTGCGTTCCGGCGGCGCCCGGCCCGCGCCCGCGGGGCGCCTGGGCGCGGCGTCTTGGGCGCTCGCGATCGGGATCTACCTGCAAATCGTTTTGGGCGCCTTCGTCGCCGGGCTCGACGCCGGCGAGCGCTACGTCGACTGGCCGCTCATGAACGGCGCGTGGTTCCCGGTCGATTACGGCGCCGGCGGGTCGATTTGGGACTCGCACGCCGCCGTCCAATTTAACCACCGGATCGGCGCGTACGTGCTGGCGATCGGCGCGTTCGCGTTCGCGTTCGCGGCGCAGGGCGGGGCGCTCCAAACGCGCGCGCGGCTGTTGGCTGGGGCGACGCTCGCCCAGGGCGCGCTTGGCGTCGCGACGCTCATGAACGTCTCGCCTTTAGGCCTGGCGCTCGCGCATCAAACCGGCGCGATCGTCGTCTTTGCGATTGCCGTCGCCGCCGCCCATCACGGCTCGATCGCCGGCAGGTCGATCGCGAACCCCTCTTCGGCGTCGTCGTCCGCCGGCGTGCCGCGCGGCTTGGCCGGGGCCCCGTAAGCGAGATCGATCGCGTTGAGGACGCCGGCGTACGGCGTCAGTTTCAACGCCGGCGCCCCGTCGTCGTCGGTGGTGACGTGGGCGACGGCGCCGTCGCGCAGCGCCCCGCCGTAATTGCCGTAGCCGACGCCGAGCCCGCTCGCCGCTTCCACGGCGGCGACGTCGAACGACGGGTCGATCCGCGCGGCGCCGACCGCCGCGCCGGTCTCGCGATCATAAACGTGAAGAACGCCGTCGGCCCCGTCGAGCACCAGCACCTGGCCGCAGCACTGGCCCGTGTCGCCGCCCGGCACGAGCCCGTTGAGGGCGACGGCGAGCCCCGAGGGCCGTGCCGCCGGCGTCGTCGCGAACGGTTCGGCAGCCTCGCCCGACGCATCAAAACGAACGACTGCGCCCGTCCCGTCGAGCGCGAAGATCCCGCCGTCCGCATCGTCGACCGCGCATGAAACGACCCCCGCCGGGGCCGGGCGCGTGAACGTCGCCGTCGCCGCAAGCCCGTCCGACCCCTCGGCGAGGCCGTAGGTCGTCAGCGTCCCGTCGCCGAACGCGTGGAGCGCCAGGCCGGCGTCCGGCGCGCCGTCGCGACCGAGGCAAAACGCGTCGACCGGTCCGCCGGCGCCGATTGACGACGCGCGCGCCGTCAGCGCCCGGGTCGCATTGTCGATCGCGAACACGGCGAAATCGCCGGTCGCCGGTCGGCGGCTCACCGCGTAGCCCGCGGCGGGCGCGCCGACGCCGAGATAGCCGACCGCGACGCCGTCGAGGCCGGGCTCGTCGACGGCCGAGACCGGCGCGCCGTCCTCGACGTTGAACGCTTTGATGCCCCCGGCGTCGACCGCGACGACGAGGCCGTTGAACGGAACGCCCGGATGGCTCCAAAACGCCGCGCCGGAGATCGCCCCCTCAAAGCCGCCGATTTGCGCCTGCACGATCGCCGCGTCGACGACCGCCGGCGCGCCGGGTTGCGCCCCGGGTTGCCCGTCGGCCGCCTCGCCGGCCTCGCTTGCGGGCGGGGCGTCCGTCGCGGCGCCGTCGGCCGCGTCATCGGGGGTGAGGGCGTCGCAACCCGCTACGGCGGCGGCGGCGAGGGCGGCGGCGATCGTCAAACGCATGGCGGTGCTCCTTGCGGGCGGGTCCGCAGCGCTTTTCCGCGCCCGCGCCCGCGAACGCAAGAGGCGGCGACCCGGTGATCCGGTATTATAATACCGCATATCCAACGCTATGAATTTAGTAGCGGATTTTGCGCGCCGGCCGTTGACTGTCGCCGTCCGCTCCCGTATTTCGCGCGCTTCCGCTGGCGGGGCGCGTCGCCCGACGTCGGTGTTCAAGGAATGCGAGAACATGAAAACCTATTCGGCCAAGCCCGGCGAGGTTGAGAAGAAGTGGATCCTGATCGACGCGGACGGCCTCGTCGTCGGGCGTCTTGCTTCGCTCATCGCCACGCGGCTGCGCGGCAAACACAAACCCGCCTACACCCCGCATGTCGATTGCGGCGACCATGTCGTCGTCGTCAACGCCGACAAAGTCGTCTTCACCGGCAATAAGCGGACGCAGAAAAAGTTCTATTGGCACACCGGCTATCCCGGCGGGATCAAAGAACGCACGATGGACAAGATCCTCGACGGCAAGCACCCGACCCGCGTCGTGACCAAAGCCGTGGAACGGATGATGCCCAAGGAATCCCCGCTCGCGCGCGAACAGATGACGCACCTGCGCGTTTATGCGGGGCCGGATCATCCGCATGAAGCGCAGTCGCCGGCGCCGCTCGACATCGCGGCCATGAATCCGAAAAACAAACGAGAAGCGTAAGCCCCATGAGCGACACTCCTAACGATCAACCGACCGGCGGCGCGCTGAGCGACCTGAAAGATCTCGGCGCGCAAGGCGTCGAAGGCGCTCAAGGGGCCGAAGGGCTCGAAGCGGCGGGTGTCGTCGAACTTCCCGAACCGAAGATCGACGAGTTCGGCCGGTCCTACGCGACCGGCAAACGCAAAACCGCGATCGCGCGCGTCTGGATCAAGCCGGGCGCAGGACGCATCACGGTCAACAAAAAGGACCATGCGGAATATTTCGGCCGCGCGGTTCTGCAGATGATCATCAAGCAGCCGTTGAAGGCCGCCGAGCGCGACGATCAGTACGACGTCATTTGCACGGTTTCGGGCTCGGGCCCGTCGGGCCAGGCCGGCGCGGTGCGCCACGGCATCGCCCGTGCGCTGACCTTCTACGAGCCGGGCCTGCGCCCGATCTTGAAGCAAGGCGGGTTCTTAACGCGCGACAGCCGCGTCGTTGAGCGCAAGAAATACGGCCGCAAGAAAGCCCGTCGGTCGTTCCAATTCTCGAAGCGCTAAGGCGCGGACCGTTATTCCGAGCACATCGAAGCCCCGCTGTATGCGGGGCTTTTTTTGGTGGGTCTTTATCGAGAAGGGTCGGAGGGCGACAAAAGCCGCCGACGGTCAACGGTCGCGGCCGTCTTCTGCAAGGACCGGCGGGAGCGCGGACGTCCGGGCAGGTCGCGACGGCGCCGATGAAGGCAGTTCTGGCCCAGTCTGTACGGACGCAGACTTTAGGGACGCAGACTGTGCGGCGGAAGCCGGCCGCGGCGCGTCGCCGACGCGGATAATCGAGCGCGCCTTCGCGGTCGCGCCGAGCGCTTCTTCGCGCAAGCGCCGAAACAGCCGGTCGGCTTTTTCCCGACGTAGCGCCGGCGTGTCGCCCAGCCGCAAAAACAGCTCGCGCGTCGAAACGTTCCGTTCACCCATAATCGGCCCCCGCCGTTCGATCGCCCGTTTAATCGAGCGTTAGGATTTCTCAACGGTTGGTAAAGGTGATTCGTTTTCGTTAACGGGGAGTTAACGCGGCTGCGCGCGACGCCGCCCGATCGCGGCCGCCTACGATTTGACTTTGACGTAAGACCCCGGCGCGTCCTCGATCGGGTCGAGCGCGCCGTCGCCGGGCGTCCGGGCGGGAACGCGGCCCGGCGAGTTCTCATTGAGCCAGCCCATCCAGTGCGCCCACCACGAGCCGGGGTGGCGTTCGGCGTTTTCTTTCCACGCCCCGAGCGTGTCGGGCAGCGCCGTATTGACCGAGTGGTGGTATTTCTTCTTACGCGGATGATTGACGACGCCGGCGATATGGCCGGAGCCCGCCAGCATATATTGAACGTTTTCGCCGCCGAACGACCGGGCGGTTTTATAGATCGAGTTCGGCGGGGCGATGTGGTCCGTTTCGCCCGCCTGCATAAAAATCGGGATGTCGACGGCGCCGAGATCGAGCGTCTCGCCGTCGACGACCATCGTGCCGCTGGCGAGGCGGTTCTTTTGGTAGAACTCGCGCAGATAAAACAGATGCACGCCCTTCGGCATCCGCGTTGAATCGGAATTCCAATAGAGCAGGTCGAATTTCGCCGGGTCTTTGCCCTTCATGTAATTATCGATCACGAACGACCAGATAAGGTCGTTCGAACGCAGCATGTTGAAGGTCGTCGCCATGGCGCGCCCTTCCAACACGCCGCCGGCCGCGTCCATTTGCTTTTCGATTGCGTCGAGCTGCGTGTCGTCGACGAACAGCAATAAGTCGCCGGCCTCAGAAAAGTCCGCCTGCGCCGTAAAGAACGTCGCCGTCTTGATCCGGTCGTCGCCGCGTTTGGCCATCAGCGACAAGGCGGTGGAGAGCATTGTCCCGCCGATGCAATAGCCGATGGCGTCGACGTCGTCTTCGCCGGTCGCGGCTTTGGTCGCGCCGAGCGCCTCGAACAGTCCCTCGTGGATATAGTCGATGAAGGTTTTGTCTTTAAGTTCCGGCCCCGGATTGACCCAGGACACGAGGAAGACCGTGCGGCCCTGGTCGACCATCCATTTGATGAAGGAATTCTCCGGCTGCAGATCAAGGATATAAAATTTATTGATCCACGGCGGAAAAATCAGGAGCGGCCGGCGCCCGACGTCCAGCGTCGTCGGATCGTACTGGATGACCTGCATGATGTCGTTCTGGAAAACGACTTTGCCGGGCGTCGTCGCGACGTTCTCGCCGAGTTTGAAATGGTCGAGGTCGGCTTGGCGGATCGATAACGCACCGTGCCCGCGGTCGAGATCCTCCAAAAGATTTTTCAAGCCTTTCAGAAGGTTCTCGCCCTTGCTTTCGATCGTCGCCTCGACGACCTCGGGGTTCAGCATGGCGAAGTTCGACGGCGCGATCGCGTCGACGAATTGCTTGGTGTAGAACGTCGCCCGCTTTTTCTCGTAGTCGTTCATGCCGTCGAGTTGGTCGACGGTTTCATTCAGCCAATTGGCGTAGGTGAGATAAGACTGCTTGACGAAATCGAGCATCGGATTGTCCGACCACGCCGCATGGCGGAACCGCTTGTCGCCGGGCGCGGGCTCGACCGCCGGTTCGACGTCTTCTCCCGCCCATCGGCGCGACATCACGCCCATGAGTTTGGCGAAATCCCCCCACAGGCGGAACTGGCGCTCCATGACCGTGCCGGGGTCGGCGGCGAGGGAGTTCATCATCTCCTTGGCCGCATCGGCGAGGTTTAACGGGTCCGGCGAGGCGTCGCCTTTGACGACTTGGAGTTCGGGGTGGTGGACGAAAAACTCGCGGATGACGTCCTGGATCTTGCCGGTGATCTCGACGAGATACTCGGAGAGCGAATCAAAATCCTCGATGATCGGCTTGGCGCGCGCCGAGTCGTCGTCTTTGCGCGCGCCGTTCGGGGCGGCGGCGGCGAGTTTGGCGGCGGCCTCGCGCGCGACCGCATCCGGCGCGACGGCGCGGGCCGCGGGGCGCGGCTTTGGCTTTTGCACCGACTTCTGCGTTGGCTTCTGCGTCGACTTCTGCGCGGGCGCGGCCTTTTTTGCAGGCGCTTTTTTGCGGGCCGGGGCTTTTTTTGCAGCCGCTTTCTTGGCGGCTTTTTTCGCCGTTTTCGGCGTCGCTATCTTTGCCGCTTTCTTCGCCGGCGTCTTATCCGATGCGGCCGCGGGCGCCGCCTTCGGTTTGGCGACCGCCGCTTTCTTCTTAGCGGCGGGCGCGGCTTTTTTTCCGGGCGTCTGGTTGGCGGCGGCCACGGCCTTGCGCAGTCCTTCTTTCACGTCGTCTTTTGCGTGCGCCGGCGGCGGCGCGGCCGACGTCGGCTCCGCGCCGTTCGCGGATTTTTCGTCGCTTCTTGCGGAGGTTTCGGAAGAACCGTCTTGCGCCATGTCGCCGACCCGGAGTTCAGTTTCGCACCATACGCGTTTATAGGGTGCGGCCGTGACCGGTGCAAAGATCTCAGGCGTTAGACTTTCGGAGGGGCGTTCGCTTGTCGCGGGCGCACGGGGCATGGCGCTCGCCGCGGCGGCGGTCTCGTCCGCAGCCGGACTTTGCGGTTGCGAAACGGCCCGCAATCTCGCCCCGCCCGGCTTCTTCAAATATGAGGACATCGCCGGCGACACGCCGGTCAATCCCGAAATCGCCGCCCGCATCGCCGCGCAACGCGAGGACGACCCCGCGCGCTTTCCCAACCTGTCGCGCCAGCCCGCCAAGGCCCCGGCGACGCCGAGCGCCGCCGAGATCGCCGCCGAGCGCGCCGCAATCGCGGAACGCGGCGACGCGTTGCGCGCGGCGATCGCGGAGGACAAAGCGGCTGCAGCGGCCGATCCGCGCGATGACGCCGAAGGGGCCCGCGACGCGCTCGCCGCCGACGTCGACGCCTTGCGGCGCGCGGTCGAAGACGACAAAGCGCGCGCCGCCGCGCGCTAATAGGGTCTCGTTTTAGGAGAAAGGGTCGCCCATGGCGCGGGCCGAGGAATTCCACCGCATTCAGCGCTTGCCGCCTTACGTCTTTGAGGAGGTCAACGCCGTCAAAGCGCGTCTTCGTGCGGACGGGCGGGACGTGATCGATTTCGGCATGGGCAACCCCGACATGCCGACGCCGCCGCATATTCTCGACAAACTGATTGAAACCGTCCGTAAGCCGAAGACCAACCGCTATTCGGCTTCGCGCGGCATTCCGGGCTTGCGCCGGGCGATGGCGCGCTATTACGCGCGCCGTTTCGACGTCGCGCTCGACGCGGACGCCGAGATCGTCGCGACGTTGGGGTCGAAAGAAGCGTTTGCAAACCTCGCCCAGGCGATCACGGGGCCCGGCGACGTCGTTCTGGCGCCCGATCCGGCTTATCCGATCCACGCCTTCGGGTTCATCTTAGCCGGCGGCGTCATTCGCGCCATCCCCGCGCCGAGCCCGGAGCGGTATCTCGCCGGGCTCGCCGACGCGGCCGCCGGCGTCGCGCCCTCGCCGACGATCATGGTGCTCAGCTATCCCTCGAACCCGACGGCCCAAACGGTCGACCTCGACTTCTATAAAGAAGCGGTCGCCATCGCCGAACGCTACGATCTCTGGATTTTCTCCGATCTTGCGTATGCGGAGATTTATTTCGAGGATCCGCCGCCGTCGATCCTGCAAGTGCCCGGCGCGCGCGAGCGTGCGGTGGAGGTCAACAGCCTCTCCAAGACCTATTCCATGGAGGGCCATCGCGTGGGCATGGCGGTCGGCGCGCCGCGCCTGATTGCGGCGTTGGCGCGGGTGAAGTCTTACCTCGACTATGGCGGTTACACGCCGATCCAGGTCGCCGCGGCCGCCGCGCTCGACGGCCCGCAGGATTGCGTCGCGGAGATCCGCGAGATCTATCGCGCTCGGCGCGACGCGCTCGTCGAGAGTTTCGGGCGCGCCGGCTGGGCGGTCCCGTCGCCGCCCGCGTCGATGTTCGCCTGGGCGCCGATCCCTGAACCGTTCCGCGCCGACGGGTCGGTGGCGTTCGCCAAACGCTTGATGGAAGAGGCGGACGTCGCCGTCGCGCCCGGCTTCGGGTTCGGCGACCATGGCGAGGGCCATGTGCGCATCGGGCTTGTCGAAAACGAACAGCGCATCCGCCAGGCCGCCCGCAACGTCAAACGATTGCTCGCCGAGGCGCGCTAGCCGTCGGCCGACCGTCCGCGCCGCCGCGCCCTTTCCCCCCCAGGGGGCGGAGCGTCCTTGCGCTTGTGCGCCGCACGCGGCCGACCCGAACGGGACCGCTTGCGTGCTGGTCCAGCGGGCGGCGATCGTCGAAAGACCTAGGCGGATGCTGGGTTTTAACGATCGACGGCGGGGGGCGTTAACCGTCTGTTTGCCAAAGGCGCCTAATCGACGATTAACGCTAACCACCGGAGAACCCGATGCTTCGCACCGGAATGATTTGCGCCTTCGCCGTCGCGGCGGTTTTGTCCTCGCAGCCGGCGCGCGCGCAAGATGACTGCATCGAGAACAGCGTCGGCGTGACAGTGTGCGGCCGCGACGCAGAGGCCGTCCGGGCGCGCATGCGCGCTGAACAGGAATTCTACGGCGGCAAGAAGATCCCCAATCCGGGCGCTTCGTCTTCACCTGTCGGCGCCGCAGCCCCCGACGCGCCGCGCGTGCGGCCGGCGGCCGCCGCCCAAGAAGGACCGCGCGGTCAGGCCGCGCCCGTTCGCCCGCCCCGCGCCGCGCGCGCGCGCAGCCGGTCCGTTTACGACGCATTCGGCCCGCGCGCGTCCGTTCGCGGCGGGTACGCGTTCGCCGGGCACGCAACCGGCGGCGATGACTTCGACGTCAGCGGGCTCACCGGGGCCGTCGCTTACATTCACCCGATGCACCGCATCTTTCTCGGGACCATCAGCATCGAGGGCGAGATCGCTTATTTTCGCGACCGCGAGGAAGCGAGCGTCCTCGGATCGACGCTTCAGTCGACGATTTGGGGCGTCGCGCCGCTGTTCGGCGTTCGGTGGGATCTGAACCCGGCCGGGAAGATCAATCCGTTCGCCTCGGTTTCCGGCGGCGGCGCCTACACCGAAGCGAGCGTCGACGACGGCGCGATCAGCTTTGCGGACGGCCAAATCACCCTGGCTTACGGGGGGCGCGGCGGTATCGAAACGCGGCTGACCGACCGCCTGTCCGTTGAAGCGGCCTATCGGTATATCGGTTTCACCCGCGACGGCACGCTGGGCGTCCACAGCGCGGAAATCGGCCTCAATTACGGTTTCTAACGCGGCGCGTCGCACGGCGGCGCGTGACAGCGTCGCGCCGGCGCGTATAACGCCCGTAGAAAATCTGCGCGACGAGGGAAGTGGATCCATGGCCGAGACCTATCTAGACCGTGTTCTGACGATGGAGCTCGGCCGTTGCACCGAAGCGGCGGCGATCGCGGCCTCGACGATGATCGGGCGGGGCGACAAAGAAGGCGCCGACCAGGCCGCCGTCACGGCGCTGCGCGAGGCCTTCAACAAACTCGAAATGGACGGCAAGGTCGTCATCGGCGAGGGCGAGCGCGACGAAGCGCCGATGTTGTACATCGGCGAAAAAGTCGGCACCGGAAACGGCCCAAAGATCGACATTGCGCTCGATCCGCTGGAAGGCACGACGCTTACCGCGAAAGCCATGGCGAACGCGCTGTCGGTCGTTGCGATGGCGCAAGGCGGCACGCTGCTGCACGCGCCCGACGTTTACATGGACAAGATCGCCTGCGGGCCGGGCTACCCGGACGGCGTTATCGATCTCGACGCGTCCGTCGAAGACAACATCGCCTCGCTCGCCAAAGCCAAAGGCGTGAAGCCCGACGAATTGACGTTGTGCGTCCTCGACCGCGAGCGCCACCAAGCGATCATCGATTCTGCACGCAAACTCGGCGCGCGCGTCTTTCTCATTCCGGACGGCGACGTCGCCGGCGTGTTCCACACGACGGAAACGTCCACCGGCATCGATCTTTACGTCGGGCAAGGCGGTGCGCCGGAAGGCGTCCTCGCCGCTGCGGCGTTGCGCTGCGTCGGCGGGCAAATGCAGTCGCGGCTGTTCTTTCGCAACGACGCGGAACGCGAACGCGCCGAACGCGCCGGCATCACCGATCTCGCCCGCAAATACGATTTAACGGACATGGCCTCCGGCGACGTCATGTTCGCAGCGACCGGCGTGACCAACGGCACGATGCTCGACGGCGTGCGCTGGGCGCACGGTTTCGTCGAAACGCACACGGTCGTCATGCGTTCGCGCACGGGAACGATGCGTTACATTCGCGCCAAGACGCGCCGCGAGCGCGCGGATTCCTTCGTCGCTTAATCCGCCTTCGGACCAAATCGGTAGATCCTGACTGTCGTGTCGCCGTAAGCGCGCCGGGCGTCTTCTTCAAAACCCGCCGCGCTCGCGGCCTCTTCGTCCGTCGCCTGTTCGACGATCGCGAGCGCGCCGGGGCGTAGCCAACCGCCCTCGGCCAACGTCGCCAGCGCCGGCGAGGACAACGCTTCCCGGTACGGCGCGTCTAGGAAGGCGAGATCGAAGGGCGGGCCGACGCCGGCCGGTTTGTCGCCGAGGCGCGTTGCGGACCGCCGATGGATGCGCGTGCGCCCGAAAAGGCCGAGCGCTTCGATATTGTCGCGGATCGCGCCGCGGCTCGCCGCGTCGGTTTCGACAAAAAGACACCAGGCCGCGCCGCGCGACAACGCTTCCAGCCCTAAGGCCCCCGAGCCGGCGAATAGGTCGATGACGCGCGCGCCCTCAAACGCGACGTCGTCGCGGTGGGCGAGCATGTTGAACAGCGCCTCGCGCGTGCGGTCCGTCGTCGGGCGCGCGACGCGACCCGCGGGCGCGACGATCCGCCGGCCGCCGAACTCTCCGGCAATAATCCGCATACGGTTAGGGCGAACGGCCGTTCCGGTCGTCGCCGGGGTCGCTGTTGAGCCCGTCCTCGTCGAGCCTGTCGTCTTCGCGTTCGTCCTTGTCTAGTCGGGCGTCGTCTAGCGCTTTGCGGGCGCGCTCGACGTCTTTCCGGGCGTTTTCTTTGTCGGCTTTCGTGCGCCCATGCCGGGCGCGGTTCTTTGCGGCCTTCGCGTCTTTCTCGCCGCGGGCTTTTTTCTTGCGGTATTGGTTCAGATTGACGACGTCGCCCACGGCCTACATCCCGATCTGCGCGGCGATCTTCTTGCCGAGCTGTTCTTTCATTTGCTTGGCGGGCACTTCTTCAAGCGCGTCCTTCGGCAACTTGCCGAGTTGGAAGGGGCCGTAGGCGGTGCGGATCAGGCGGTTCACATGCAATCCCAGATGTCGGCAGACCGCGCGGATTTCGCGGTTTTTGCCTTCATTGATCGACATCGACAACCATACGTTCCCGCCTTGCACATTGTCGACCGCCGCGCGGATCGGCCCGTAGGCGACGCCGTCGACGACGACGCCGTCTTTCAGCGCGTCGAGCGCGCTTTGCGCGACGCGGCCATAGGCGCGGACCCGATAACGACGCGTCCAACCGGTCGCGGGCAATTCCAATATGCGGGCGAGCCCGCCGTCATTGGTGAGGAGCAACAGGCCCTCGGTCGTCAGATCAAGTCGTCCCACGGAGATCACGCGTGGAACGCGCGCCGCCACGGCCTCAAACACGGTGGGCCGGCCTTGCGGATCTTTGTGCGTGGTCACGAGGCCGTCCGGCTTGTGGTAGCGCCACAGCCGGGCCGGGCCGCCGGCGCGAACCCGCGTGCCGTCAACGCGCACGTCCATTTCCGGTGTCACTTTGAACGCCGGCGTCGTCAGCACCGCCCCGTCGACAGTGACGACGCCTTGTTCGATTAGTTTTTCCGCTTCGCGGCGCGAGGCGACCCCGGCGCGGGCGAGGAACTTGGCGATGCGTTCGCCGGCGTTCTCGGAGCCGGGCGGTTCGGAAATCGGCGTATCGGGCTCGGCCACGCGGGGGTCTCGTCATCGGCGGAGCCTGTGGCCGTATCGTAAAAGCGGCCGCCGTAAAAGAGCGCGCCGCCAAGCGCCGCCAGCGTCGCGAGAAACGGGATATGAAGGGGCGTGTCGAGGCCGGTCGCGACGGCGCCGCCCGCGACGAGCATAAGCGCCAGCGCCTCCGGCCGGTCAGCGGCCGCGCGCGCGACGACTGCGCCGGCGAGGGCGAGCGCCGTCATCTCATAACCGTAGGCGTAGGGCGCGGCGAGGATCGCCGCAGCGCACAGAACGCCGGCATTAGAAAGGGCGTCCGCGCCGCGTCGCCAAAACCGCCAGACCGCGACGGCGCACAGGGCCGCGAGGCCCGCTTGCGCGAGGCTTGCAACGTCGCCGCCAACGCCGAGGCGTTTGAGTTGGCCGAACAGCGTCGTCATGTTGTTCGGCGGGGTGTTGATCGCGGGGCCGACAACGTCGGCGTGCAGCCGTTCCGCAGCGACGCGAAAGGCGTCCAGCCCCTCGGCGCCGAAGACGATGAGGCCCGGCGCGTGAACCAAAAGCGCGACGGCGGCGGCGACCGCGATCGCGCGCCAGGCGCCGACGGCGAGATAGGCGACGGGGATCAACAGCCCGAGCTGCGGTTTCAGCGTTAAAACGCCGGCCGCCGCGCCCGCGACGAGCCAGCGGCGCTTCGGGGCGAACGCCGCCAGAATAAGAAGCGCGCCCGTGAAGAGACTAATCTGACCACTGACGAACGCCATGACGCAGGGCGGCGACAAGGCGGCGATCCGCAACGCGCGCCCGCGCAGGCCCACGGCGCGGAGCGCGCCGGCGAACGCGGCCCACGAGACCGCCATCATGACGAGATACGCGGCTTTGTACGGCGCAAGAGACAACGGCGCGACGAGGAAGAACATCGTCGGCGGGTATTGCCACATCAGCCCCAGATGCGCGTGCTCTGCGCGGGTTTGGAGCGCGGCGTTGAAGGCGGCCAAGTCGTAAGCCTGAAGCGCGCGGCCGGCCGCGGCCATCTCGCCGGCCGTGTAGAACGCAAGAAAGTCGCCGCCGACGACGCCGTTGGGCGGCAGGACGAGGCCCGGCGTTGTGACCGTGACCACGACGAGCGTGCCGACGAAGACGGCCGCATAGATCTGCATGGCGCGGTCGGCGAGCGCGGCGCGTCGGCTCGGGTCGCCGAACGCCCCCGCGAGGCTGGGGAAGGCGAGCGCGAGCCCGCGCGGCTGCGGCGTCAAGGACATGACGGTCGGTGTCGCATGTTTGCCGTTAACGCCCTGATAATCACGGTTCCGCGCCATAGGCCGCGCGCGGCTTGCGCGCCGGGTCGCAGTGGTCTGTGGTGCGGTGAGACCCCGTGTTGAGCCGGAGCCCGCCGATGATCCGCCTGATCGCCGTCGTCGCCGTCATAATCGCAGGCCTCGCCGCGCCCGCCGTCGCCGGCGAGGCCGACGTCGTCGCCATTCGCGCTAAAGAGACCGCCCCCGGCGTGTGGCGCTTTGCGGTGACCGTTCGCCACGCCGACACGGGCTGGGACCATTATGCGGATCGATGGGAGGTTCTGGACCCGGAGGGCCGCGTCCTCGGGACCCGCGTTCTTGCGCACCCGCATGTCGACGAGCAGCCGTTTACGCGCAGCCTTTCGGGCGTCGTCATTCCGCCGACGACGCCGTACGTCGTCGTGCGCGCGCACGACAGCGTCGACGGCTATGGCGGCAAAACAAAGCGCGTTGAGACGAAATCGAGCGCGCTGACGCCGCAGCTCGATCAGTAAACCGGCAATGACGGCGCTCGACATCGCCGACCGCGACGCGCGCGCGATGCGCGCGGCGCTCGACGCGGCCGTGCGCGACCCCGACGAGACGCCCGTCGGCGCCGTGCTCGTCGACGCCGCCGGCGAGACGCTCGCCGCGGCGGGCAACACGACCCGCAGCGCCTGCGACCCGACGGGCCACGCCGAAATCAACGTTTTGCGGGCCGCCGCCGCGCGGCTGGGCAATTTTCGGCTTACGGGCACGACGCTGTACGTCACCCTGGAACCGTGCGCGATGTGCGCCGGGGCGATCTCCCACGCCCGCGTCGCGCGCCTCGTCGTCGCCGCATGGGACCCCAAAGGCGGCGCCGTGCGCCACGGCCCGCGCTATTTCGAGCAGCCGACCTGCCATTGGCGGCCCGAAATCGTGCAGGGCCCGTTCGCCGATGAGGCGAGCCGATTGCTGGTCGACTTCTTTCGAGCGCGCCGCGGTTAATCCCAGGCCCGCCGTGGATGGGCGCCGGCGTCTGCACGGCGTTCTGGCGGAGGCGGCCGGACGCCCTATCATCAATCTCGAACCGACGCCGCTAAAGGGACGACGATGGATTTTGCGTATTCCGCCCGCTGTAAAGAGTATCTGGAGCGCGTCGCCGCGTTCATGGACGCGCACGTCCACGAGGGGCAGGAGACCTACGAGCGCGAACTCGCCGCCTTCGGTCCCGACGATCGCTGGCGCGTCCCGCCCGTCATCGAGACCTTAAAAGACAAAGCCAAGGCCGAAGGGCTTTGGAACCTCTTCCATCCGGACCCGGATTACGGGCCGGGTCTTTCCAACGCCGATTACGCCCCGATCGCGGAAATGACCGGCCGGGTGCACATCGCGCCGGAAGTCTTCAACTGCGCCGCGCCCGACACGGGCAATATGGAAGTCTTGTCCCGGTACGGAACGCCGGAACAACAGGGCCGCTGGCTCCGCCCGCTCCTCGACGGCGCGATCCGCTCCGCTTTCCTGATGACCGAACCGCAAGTCGCCTCTTCGGACGCGACCAATATCGAAACGCGGATCCGCCGCGACGGCGACGACTATGTGATCAACGGACGCAAATGGTGGTCGTCCGGCGCCGGCGATCCGCGTTGCGCGGTCTACATCGTCATGGGCAAAACCGACCCGGACGCCGAACGGCACAAGCAGCAATCGATGATCCTTGTGCCCGCCGATACGCCGGGCGTGGAAATCGTCCGGCATCTGCCGGTGTTCGGCTATGACGACGCGCCGCACGGGCACATGGAAATCGAACTCAACGACGTGCGCGTGCCGAAGGAGAATTTGATCCTCGGCGAGGGGCGCGGGTTCGAGATCGCGCAAGGCCGCCTCGGCCCCGGCCGTATCCACCACTGCATGCGCACGATCGGCGCGGCGGAGGAAGCGCTTGAAAAAATGGTCAAGCGCCTTCTGACCCGTGAGGCGTTCGGCAAACCGATCTACAAGCACTCGATCTGGGAGCAACGGGTCGCCGAAGCGCGTATCGATATTGAGATGGCGCGGCTTTTGACGCTCAAAGCCGCTTGGATGATGGACACGGTCGGCAACAAAGTCGCGCAGGCCGAGATCGCCATGATCAAAGTCGCCGCGCCGCGCGTCGCCTTGCGCGTCCTCGACGATGCAATCCAGGCCCATGGCGGGGCCGGCGTCGCCGAAGACTTCGGCCTCGCGCGCGCCTATGCGGGCTTGCGTACGCTGCGCCTCGCCGACGGCCCCGACGAGGTGCATTGCCGGTCGATCGCGCGGCTGGAGTTCAAACGCCATTCGAACGCCGTCGGCTGACGGCGCGCCGACGAAGGGCCCCGGACGGGCGCGTTCGGGCGTAGATGGGGATTAGTGCCGATGCCGACCCCGGCGCTCTATGTCGAAGCGGCGTTGTCGATCCCGCTGTTTTTGATGGGCGTCAGCCATCTGGTCCAACGGCGGATGTGGTTGGCGTTTTTCCAGGAACTCGCGGCAAAGGGACCGACCGGGGTCATCTGGCGAACGTTCATGCTGGAGTTATGGCCGGCCGTTTTGATCGTCTGTTTCCATCAGGTTTGGTCGGGGCCAGCCTTGCTCGTGACGCTCTACGGTCACCTGCTGATGGCGAAAATCGCGGTGAGCGTGGTGTTTCCGGCGGCTGGGCTTCACGCGTTGAACCTGGCGGACCGCGCCGGTCCTTGGGCGTTCGCGCCCGCCGGCGTCGTTCTAACGGGTTTGTCGATCGTGTGCTTTATCAACGCGCGCCCGATCCTGTTCGGCGGCGCATAAGCCGGCCGCCGGCGGCGCGCGAGATTTGGCCGCTCGCAGTCTTTTCGTCGATCCTCGCGACCATTATCGGTTTGCCCGGATCATCAATATCGGAGGTGCGCAAAGCATGATGTGGGACAGGGAATTCATCGTTAAACGCGTCGCCAGCGGGATTTTGTTGTCGGCGCTTGCGCTTTTGGCCGTACCGAGCGGGGCGGCCGACCTCGAGGCGATTAAAGAACGCGGGACGCTCAAGGTCGCCGTCGCGGTCTTGTCGCCCTTCGTCTCCAAAGACGAGAACGGCGCGCTGATCGGCCACGAAATCGAGGCGACGGGCGCGCTCGCCGACGCGCTCGGCGTCGCCGTCGACTATGTCGAAAAGCCGTTTTGCGAGTTGGCCAAGGCGATCGTCGACGACGAGGCCGACATCATCGCCTCCGGTTACTCCAATATCGATCGGCGCCGCGCCATGCTCGCCTTTACGCTGCCTTATCACGATACGGAATATTTTCTGGCGATGGCCAAAGACGTCACCAAAGAACGGCGGAGCCTACGCGCGCTCAACGATCGTGCGGTCAGCATCGGCTACCAGGTCGGCGGCGTGTCCGGCACGGTGGCGAAAGGCGAGTTCCCGGGCGCGGACCTCAAAGGGTACGACTCGTTCGCGCAGATTATGGACAATCTGCGCGCAGGCGAGATCGACGGCGCCGTTCTCTTCGGTCCGTACTTGAAGGAAGCCAAGAAGATGAAGGGCCGCAAACTCGGCGTGCCCCACGAATTCGCGTTGACGCGCACGATCGAGGCGTTCGCCACGCAGCAAGGCAACGACGCGCTGATCGACGCGGTCAACGCGTGGATCATTCAGCAAGATCTCGCCGGCTATTGGGACGCCCTGGAGGACAAGTGGCTTTCCGACGCCGACGGCACCGCCGTTTCGCCGCCGCCCTATGCGTGTCCGTCCGCGGCGACCGGCTGAGGCCGGCCTCGCGTCCGTCAGGAAGGCGCGCCGTCGACGTCGGCGACGGCTTGTCGCCAACTCGGGTAGGCGTCGACCAGCAGCGCGCGCCCGGCGTCCGTTAGGCCGACAAGCCGCGTCGTCGCGTTGCGCTCCTCGGAGCGGACCCATCCGTTTCGTTCCAGAATGTCGAGGGAGCGCGTCGCCGCCGCGCGGCTCAATGCGAGCGCGTCGGCGACGTCCATGACCCGCGCGCGCGCAAGCGCCTCGACGGCGACGAGAACCGCGAACTGGCCGGAATTGAGCCCATGCGGGCGTAGCGCGTCGTCGAAGCGCCGCGCCAACCGCCGCGACAATGCGCGTGCGCGCATGGCCGGACAGGTCGCCGCGACGTCGCGCGCGATCTCTCGGCTGGTTGCGTTCTTCGCGGTCAAACCAGGAGTTTGATAACAAACAATCCGTGCGCCAACCAGAAAAGCGGCGCGCAAAAGGCGGGGGCGAGGTTCATCGGCCAGCGAAACGGCGCCAGCGTCGACGCTTCTCGCCCCGCGACGACCCGGCGCCAGCGCCATCCGAGCGGCGACTTGGGCGCGCCAAAGTACATCGTGACGGCGGCGCCTAGAAAGACGAGTACGCCGACGGCGTTCCAGATCAACAACCCGGTGTCGCTAAGGACGGCCCCTTGCGTGATCACGAAGGCGGTCAGCGCGACCGCGCTCACGGCGAAGGCGAAGTCCGGGATGCTCCCGGACAGGAAAAAGTAACGCGGCAAGAGGCCGGCCCGGTATTTCTTGATCGTGCCCCAGGCGGCCAATCGCAAGACATGGATCGCGATCAACTCGGTTGTCGAGACGCTTGCGGCGAGCCGCATGACCGCGCCGCGCAAGGGCTCGCTGATCGCGACGGCGCCCGCGGTCGCCAGTACCGGGACGAGCGCTTGAACCGCTGTCGAAAAGACGCCTGCAAACCGCTCGGGCAGGCGCAACCGCGCGGCGACGATCTGCGCGCCTAGCCAGACCGCCGCCGCCGCCAACCAAAGGGCGCCGGCCGCGAATTCTGGGCCGTCAAGAAACCGCCAGGCGAGCGTCGTCCACCAACCCCATAAAGCGGCGCACAGCCCGAGGAGCGGCGCGCCCGCCGTCCAGCGCTCGTTCGGCGCGCCGTGGGGATCGATACCGGATCCGACCATAGATTGCATATGCAATCTATGGTCAAAAAGAACCGGGGCGTCAATGCGCCCCGGCTGTTCGG
>JBCCZS010000024.1:0-23334 GCA_039187035.1 Pseudomonadota bacterium | reverse complement strand
GCCTAGCCAGACCGCCGCCGCCGCCAACCAAAGGGCGCCGGCCGCGAACGCCGGCCCGTCCAGAAACCGCCAGGCAAGCGTCGCCCACCACCCCCATAAAGCGGCGCACAGCTCGAGGAGCGGCGCGCCCGCCGTCCAGCGCTCGTTCGGCGCGTCGCGGGGATCGATATCGGATATGGAATTAGATTGCATATGCAATCTATGGTGAAAAGAAACCGGGGCGTCAACGCGCCCCGGCTGTTCGTTGTTTAAGGGCTCGGCCGCTATCCGAACTGGATGCGCCGAAGCACGTGCTAGACGGTTACGCCGGATGCGCGTCGACGGCTTCGTCGCGCGCCTGCGGCCGCGCGTGCGCGTCTTTCGCCAATTGTTGCATCTTCTTTTGCAGCTTTTCGAAGGCGCGAACCTCGATTTGGCGCACGCGCTCGCGGCTGACGCCGTAAACCGTCGACAATTCTTCGAGCGTCGACGGATTATCTTTAAGCCGACGTTCGGTCAGAATGTGCTGCTCGCGCTCGTTGAGCGTTTTCATGGCTTCGTCGAGGAGGCCCATGCGCATGTCGTATTCGTCGTCACGGGCGAGCTGCGCTTCTGCGTTCACGGCGTTTTCGTCGACGAGCCAGTCTTGCCACTCGCCGCCGCCGTCGGCGTCTTTGCCCATGGGCGCGTTGAGCGAGGCTTCGCCGCCCGACATGCGCCGGTTCATCGAGATGACGTCGTCTTCGGAGACGCCGAGCTTCGTCGCGATGTGTTCGACTTGGTCCGGACGCAGATCGCCGTCGTCGACCGCGTCGATCTGGCCTTTGATGCGCCGCAGATTGAAGAACAGCTTTTTCTGCGCGGCGGTCGTCCCGATTTTGACGAGGCTCCACGAGCGCAAAATGTATTCTTGAATGGCCGCGCGGATCCACCACATCGCGTACGTAGCGAGGCGGAAGCCTTTATCGGCGTCGAAGCGTTTGACGGCCTGCATCAGGCCGACATTGCCTTCGGAGATGACCTCGCCGATCGGCAGCCCGTAGCCGCGATAGCCCATGGCGATTTTCGCGACGAGCCGCAGGTGCGAATTGACGAGTTGTTCGGCCGCTTCCGGATCCTCATGCTCGGCGAAGCGCTTTGCGAGCATGTATTCCTCATTTTTCTCGAGCATGGGGAATTTGCGGATTTCGGAAAGGTAGCGCGACAGGCTGCCTTCCGGCGTCAGCGCGGTTGATTGGGTCAGTGCGTTGCTCATGCGATGCGCCTCCCTGGGGCGGTGCGACCGTCGTTCCTCGTGAGCGGAACGGCCGCGATGATAGCGTATTTGTCTAATTTTACGGCGTTTTTGGGCGCGCGGACCAAATTCCCCGTTCCGCGGGAATTGACGCACAGACGCGTGGAGCGCCCCTAATCCTCTGATTTCTTTATCATCTTTTTTCGTCGATTCGGCAAATCACGAGCCGTCGCCCTAACGCACGTTGGCGTGAGGGTGCACGATTACAAGGCGTCGAGCGCCGCCAAAAGCGCGCTGAAGTCCGCCGGGGGCGGGGCCTCGAAGGAGAGGGCCGCGCCCGTGACGGGGTGCTCGAAGCCGAGCCGGCGCGCATGCAGCGCTTGGCGGCGGAAGCCCGCAACGGCGGCGCGCGCCGCCGCGCCCGCCGCGTCGTCGTCATTGACGCCGGCAAGGCCGGGGCCGCGCCCGTATAGCGGATCGCCGATCAGCGGGTGGCCGATCGAGGCCATGTGCACGCGGATCTGGTGGGTGCGGCCGGTTTCCAACCGACAAGTCACGAGGGCGGCGACGGCGTCTCCGGCTAGTTTCGCGCGGGTGCGGCCGTAACTCTGCGCGACCCGGTACTGGGTGAGGGCGTCGCGCAGATCCGGTCGCTCAGCCTCGGGCGGAAATGCTGCGAACTTCCGTCTGTCGCCGGTCGCGCGGCCGATTGGGGCGTCGATGGTCCCGACGCCGGGGCGTGGCGCGCCGACGCACGCCGCGTCGTAAGCGCGGTCGATGTCGTGCGCGGCGAACGCGGCCGCGAGGCGCTGGTGCGCCGCATCCGTTTTGGCGGCGACGAGGAGCCCGGTCGTGTCTTTGTCGATCCGGTGGACGATGCCGGGGCGCGCGACGCCGCCGACGCCCGACAAACTCCCGGCGCAGTGCGCGAGCAGCGCGTTGACGAGCGTGTCGCGCGCCGCGCCGGCGCCGGGGTGGACGACCATCCCCGCAGGTTTGTCGACGACGATGAGCGCGTCGTCTTCATAAACGACGGCGAGCGGGATCGCTTGGGGCGCCGGAGCGGCCGGCGTCGGCGGCGGCGCGTTGACGACGTACGTCTCACCGTCGCGCACTTTCCACGACGCGTCGACAAAGGGCGCGCCGTCGCGCGTCACAGCCCCGCTCTCGATCAGCGCTTTAATTCGTGTACGGGTGAAGGCCGCGCAGCGGTCGGCGAGAAATTTATCCAGCCGCGCCCCGGCCGCTTCGGCGTCGACGCTGATCGCGTTCGACGTGTCGTCCGCGTCCGTCTCGACGTCGACCGCCGCCACGGCGCTAAAAGTACCGCGTGAGGCGCGCGGTGACGACGTCGTCGTCGCGAAACGCGTCGACGAAATTGCCCTGATCGACGTTTAGAAACAATCGGGCCTCAAGTTCGGCTTTCCAGCTCGTGCCGATCCGCCGTTCGGCTTCGATAAACGCGGACATCGTCCCGTCCTCGGCGTCGATCGCCGTCCCGGCGAGCATTGACGTGTCTTGCGTGTCGTTCAACGCCAGCCGAGCGCCGACAAAAACGTCGTTGTTGAAAATGGTGACGGGCGTCTCGGTGACGAGGGCGGTCTGTTCCGGCCCGTTGATCGGATCAATTACTTCCGGAGCGAAGCCGTCGTCGCGCCCGTCATAGAGATACTCGGCCAGGAGGCCGAGGTCCCAGCTTCGTCCGCCGATCTGGTACAGCGTGTATTCAAAGCCGGCGACGGCGGCGAAAAACGTATCGCCCTGGCCTTCGCGCACGATCGCTTCGCCTTTCCATAGCCAGGCGTCTTTCGTGTACTGAATGTCGGCGCCGATTTGGGTGATTCGGTCATAAACCGGCAGAATGCGGTCGTTGGTTTGCGGGATCGCGAAGCGGGGTTCGCGCGACGTCCCGTGGAAAATGGACAAGCCGACGTCCCACGAACCGAAATAGTGCGAATAACGGCCCGCGAGATCGACCGCGCCGCGCCCGCCGTCCCGTTCGAAAACCGGGTTGTCGTCGTCGACCGCCAATTCAAATCGCAAGCGCCCGTCGACGCCCGGAAACGTTCGTTCACGGAACCCCGGCATGACGAAGAAGTCGAATTTGCCCCAGTCTTTCTGGAGCGTGAATTGCACCATCGCCTCGCCGAGCTTGTCTTCTTCATCGATGTCCTCGACCGCGTCCGTCTGATTGACGATGTCGACGAGGTGGCGGCTTTCGGTGACGCCCCAGAACACTTTGTTGACGCCGATGAGAACCGACCAATCGCCGTCGCTAACATAACGGTAGAACGCCTCGCGCAGATCGGCGTGGGTGCGCTCGTCGTCTTGGCCGTCAATGCGGGCGAACGGTTTGATGACGATTTCGTGCTTGCGATCCGCGCTTTCCCAGCTGAGTTCGGGCGTCAGCGTGCCGGACGGTTGGAAATGCTCAAACTGCCCCGGATACTGAGGATCATTGGGAAAGGCGCGGATCTCTGCGGCGACCTCCAAGTCGAACGCCCACCCGGCGGCGCGGGCCGGCGCGACGGCGACCGTGGTCGTCGCCGCGCAAGTGAGCATCGCTAACGTTCGAAAGCGCATGCCGCGCATCCCCTGTTCCAAGGCCGCCGCTTACCGGCCGCGTTCCAAGACGCCTTTGACGAAGTCGCGGCTGGCGAGCCCGGTCTTGAACGTGAAGTCCCCGTAAACCAGGTCGGTTTCCTTGCCGGTCGAGTGGTTGATCATCGACAATTTATGGGCGCGCCAGACGCCGTCATAGTTGCGATATTCCGTAAGCGTCAGCGTTTTTAGGAGCGCGCCGCGGCGGTCGTAAAATTCGACTTTGCGCGGTTGAAAGTGCTCCTGATCGATCCACGAAATTTGCTTCGTGTACCCGGAGTCCTCGTAGCGCGGCAGGCGCTCGACGACGTCGACTTTCATGCCCTCATACTCGTCCTCGCCGACATATGTGTAGGAATATTTGTTCAGCTCGGTGATGGTGAAGTCCTCGAACGCGAACTCCGAGCCGACGAACGGGCCCGATTTGTTTTTCGACGAGATGCGTTTGACGCGCTTCAGCGCCGGCAGAAACAGCCATTGGTCGTCCGGCTTGAGGATCTTGGCGTGCGACAGAAGCGAGGTTCCTTCAACGTCCTTGGGCGAATTGAACGTGACGAGCGTCTTGTCGCCGACGGTCTCGTCTTCTTTTTCGAGCGTCGCGAAGGATAGGTCGCGCGTCGTCGATTGGCCGGCCGCGTTGCGCAGGATCATCTGGCCGTCGACGCGGCTGTCGCCGAAGCCGACGTCGGTCCGGTCGCTGCGCGCGGCGATTTCATAGCCTTTGACGCTTTCCGGGGTGTCGCCCTTGGCTTCCGGATCGTCGACGAAATCCGCAGCGCCCAGCGGGGCCGGTGCGGCGGCGAACGCCAGGGCCGCAAGGCCCGCGAACAGCGTCGCTTTGTTGAACGGGTTACGCATAGGTCTCTCCTTTGGCGGGGGCGGACGCGCCGGCGCGGTCGCGCGAAATAAGCAGCAAAAGTGCGGGCAAAAACAGGAAGTCGAGCACGAGGGCGAGGCCGATCGTCAGCGCCGTCAACAGCCCCATTTCCGCGTTGATCTTAAACGCCGACGCCGTGAGCACGAGAAAGCCCGCAGCAAGGATGACGGTGTTGACGACGATGGCGACCCCGACGGTTTCAAAAGCGTAGCGGATCGAATCCGGCGTCGACAGGCCTTTCTCCCGTCGCGCGCGCAGGTACTTCGTTAAAAAGTGGACGGTGTCGTCGATGACGATGCCGAGCGAGATCGCCGCGATCGCGGCGACCGACAGGCCGACTTCGCCCACGAGCAGCGCCCAGGCCCCGAACGCCGCTACGATCGGCATCGCGTTCGGCACAAGGCTGACGAGCCCCATCGAGAACGACCGCAGCGCGATCATCATGATGACGGCGATCGCGGCGATGGCGATCGCGGTGCCGGACACCATGCTCTCGACGTTGCGTTGGGCGATGAAGGTGAACATGACCTGCGGGCCCGTCGGCGGGCCTTGGATCTCCGGCGCGTTCTCGGCGAACCAGTCTTGCGTGTCCGTCAAGAATTCGCGCACGCGCTCGGTCGTGATGCGCCCGTCGAGCGTCGCCGTAACCCGGCTCGCCGATTTGTCGATGTTGATCCGGTCGTTGAGATCAAGGCCGTAGGGCAGGGACAGTTCGTAGAGCAACAAATACTGCGCCGACAATTCGCGATCGTCCGGCAGGCGATATTCCTCGGCCCGGTCCTCGTTCAGGTTCTTATTGAGCCGCTTCATGATGTCGGTGATCGAGTAGACGTGGCGCACCCCGTCCTGTTCGCGCAGCCAGACGGTGTAGGCTTCGAGCTTCTCGAGATAGTCCGGGTTCGATACGCCGCCCGGTTCCCCCGCGGGGATCGAGAATTCGATCGGGTAGAAGCCGAAATCCTCGATCATCGCGTCGCTGTCGGCGCGGAACTCGATGCGCGGCGCGAAATACTCCCGCCACTGGTCCGAAAGGTTGATCGTCGGGATCTGGCTGCCGAGCGCGACGACGGCGAGACCCGTCACGATAAACAACGGCGTCGAATAGCGCACGACGGCGTCGGCGAAACCGCCGAAGAACGTTTGACCGTCGCGTCCGCCTTCGCGCGGCTTCACGCGGATCGGCGCGAGGCTCAAAAGCGCCGGCAAAAGCGTGATCGAGAGCATCCACGCAAAGAAGATCCCGGTCGCGGTGATGAAGCCGAAATCACGGAAGGGCGGGGAGTCGGAAAATTGAAGCGACATGAAGCCGACCATCGTCGTGACGGACGTCACGCCGACGGGCAGGAAGTTGATGCGGATCGCTTCGACGATGGCGTCGCGCTTTTGCATGCCGTCGCGCATTGCGCCGCGCATGGAGATGAGGATGTGGATCGAGTCCGCGATCGCCAGCGTCAAAATGACGATGGGCGCTGACGGCGAGGGGCCGGCGAGTTGAATGCCGACGAAGCCCGCAACGCCCATGGCCGCCGCGCAAGACAGGATGATGATCACGAGCGTCGACAACATCGCCGTTATCGAGCGCACCGCGATGGCCGTGGTCACGAGAATGATGACGAACATCAGCGGGACGAGGAACCCGAAATCGTTGATGCTCGCCTCGGAAAACGCGTTATTCAGCATCGAAACGCCGACGAGGTAGACCTCCAGATTGGGATAGGCGGCGGCGACGTCGCTGCGCATCTGACGCGCTTTTTCGACCGCGGCCGGCACTTCCTGGAGCGTTTCTTCCGGGTACTGAAGCGTTATATTGATTGCGGTGACGAGGCCGTCGGGCGTTACGATTTGTCCGTTGAGGAGCGGCTCGGCGAGCGCGATCTCTTTTTTGCGCGCAAGCTCTTCCTCGCTCAGATCGCCCGGGCTTTCGACGAGGTCTTCAACGATGAGGTCGTCGCCGTCCGCATAGGTATGTTGAAAGTTCGTGAGCGAATCGACGCGCTTGGAGAACGGTATCTGCCAGCCTTCCTCGGTCAGGTAGGCGACCGCCTTGAGCGTGTCGTTCGTGAACGCGCCGGACCCGTCTTTCGTCTTGATGACGAACGAGATGTTGTCGTTCTTGGTGTAGGTGTTCTGAAAGTCCTCGAACGCCGTGAGTTCCGGATTCTCCTTTGAGAAAAACGCGCGGTAATTGTTCGAAAATGAGAGGTTCTGCGCGCCGGTGGCGATGTAGCCGCAGGCGAGAACCGCGATGAGAATGACCAGCCAACGCAGGCGAATGGTCCAGTCCGCAAGGCCGGCCGCAAAGCGGTCGATCCCGGTGTTCGTCGGTTCCTGCGCGTTCATGGTCGTGCCCCTCTCAATCAACTGCGGATTTCAGGATGTTTTCGGTTCGCTCGGCGGACGGCCGATCGCCGCGATCGCGGCGTCGATGACGGCGTTCAGCTCGGCTTCGCCGGCGCCGCGGCGACCGTGGTCGCCGATTCCGGGCATCAGGGCCATCAAGATACGGGTTGCGTCTTCGGGCGTCAGCGCCGGGTTCAACTCGCCGCGTTGTTCGGCGAGGCGCATCGTTTCCAGCTTTGCGGCTTCAATCTCCGCGAAGTACTGGTCGACCTTCTCGGAAACCACCGGATCGTCGTGCGCGACGTCGAGCGCCAGGTTGCAAATAAGGCAACCGGTTTGGCGTTCGGCGACGCCCTCAATCATCCATCGATAGACTTTGCGCGTGGCCTCGAGCGGCGAGGTGTCCGGATCGTTGAACGCGTCGTTGAACACATCAAAGCCGCGCGCGTGATAGGCGTCGAGCGTCGCGATGAAGAGCCCGCGCTTGTCGCCGAACGCGTTGTACAGCGCATAGCGATTGAGCCCCGTCGCCTCCACGAGGTCTTGAACGGACGTCTCCGCATAGCCCAGCCGCCAGAACAGCTCGGTCGCGCTCTCAAGCGCCGTATCGATTTCCTGCGGGGCGAGGCCCATGCCGCTTTCAGAACCTTCGTTCTAACCGTGCCGGCGGGTTAGAACGAAAATTCTAGAACGGCAAGTCTAAAACGACGGCCGCGGCGATTTTTCAGGGGAGCTCAGATCCCGGCGCTCGGCCGGAAAGTAAGCGCGACGCCGTTGTTGCAGTAGCGCAGCCCGGTCGGCGCCGGGCCGTCGTTGAAGACGTGCCCCTGGTGGCCGCCGCATCGCGCGCAGTGATATTCCGTGCGTGGAATCAGCAACTTGAAATCGCGTTTGGTTTCGACGGCCCCCTCGATGACGTCGAAAAACGACGGCCAACCGGTCCCGGAATCAAACTTCTGGTCCGCCGTAAAGAGCTCGTACCCGCATCCGGCGCAGGCATAGACCCCGTCGCGTTTTTCATCGTTTAGCTGGCTCGTGAAGGCGCGCTCGGTGCCTTCCTGGCGCAGCACGCGAAACGCCTCGGGCGACAACCGTTCGCGCCACTCGGCCTCCGAAAGCTGCCATTTGTCATAATCGTCGATGGGCGGCGCGTCGGTCGTTTCGGACATGGCGGCTCCTTTCGAGCGGGCGCCGGCGTGCGCGCCGACGAGAGCGGAAAGCGATGCGCCGGCGGCCCCGGCGATGAAGGTGCGTTTTGTTCGGTCCATAGCGTCCTCGTTACGGGCCGGACTTAGGAAGCGGATGCGCTCGCGGCCAATAACAAGGCGGCGAGCACCAATAAGCCCGCCTCTCGGTTCGACTTGAACACGGCGAGGCAGCGCGCGCCGTCGTCGATGTCGAGGCGGGCGCGCTGCCAGGCGAAGTGCGCGGCGGGCGCGGCCAACGCGGCGAAGAACGCAAGGGGCGCATCGGCCGCTAAACCCGCCGCCGTCAACAAAGCGATCGCGGCCCCGTAAAAGCCGAGGAGGGCGGCGGGCGTCTTGGCGCCGAGCGCGCGGGCGCTTGATTTCACGCCGATCAGCGCGTCGTCGTCTTTGTCCTGGTGGGCGTAAACCGTGTCGTAGCCGAGCGTCCAAAAGAAGCAGGCCGCGTAGACCAGCATCGCCCCGAGCGTCACCCCGCCGGTCGCCGCTGTAAAGCCGACGACCGCGCCCCAATTGAAGGTTAGGCCGAGCCACGCTTGGGGCCACCAGGTTACGCGCTTCATGAAGGGATAGGCCGCGACGAGGGCGATCGAGGCGAGGCCGACCGCGATTGTCGCGCGGTTGAACTGCAACAAAACGGCGAGGCCGACGAGGCAGAGCCCGACGACAAAAATCCACGCGCCCGCGAGGCTGACCGCGCCCGACGGCAGCGGCCGCGCGGCGGTCCGCGCGACGCCGGCGTCGATGTCGCGGTCTACGATGTCGTTGTAAGCGCAGCCGGCGCCGCGCATGGCGAGCGCGCCGACGCCGAAAAGGATCGCGTACCAGACCATTGTCGATAGCGGCGGCGTCGGGCCGGCGAGCGCGGCGTAAGCGAGCCCGAACCAGCAGGGCAGGGCCAACAGCCAAAAGCCGATCGGACGGTCGACCCGCGCCAGGCGCAAATACGGTCGCGCCGCGGCCGGCGCGTACCGGTCGACCCAATTGTCCGGCGCGGCGTCCGCCGGCGTTGTTGATGCCTCAGCCATGAAGGGCGGTTTAGCGCGTGCCGGGGCCGGGGGAAATTGGGCGCCGCGTCGCCGGCGGTTTCCCGTTTCGCGTCCCCGCGCCTTTGATTCCGGCTTCGCCTTGGCGCCGGCGGCGCGTAAACCGGCGGGATGATCATTCGCCTCTTCGTCGACGACGCCCTCGCGGCGGGTGCGCGCGTCGCGCTTTCGGCCGACCAATCCCGCTATCTGCGCACCGTCATGCGGCGCGGGCCCGGCGACGCGCTGAAGATTTTCAATGCGCGCGACGGCGAATTCGACGCGACCCTCGACACGGTCGGCAAAAAAGACGCGGCCGCCGCCCTCGGCGATCGGTCGCGGGCGCCGCCGGCCCTGCGGGACCTCGAGCTGCTGTTCGCGCCGGTCAAACGCGCGGCCGTTGAGATGATCGTCCAAAAAGGCGCCGAACTCGGCGTGACGCAGTTTGCGCCGGTCGTCACCGCGCGCACCAACGCAGCGCGCCTCAACGTCGACCGGCTCGTCGCGATTGCGATCGAGGCGACCGAGCAATGCGGGCGCCTGGATCCGCCGAGGGTGTCGGCCCCGCAGCCTTTGACGAGCGCGCTCGACGCGGCCCCGGCCGATCGCTTGATCGTTTTCGCCGACGAAGCCGGCGACGATCCGAACGCGCCTTGGGGGGGCGAGGCCGGCCGCGCCGCGCCGATGTTGCAAAGTCTCGCCGAAAGAGCGCCGCCGCCTGCGGGCGCGTCGATCTTGATCGGCCCGGAGGGCGGGTTCACGCCGGCCGAACGCGCGGCGTTGCGCGCGCGCGACAGCGTTGCGGCCGTCACGTTAGGGCCGCGCATTCTGCGCGCCGACACCGCGGCGATCGCCGCGCTTTCTTTGTGGCAGGCCGCCTGCGGGGACTGGCGGTAAGGCCCAGCGCACGCGGGCGTGAACGCCGCCGACGGCGCTCCGGACTTGGCGCGCCGGCCTCGAGCAGGCTAGAGCGACTTATCGCGCCCGCACGCGTGAGGAGAGCGCCTTGAGCCTGGAAGCCGCCGCCGGCGATCAACCGATCGTCGAAACGCCCGATCAATTGTCCGCCTATCTCGAAGCCGGGTGCAAGCCGCGCGCCGCGTGGCGCATCGGCACCGAGCACGAGAAGTTCGTGTACTGTCGGACGAACCTCACGCCCGCGCCCTACGAAGGCGAGGTGGGCATCCGTGCTATTTTGGAAAAGCTCGGCGCCGCCACAGGGTGGTCGCTCGTCATGGAGGACGGCGCCCCGATCGGGCTGAAGGGCGACGGCGCGTCCGTTTCGCTGGAGCCCGGCGGACAGTTCGAGCTGTCCGGCGCGCCGCTCGAAAACGTTCATCAGACGTGTACGGAGGTCAACCGCCACCTCGATGCGGTCAAGAAGGTCGCCGACGGGACGGGCGTCGCGTTCTTCGGCATGGGCTTTGCGCCGACATGGACGCTCGAGGAGATGCCGCGCATGCCGAAGGGCCGCTACGCCGTTATGCGCGCCTATATGCCGACGCGCGGAACGCTGGGCCTCGACATGATGCACCGGACGTGCACCGTGCAGGTCAATCTCGATTATGAGAGCGAAGCCGACATGGTGCGCAAATTCCGCGTCGGCCTCGCCTTGCAACCGGTGGCGACTGCGCTTTTTGCGAACTCCGGGCTCTATGAGGGCCGGCCCGCCGGGTACGCGTCGTACCGCGCGCATATCTGGACCGACACGGACCCCGATCGTACGGGCATGCTCGATTTCGTGTTCGACGACGGTTTCGGTTTTGAGCGGTATGCAGACTATATGCTCGACGTGCCGATGTACTTTTTGTATCGCGACGGACGGTATCTTGACGCCTCCGGCCAATCGTTCCGTGATTTGATGGCCGGGCGGCTGCCGGCGCGGCCTGGCGCGCGGCCGCATCTCGGCGACTGGCAAGACCATCTGTCGACGGCGTTTCCCGAAGTGCGGCTCAAGCAATTCCTCGAGATGCGCGGCGCGGACTCCGGCCCTTGGTCGCGGATCTGCGCGTTGCCGGCGTTTTGGGTGGGGCTGATGTACGACGCCGCCGCGCTCGACGCCGCTTGGGAGTTAGTCAAAGGTTGGACGGCCGAGGACCGCCGCGCGCTCCGAGCCGACGCCGCAAAGCTCGGGCTGAAAGCGCGGGTCGCCGGCCGTTCCCTCCAGGAGGTCGCGCGCGACGTCCTGGAGATCGCCGCGTCCGGTCTGAAAGCGCGCGCGCGATCCGGCTCGACGCATTCGGACGAGCGGCGCTTTCTCGATCCTCTTCATGCGATCGCCGAGAGCGGCGAGACGATGGGCGAGTACACGGTGCGCCGCTTCCTGAACGACCTCGACGGCGACGCCCGGCGGCTGCTCGCCGAGAGCGAGTATTGACCGCGCGCGCCGGGCCGCGCGCCGCCGCTGTTTTTGACGTCTTCGGCGACACCGCGGCCGGTTGTGCGGCGCTGCGCGCGCGCGAGCCGGTTTTGGCCCGCGCGCTCGACGTCATCGGCGCGCCGACCGTGCGGCGGCGCGAGGGGGGCTATGCGGGTCTCTTTCGCATCGTCGTCGAACAGCAAGTCTCGGTCGCGAGCGCGAACGTGACGCTTGCGCGCTGTCGCGGCGGGCTCGGCGCGATAACGGCGGGCACCGCGCTCGCCGCGGGCGAAGAGGGGTTGCGCGCGCTCGGGCTCTCGGGGCCGAAGGCGTGCTACGCCGTCGGGCTGGCCCGCGCCGCCGACGCCGGCGCGCTCGACTTCGCCGCCCTTGCGTCGCTGTCCAACGACGACGCAAGCGGCGCGCTCCAGGCGCACAAGGGCGTCGGTCCTTGGACGGCCGCGATCTATTTGTTGTTCTGCGAGGGCCGGGTCGACCTGTGGCCGCCCCGCGACGTCGCTTTAAAGGCCGCGTACAACGCTGTGCGCGGCCGATCGCGCGCGCTTGACCAAGACGCCGTCGACGCGCGGTCGACGCGGTGGGCGCCGTATCGCGGGCTCGCCGCCCACATCCTATGGACGTATTTCGCCCACGAACGCGACCGCAAACGCGTCGCCGCCGGAAAAGCGCCGATCGGCTAACCGCCGCCGGTTACCGGACAATTTCCCCCGACCTGTCGCAACGGCGCCACGCATTGCGTCAAGAAGCCGTCACACGGAATCAGCTATGGATTGGTAACGCAAGGCGCTTATATTCGACGCGAACGACGGAGAGTACGGGTTCTTTTACCAGCGTAATCATCCCATACGGGCCCGCGCGCCCCGCCGTATCGTTTCCGTGTGCGGAGGGGTTCGATGACGGTCGCCGCGACGCAGTCGCCGGAGAGCTGCCCGGCGCTCGTGCTCAATGCGGATTTTCGTCCGTTGAGCTATTTCCCGTTGTCGCTTTGGTCATGGCAGGACGCGCTGAAAGCCGTCTTTCTCGACCGCGTCGACGTCGTCGCCAACTATGAACGGACGGTCCGGAGCGCCAGCTTGGTGATGCCGCTGCCGTCCGTCGTGTCGCTGCGGACCTACGTCAATCATGCGCGCACGCCGGCGTTCACGCGGTTCAACGTGTTTTTGCGCGATAAATTCACCTGCCAATATTGCGGGTCGACGGAGCGCGACCTTCTCACGTTCGACCATGTGATCCCGCGCTCGCGCGGCGGGCGCACGACGTGGGACAACATCGTCGCCGCGTGCAGCCCCTGCAATCTGAAAAAGGGCGGGCGGATGCCGCGCGAGGCGCGCATGCACCCGGCGCGCGAACCGGTGCGCCCGACGATGTTCGAACTCAACGAACGCGGCCGCGCCTTTCCGCCGAACTACCTGCACGAGAGTTGGCAGGACTATCTCTACTGGGATAGCGAATTGGAGCCCTAACGGCCCACCGCCTAGGCGCGACAGGGCGCATCCGCTAAAACTATGAGAAAGTTTAAGTGGAGGGTGCCCCGTTGAACGAATTGTCGTCGAAAATCGCCAAACTCGGCCTGGTGCCCGGTCCGGTGGCGGATGTCGCGCCGGAAAAAGTGCACATGTCGCGGCGCCAAATTCTTCAAGGGCTCGCGTGCGGTTCGGTGGTCGTCATGCTCCCGGCGTGCACCTACAATGAAGAGTTGGGGCGCTCGCAGCTTTTGTTTGTGTCGTCCGGCCAAATGGCGCAGCTCGGCGCGTCGGCTTGGAACGATATGCGCCGTCAACAGCGCGTCACCAACGATCCGCGATACGTCTCGCAGATGCAGCGGGTCGCCCCGGGCGTCATCGAAGCGTCCGGCGGCAATCCGCGTGAATGGGACGTCCAAGTCTTCGAAGACGAGTCGATCAACGCGTTCGCACTGCCCGGCGGGAAGATCGGCTTTTACACCGGCATTTTGGACTTCATGGAGAACGACGACGAGATCGCGACCGTCGTCGGTCACGAGGTCGCGCACGTCAACTACAACCATTCCGGCGAGCGCTACAGCCAGTCGGTGCTTGCGCAATCGGGGCTCTCGGTCGCGCAGGTCGCGACGTCCGGCAGCCGGTACCAAGCGCCGATGATGGCCGTCCTGGGCGTCGGGGCGCAGTACGGCGTCTTGTTGCCGTTCTCACGCAAACACGAGTTGGAAGCCGACCGCTTCGGCCTGCGCTATATGAATCGCGCCGGGTACAACCCCAATCGGGCGGTGGGTTTTTGGGAAAAGATGGCGTCGCGCGGCAACAACGCGCCCCCCGAATATCTCTCGACGCACCCGTCCGGATCAACGCGCATCGCCCAGATGCGGCGAGAAATCGCCCTTTTGGACAACGCGTAAGCCGAGCCGTCGTCGGCTCGCGTTCCGGTTGGCGATCGCCCCTTGTCATTCCCCTAGCGGCGGCGCATAAGGCGCGCCTTAAGACCCCTTGCGGCGTGCTGGACGGCGTCCTGGCTTGCCGGTCGATCTTGCGACGCCGCGGAGAATTCCATGTCCATCACCGCTGAGCGCAAAGAAGCGCTCATTAAAGAATATGCGCGCGAACCCGGCGACACGGGCTCGCCGGAAGTGCAAGTCGCGATCCTGTCGGAACGCATCTCCAACCTCACCGAGCACTTCAAAGACCACAAAAAAGACAACCACTCGCGCCGCGGGCTCCTCAAAATGGTCTCGCAACGCCGCCGCTTGCTCGACTATGTGCGTGGCAAGAGCGAGGACCGTTACAAATCGCTGATCGAACGGCTCGGCCTGCGCCGGTAAGGCGCGCGTTCACCCCGCTTTAGGAGGGTCTCCATGGACGTATCGGGTAAAGTCGCGGTCGTGACAGGCGCGGCGTCGGGCCTCGGCGCGGCGACGGCCGACGCGCTCGCCGCCGCCGGCGCGACGGTCGCCGTGTGGGATATGAAAGAAGACGAGGGCGCGGCGAAAGCGGAAAGCCTCGGCGGGCTTTTTCAAACCGTCGACGTCACCAGCGAAGACAGCGTCGCCGCCGCCCTTAAGGCGACGACGGACGGCCTCGGCGCGCCGCGCGTTTTGATCAATTGCGCCGGCATCGTCGCCGGCGAAAAGACGGTCGGCAAAAACGGGCCGCATCGGCTGGAAACGTTTCAGCGCGTCATCGGCGTCAATTTGATCGGCACGTTCAACTGCATCCGTCTCGTCGCCGAGGCGATGGCGGGCCTTGATCCGCTCGACGACGGCGAACGCGGCGTCATCGTCAACACCGCGTCCGTTGCGGCTTTTGAAGGTCAAATCGGCCAGGCCGCCTATTCGGCGTCGAAAGGCGGCGTCGTCGGCATGACGCTGCCGATCGCGCGCGACCTTATGAATGTCGGCGTGCGCGTGGCGACGATCGCGCCCGGCATCTTTGAAACGCCCATGGTCGCCGGCATGGACCAAAAGGTCCAAGACGCGCTCGGCGCCATGGTGCCGTTTCCCAAGCGGCTCGGGCGACCGTCCGAGTACGCATCATTAGCGATGGAGATCTGTCGCAACACGATGATCAACGGCGAAGTCCTACGATTGGACGGCGCCATTCGAATGCAGCCCCGCTAGGAACCCCCGCATGCGCCGCCTCGCCCGAGGCGGCGTTCGTTCTTTCGGGCTGCGAGACTGCGCGTACGGACGATCCGCGTCCGGCGCGACGAACGATGAACGATGAAAGAGAAACCATGTTCAACATCACCAAAAAATCAATGCAATGGGCCGGCCGCACGCTAACGCTGGAAACGGGGCGCATGGCGCGCCAGGCGGACGGCGCGGTCCTCGCAACGTATGGCGACACCACGGTCCTCGCGACCGTCGTCGGCCAACGACAGCCGAACCCCGCCTTCGATTTCTTTCCGCTGACGGTGCATTATCAGGAAAAATACTACGCGGCGGGCCGCGTTCCCGGCGGTTATTTCAAACGCGAAGGTCGCCCCACGGAAAAAGAAACGCTGACCTCGCGGCTGATCGACCGTCCGATCCGCCCGCTTTTTGCTGACGGCTTCAAAAACGAAGTCCAAGTGATCGCGACGGTCCTTAGCCACGATCTAGAAAACGACAGCGACGTCGTCGCGATGATCGCGACGTCCGCCGCGCTGACCGTCTCCGGCATCCCGTTCTTGGGCCCGATCGCCGCGGCGCGCATCGGCTACAAAGACGGCGCGTACATCGTCAATCCGACGGTGGACGAGACCGCCGAGAGCGACCTCGACCTTGTTATGGCGGGGACGATGGACGCGGTCATGATGGTCGAATCGGAAGCCAAGGAATTGTCCGAGGACGTCATGCTCGGCGCCGTCGTCGCCGGGCACAAAGCCGCCCAAGAGGCGATCACGTTCATCATCGACTTCGCCGAAGACTGCGCCAAAGACCCGTGGGATTTCGCGCCGGCGGACAATTCCGCCCACGAAGCGAAAGTGCGCGAACTCGTCGAAGGCGATTTGCGCGCCGCCTATAAAGAAACCGTCAAACAAACGCGCCAAGAAGCGATCGCCGTCGCCAAGCAAAAAGCGGTCGACACGCTCGTCACCGACGACGGCGACCTCGACAAAACGACCGTCGGCTCGCTGTTCAAATCCATCGAAGCCGACATCGTCCGCAACGGCATTCTCGACACGGGCGAGCGCATTGACGGGCGCGACACGAAAACCGTTCGCCAAATCGTCGCCGAAGCGGGGGTGTTGCCGCGCACGCACGGCTCGTCGCTCTTTACCCGCGGCGAGACGCAGGCGCTGGTCGTCGCGACGCTCGGCACCGGCGAGGACGAACAGTTCATCGACGCGCTGACGGGCACCTACAAAGAGAGCTTCCTATTGCACTATAACTTCCCGCCTTATTCCGTCGGGGAGACGGGCCGCATGGGCGGCGCCGGCCGGCGCGAAATCGGCCACGGCAAACTCGCCTGGCGGGCCCTGCGCGCGGTTCTTCCGAACCAGGAGGAGTTTCCCTACGTCATCCGCCTCGTCTCGGAGATCACCGAATCGAACGGCTCGTCGTCTATGGCGACGGTGTGCGGCTCATCGCTCGCGATGATGGACGCGGGCGTCCCCGTCAAACGCCCGGTCGCGGGCATCGCCATGGGGCTCATCCTTGAAGGCGAGCGCTACGCGGTCTTGTCGGACATTCTCGGCGACGAAGACCATCTCGGCGACATGGACTTTAAGGTCGCAGGCTCCGAAGCGGGCGTCACCTCCCTGCAGATGGACATCAAGATTGCGGGGATTACGGAAGAAATCATGCGCGTCGCGCTCGCCCAGGCCAAAGACGGGCGCATGCACATCTTGGAGAAGATGGGCGAGGCGCTCACCGGCGCGCGCGACGATCTCGGCGAGTACGCGCCGCGCATCGAGACGATGCAAATCTCCACGGATAAAATCCGCGACGTCATCGGCACGGGCGGCAAGGTCATCCGCCAAATCGTCGAAGAGACGGGCGCCAAAGTCGACATCAACGACGAGGGCCTCATCAAGATCGCGTCGAGCGACAAAGAGACCATCGACGCGGCGCGCACATGGATCCACTCCATCGTCGCCGAGCCGGAAGTCGGCGAAGTCTACAAAGGCAAAGTCGTCAAAACGATGGACTTCGGCGCGTTCGTAAACTTCTTCGGCGCGCGCGACGGTCTCGTGCATATCTCCCAGCTCAACGACGGCCGACCGGAAAAGACGACGGACGTCGTCAAAGAAGGCGACGAGGTCTTCGTCAAACTCCTCGGTTTCGACGACCGCGGCAAAGTCCGCCTGTCGATGAAAGTCGTCGACCAGGAGACGGGCCAGGAAATCGCCAAAGAAGAAGCGGCGGGCTAAGCGGTTTAGCGCATTGGTCGGCGGCGTCGCTTTGCGTCGCCGGCGACGCGGCCTTGAGAGGCGCCGGTTGTGCCGCTCAGGCCCGGCGCTCCGCCCATCCCGCCGCATGCGCCAGGCAACGCTCGAAGAGGGCGAGGTCGCGCCAACGTGCGTCCGCGGGGCCGTCCGGCGCCGCGTCGCCCTCGAAAAAGGCGGCGTTGCGGTCGATCGACGGCTGATCGGCGTCGGCGGCGCAGGCCAACATCAAGTTGGCGGGGAGGGCGAAGTCCTCCACCAACAGGCCGTCCGCGTCGCGCGCGCCGTCCTCGCCGGTCGTCGCAACGACGCTTGCCGCCGCGGCCTTCGCCGCCAACGTTCCGTATACATTGCTATAGCCCATAACGGGCGTGCCGAGCGCTGCGGCGAAACCGACCTCGAAGGCCGTGCCGTCGTCGACGCCGGGGCCGCGGAACGGGGTTAAATTGGCGATGACGGCGTCGCATGCGCGCAGCATCGCAATGTTGCCGTCGTAAATGCGCCGCGCGGCCGCGTGCGGGGCCAACGCGTCGATCGGCACGTCATTGTCGAGCGGGAAGAGCCCGTCGAGGCCGAATTGCGCGCACAGCGCTTTTTTCCGTCGGCCGATGTCGATCGCGTCGGGCAGGAACACTTCCGGCCCTGCGAGGTAAACGCGCAGCTTTGCGGCGGTCATGGCGTCGTCCTTTCGTCGCGATCGAGGAAAACCGTGATCGCCGCCGCGCGCAAGGCGCCGCCGGCCCCACTTGGTGGCGGACCTCCTAAAGGAAAACCAGGGTGCGCCATGTTGGTCGTCGGCGCCGCCGACCTGACGGACGGTTTGGGGCACAATCGCGCGACGAAACTGCAGCAATCGTCTGTATACTGATCGAGTGTAACGGCGTCGACGCGTGGCGGCTCGCCGGAGATCGCGCGCCGCCGCTTGCGCCCCGTCCGGTCGAATTCGGGCGCAGGCGGGCGCGCGGCGCGCGGGCCCCGAGGATCAGTTAGACGTTAGCTCGCCATCGGCAAGGCGTCGCCGGTTTCGAGCAACGTCTTAAGGCTGCTGGCGATCAGCGCCCAGCCTTCGCGCACGCCGTCCTGCGCGGCCGGCAGATCGAAGTGCAAGATCGTCAGCTTACAGAGGTCGCCGCGTTCTTCGATCTCGTACACCATGCGCGTCGCGGTGCGGTCTTCGCCCCAATGCGGCTCGAACGTCATCTCCAGGCGACGGGGCGGGTCGAAGGCGAGGACCTCGCCCCCGAGCAGCGCTTCCCCGTCCGGCCCGTCATAGGAGGTCCGCCCCGTGCCGGCGATCGGCGCGGCGGGCTTTGCGCCCATGATGTAATAGCGGGCGATATGGTCGGGCTGGGTCAGCGCCTCCCATAACGTCGCGGCGCGGGTTTTGATGAAGGTTTCCAGCACAAAGTCGGGTTTGGCCTCGGTCATGTCGGCGTTCCTTTCGAGTTGGGTTTTCAGGTCGAGCGCCAGCCGGGCGAGCGGCTTGGCGCGGAACGGCTCGATCCAGCGGTCCAGAACCGTCTGTAAGGGAACCGCGTTCAGATAGTGGTGCTTGAAGCGGCCCGACCGGCGGGCGACCACCAGGGACGCGTCCTCCAAGACCTTCAGGTGCTTCATCACACCGAAGCGGGTCATTCCGTCGAGCGCCTCCACGAGCGCGTTCAGCGTGCGGCCGTCTTTCTCTCGCAGAAGATCCAGGATGCGCCGGCGCGTCGGGTCGTTGAGGGCTTTGAAGACCGCGTCCATGGTCGCAATTAAGTGACTATATAGTTACGTGTCAATATGGTCACCTATTGAGACGTTCCCGCGAAGCCCCGACGCCGTTGACGGTGACCGGGCGCGCGCCTAGCAACCGCACATGACCGACGTCGCTTCGTCTCCCGACCGCTCGTTTCAGGGCCTGATCCTCACCTTGCAGCAATTCTGGGCGCGCCAGGGCTGCGTGATCCTGCAGCCGCTCGATATGGAGGTGGGGGCGGGGACGTTTCACCCGGCGACGACCTTGCGCGCGCTCGGCCCGAAGCCGTGGAACGCCGCCTATGTTCAGCCGTGTCGTCGGCCTACGGACGGCCGATACGGCGCGAACCCGAACCGGTTTCAACACTATTATCAGTTTCAAGTGGTGATGAAGCCGTCGCCGGAAAACTTCCAAGAACTCTATCTCGACAGCCTTGAAGCGATCGGCGTCGATCGGCGCTTGCACGACATCCGCTTCGTCGAAGACGATTGGGAGAGCCCGACCCTCGGCGCCTGGGGGCTCGGTTGGGAAGTCTGGTGCGACGGCATGGAGGTCACGCAGTTCACGTACTTCCAACAAGTCGGCGGGTTCGACTGCCGGCCGGTTATGGGCGAGATCACCTACGGGCTGGAACGTCTGGCGATGTACGTCCAAGGCGTCGACAACGGTTTTGATCTGGACTTCAACGGCGCCGGCGTCACCTATGGCGACGTGTTCCATCAGCAAGAAGTCGAAGCGTCGATTTATAATTTCGAAGTGGCGGATACGGACGTTTTATTCGATCAGTTCAAAGAGGCCGAGGCGGCCTGCCTCGCAATCGTCGAGGCCGGCGCGGCGCGCGGGCGCGCTTTGCCGTTGCCGGCTTACGAGCAATGCGTCAAGGCGAGCCACTTGTTTAATCTGCTCGACGCGCGGGGCGTCATTTCGGTGGCCGAGCGGCAAGCATATATTTTGAGGGTGCGCACGTTGGCCAAGGCGTGCTGCGAGGCCTGGCTTGCGTCGCCGCAGGGGCGCGGCGACGGCGCAGGCGTCGTCGATTTCGACGCGGCATCTGGAGATTAATTTCGGAGGCGGACGGACACTTCTCCGCGGATCCCCGGCGCCGCCGGAACGTCCGTGGACTCATAGTCGGAATTCAGGACCAACGTCGAATTGCCGAATACGTCGACGTCTTCGGCGATTATCGCCGTAAAGGCGCTTTCCTGCGCGACCGGGGCGTTCGTATCGACCACGAAAATCCCGTCCGGCAAGTAGACGGTGCCGAGAAGACGTCGCGCGTCGTCGCTTGTAATTGTATAGGTTTGTCGGCCCGCGCCTTCGACCTGATACATCAGGATGCCGGCGTAATCACCGGCAACCGGCGCCGTCAGATCGATCGAGGTATCTCGGTCGAACAACATGCCGGTTGATCCGACGCCGAATACGATCACGGCGCCGTCGCCGACAAGGTGCGAGACGCCGATCACATCAAAATCGCCTCCGGTGATGTGATACACCCCAGGCTGTAATTCCACCGTCGCGCTGTCGATTGAAATGCCGTTGCAATAGTGGCCGGGATACAATGTCCATGCGCCGCCGTGGAACTCGCTGTCCGGCATGCAGGGCAGGATGGATCCCGGATGGGCAAAGACTTCCGTAATCGGATTGTCTTTTGGCGGACAGCCTTCAAGCACGCCGGGCGAAACCGTTCCGGCGACCTGCGAGCCGCCGACGACGCAGATGAGCGACGCTTCGACGCTCGCCCCTCCGGTTAGGTTAAGCGCCCGTACATCGTCTGAATTGACGAAAATCCCGCAGTCTTGACCGATAATTCGGCCGTTGTTTTTCACGTGTAGAGCGTGGCGTTGCCTTTCGTCCGTTGCGATGACGCAGATCCTTCCGGCGCTCGAAGCGACCGCTTCGGACCGGGCGTGAACGGTCAGCGGACGCTCGAACATGCTGACGAGAAGCGTCGGCTCATAGCTCGACGTAATCTCGACCGTGACGGTCGCCCCGTCGAAATCGGCTTGCGCCGAGACGGCCCCCGACATCCCGGCGCCGGCGAGCAGGTTTTCCGCGAGATTGCGCGCAACGGCGCTCGGCAGACCCCCTTGGTCGTGCGGCTTTGCGCGCCCGCTTGGGGCGGCGCGGCCCGTCAGCGCGAACTGCCGTGCGCCGGCGAGGGCGGCCGCGTCTGAGAATTCCTGGATCGCCGCGCTGCGCTCAACGAAACGCGCATAGTCGACGCCCGCACCGACCAGGCCGGCGAGGAGCGGTCCGATAAGCGCAAAGGCGACCGCCACGTTGCCGCGAACGGCCGACCGGAAATGGCCTCGCTCCGCCACCCTGGGGCTCCAAGATCCGCCTTAAGCCTGATCGGACAGCGTGCCGTATTCGCCTTAAGGCGGCGTTGACAACGATTGCAACCGCGCTGCGGCCTTCAGGGCGGAGGGCGCGGGGAGAAGGCGAACGGCGTGCGGGGCGGCGGTTAGGCGAGCCAGCCGGCGTCGGCGAGGGCGGCGATGCGTTGGCGCGATACGGGCGCGACAAGGCCGTTGGCCAGCGTCAATTTGGCTCCGTCGCCCGCCCGCTCGGCCTTTTCAACCGCGTGGCGCGCGACCCACCAGGAGCGATGGACGCGGGCCCCGTGCAGGCGGCCGACCTCGTCGATCGCGTCCGAAAGACGCATCAACACGAGCGCGTCGCCGGCGGCGGTGTGGACGCGCACATAATGGTCCTCCGCCGACAGGGCGAGGACCGCGGCGCCGCGCAAACGGTCGGGCAGGCGCTTGGCGATCGTCGGCGTTGCGGCCGTCGGGGCGATCGTTTCGGGCGGCGCGCCGATCGCGTCGGGCGCCGATGCGCGCGGTTCGAGGGTCTTTGCGGCGCTGCTCGCGGGCTCGGCGCGCGCGGTCGACGGCGTGTCGCCGTCCTTCCCGCGCTCGGATGCGGCGAGGCGCACGGCGGTGACGCCGGCGGTGATGATGAACACTTTGATCGCAAAATCGCTCAACGACGCCGCGTCCACGCGCTGCCCGAGGAGGACGTGGGTGACGACGACGGCGCCGATCATCGGCGCCGTAACGGACGCCGAGATCGCGGCCCAGCGCACGACCGCGTGCGTCTCGTCCGGCGGGAGCAGCGCGTCGACTTGCGCGCTGGCGCCGGCGCCGACCCAAGTGCCGAACCCGATTAGTCCGACCCAGTAAAACCAAACGACCGGCCAACCGAACGCGTCCGTTTGGTAGACGCCGGCCAACGCCAGCAACGTGCCGGCGACGAGCGCGAAAAGCGCGCCGCCTCTAACGCCGTTCACGAATTTCATCACGGTGACCGCCCCGCCATTCGCGCTTCGTGAATGACAATAGCAGTTATATTTCAACGCCTTCAACACCGCTTACGAATTTCGGCCGACCGTTCGCGAAGGGGCGGTGGCGCCGAGCCGTCCGCGCCGCCATTCTTCGAACCGTCAGTTGTCGCGCGGGGTCGGTCCGTTACGGCGGGGCGCCGCTCGACCGATTTCTCGGTCAGGTAGGAAAAACACAATGAAATTCAGCAAGATAAAGATTGTATCTTCAGCATTCACAGCGGCGGTGTTCGCGCTCAGCGGGGCACGCGCGGCGGCCGACGACGGCGCAGCGAGCATCCTCATAAAAGTTGAGGGCGTTGCGGCGGAAGGCGCCGTGCGCGCGGCCGTTTTCACGTCGGAAGACAATTGGAAAGCCGACAAGGCGGCGGGCGGCGTCGAAATCGACGTTGCGGGCGGCGAAACGGAAGCTGTCGTCGACGGTCTCAAGCCCGGCGAAGCGGCCGTCCGCGCCTATCACGACCTCAACGGCGACGGCAAACTCAACATGAACCCGTTCGGCATCCCGACCGAACCGTTTGCGTTTTCCAACGACGCAAAAGCGCGCTTCGGCCCGCCGAAATATGGCGCGGCGAAAATAGAGATCGTCGCCGGCGAGACCGTGGTCGTCTTGAATTTCGGCGGATAACGCCGCGCCGTCTTTTACGCATCGGGAGGCTGACATGACGGGATCGACGACGACGCGGCGTGCGGCGCTTCGGGCCCTTGTATCGGGCGTTGCGGCGGCGGGGGGCGCGAGCGCGTTCGGGGCGGGGCCCCTCTTCGGCG
>JBCCZS010000023.1:0-24285 GCA_039187035.1 Pseudomonadota bacterium | reverse complement strand
TGCCCCGCGCAGCGGCGAGCGGACCCAGATCACCTCGCCGCCGAGGCGCTTTTCGCGCCGGTCGGCCGGGCCGGGCGCGATGATGGTCGTTTTCCACCCTTCTTTCGCGCAGGCTTCCAGTTTTTGGTGGACGTAGGTCCGAACGCCGCCGCCGAAGTCGCTAAAGAATTCGCAAACGTCTACGAGTTTCACCGGTCGCCCCTCTCACCGTGGCGGTAAGCTAATGAAGCCGGTCGCCGCGGAAAAGGCTGTTCACGTGTTTTTTGTCGAGTGCGCATACCCGGCGATTGCGTCGCGATAATTGTCAATCAACGCGTCAAGGATCGTCGTCCAATCGAAGGACAAACTTCGCGCCCGCGCCCGCTCCGACATGCCGCGCCGCAGCGTCGCGTCGCCTGCGATCCGCCCGAGGGCGTCGGCGTATCCGGGCGCGCCGTCTTCGTTCGCCGACAAGAAGCCGGTGACGCCGTCCTCTACGAGCGAGACGCTCCCCGACGCGGCGGCGCACACGCTCGGCAAGCCGCACGCCATCGCCTCTAAGGTCACATTGCCGAACGTCTCGGTGACGCTCGGGTTGAAGAACATGTCGGCGCTCGCGTAAGCGCGTGCGAGGTCCGCGCCCTGGAGATAGCCCGCAAAGGCGCCCGTCTTTCCGAGCCGTTGCTCGAAGCGCGCGCGTTCGGGCCCGTCGCCGACGACGAGCGCTTTGACGGCGGGGTTCTTCGCCGCGGCGAGTTGCACGGCCTCGGCGAAAATATCGACGCCTTTCTCCAAGACGAGCCGTCCGACGAACGCCGTTACGACGTCGTCGTCGGCGAAGCCGAGGCTGCGCCGCCAGTCCGGGTCGCGGCGCTCGGGCGAAAACAAGTCGGCGTCCACGCCGCGCGTCCACAGGCGCAAGTCGGTCCCGATCCCGTCGCGCCGCAACTCCTCGGCCATCGACGCCGACGGGGGATAAACATGCTCGCATCGCGCGTAGAACCGACGCATGTACCCCGTCAGCACCCCTTCCAGCCACGGCGCTCCGTAGTAGCGGGGGTAGGTGTCGAACCGCGTATGGAACGAGGCGACGGCCGGGATCCGCCGCCGGCGCGCATAATCCAGCGCCGTTTTGCCCGTGTAGTCCGGCGCCGACAAATGGATGAGCGTCGGCTGAAAATCGTCGAGAATCCGTCGGCTGCGCGGCGTCAATCCGAGCCCGAGGCGGTATTCGCTCCGCGAGCCGGGGAGCGCGATCGACGGCACCGAAATCAGCGTGCCGGCGTGTTCAAAGGCCGGTTCTTTCACCGTCGGCGCGAAAACGCGGACAGCATGCCCGCGGCGCTCGAGATGGGCGACGAGCATGTTCAAGGCCCGCACAGGGCCGTCCATAACGTAGTTATAGTTGCCGGAGAAAAGCGCCACGCGGAGCGGTTCGGCGGGGCGGGCGGCCGCGTCGCCGGGCGGCGTCCCCTTAGGCGTCGCGCCGGCCGGCGGCGGGCGGTCCGGGGGCGTTTTTGCGACGGACATGGGACGATCGGTCCAAGTGACGGCCAGCGGCGATCGCGCTTTTTACGCCGGAACGCGTAGGGGCGAAAGACGCGTGTAAAGGAGGGTTAAATCCGCCCGGCTTAGGGTCGCGGGAACGGGCGACGGTCTTTCGGACTAGCGCGTAGAGGTGTCGCGTGCCTGAGGGTTGTCGAATTCATCTGACCCCGCTCTCGCTCGACGTGGTCGAGCGGACCGGCGAAGCTTGGCGCGATCTCGCCGCCGCCGCGGCGGACCCCAATCCCTTTTTCGACCCGATGATGTTGGAGCCGGCCGTGCGGGCGTTCGGGTCCGGCGGCGCGGAGTTGCTGACGGTCCGCGACGGCCGACGGCTGATCGGGCTCGCCCCGTTCCAACGGGCGGTGCGGTTCGGCAAGTTTCCCTCGCTCCATCTGTCGACCTACGACTTTCCCCACCTTTATTACGGCGCTCCTTTGGTCCGGGCCGGCGAAGAGGACCGCTTCGTCGACGCGCTTTACGACTGGCTCGACAGCGCCGACGGCGTCGATTTCCTCTCGCTGCCGCTGATGCGGACGGCCTCGCCCGTCTTCCGGGCGATGCGCGCGCGCGCCGAAGAAACGGGCCGCGATTTTGAAACCGTCGGCGGGTTTGACCGGGCGCTCGCCTGGGGCGGCGGCTGCGGGGCCTTGCGCGACGCCCCGGCCGGCAGCGCGCTCGGCAAAGGCTCGGCGAAAAAGCTGCGCGCCAAACGCCGCAAACTCGCCGCACAAGGCGAGGCGCGCTACGAAATCCTTCGCGATGCGGAGGAAGCTCAATCCTGGCTCGACGCGTTCTTGCGAATGGAACGCGCGGGTTGGAAAGGCGTCGTCGGGACGGCGTTCTCGTGCGATCCCCGCGACGAGGCCTTTGCGCGCGATCTCATCGACAACGCCGCGCGCGCCGGTCGTTTGCGCTTCGCGCGCTTAACGGTTGACGGACGGACGATCGCATCGTCGATCGACGTGTTCGCCGGCGGGTGCGGCTTTGCGCTGAAAATCGCGCATGACCCGGCGTTCGACGCGTATTCCCCCGGCGTCCTGCTCGAGCAAGACAACCTGGCCGACATCGAAGCGGATCCGCGCGCCGTGTGGATCGATTCCTGCGCGGCGCCCGACCATTCGGTGCTCAACCGTTTGTGGACCGCGCGCACGCACCTCGCCCACGCCGTCGTCGGCCGCGACGCGATGCTGGCGAAACTCAAAATGCGGACGGTTTTTTCGATAAGGCGCGCAAGGCGCGCGCTTAGCGGCGCGGCTTAAGGCCCGCGCATTACGATAGGCGCGGCTCAGGGCCCGCGCAGTGCGGGCGGCGCGTTTACGACGCGTCCGTACGGCGGTCGGCCGCGCCGTCGTCGTCGCTCGCCGCATCGTCGTCCGCCGTCTGACCGCCGGCGCGCGCGAAAAAGCTCGACGCGATGGCCGCGGGCGAGGCGGGCGGCGCGTCGCCGTCCTCGCCGCGCACGGTTTCCACGTCGCCTTCTTGAATAAAGTCCGCACGCATCGCATCCCGGCGCGTCCCGACCAATCCCGGGGGCGCGTCGAACGCATCGTCGTCGAACGACGCATTGTCGGGCGCGTCGTCGTCGCCCGCAGCGAGGACCGGAGCGGGGCCCGGAGCAGCGCCGTCCGGCGTATCATCCGCAAGCGTCGCGTCCGCCGCATCTGCCAGCCCGTCGTCGCCGTCGCCGTCGCCATCGTCGGTGGCGGCGGCGCTCGCAGCGGGCGCCGCCGGCGCAGCGAAGGCCGGACGGGCCGCGAGCAGGACCGCGCGCACCGCATGCAGGGTCGCCATCAGCGTCGTCGGCGACACGATCCATACCCGCGCGCGATAGCTGTCTTGAACGACGTCGTGGAAGCGGGTGTGCAGTTCGGTGTGAATGCTCTCCGACGGCGTGAACATGATCGCGCTGTCGGCGGTCTCGGGCGCGTCGATCAGCCGTTCGGAGATGTCGACGATGTGGCGCAACACCGCGCGGCGAAAGTCGTTCTCCGCGCCGGCCGCCGCGCCGCCTTCCTGGGCGCGCGCGTCGACGAGCCGGTGCCACGCCTCGACCGGAAAGCGCGCGTCGATCGGCAACGGCGCGGCTGAGCCCGGCAACCGGACGAGGCCGTCCGCGGTGCGCCCGTTTGAAAGCGCGGCGCGCAGGGTGAAGGCGTCGGCGGGCAAGGTGCTGCGCATCACGTCGGCGAGTTGGACCGACGGCGCGAAAGCGAGCGACGGGGCGGGCTGCGCCCCGGCGGTAAGCGCGGTGCGAATGGCGGCGACGTCGGCCTTCAAGGCTTCGACGTCGGTCATGTTGTCGACGCCGCCGGCCGCGAGCGGCTGTCCCGACAGCTTGTCGGTCAACTCGCCGAGGGCGTCGCGCAAGGCGGCGCGTTCCTGGCCGATATGGCGTTCAAGCTGGGCGGCGAGCCGTTCGAAGTCGCCTCGCGTCGCGGTCGTCGCCGGCGTGTTCGGCGCGGCGGCCTGAACCGTTTGCGCAAGGCGCTGGTTGGCGCCCTCAAGACGCACGCCGAGCGCGGCGACGCGTTCTTCAACGATGCGGGCGAGACGCTTTTCAAGATCCGCCGCGCCCTCTTCGGAGTTAAAGCGCGAAAAAGCGGCCTGCATGCGCCGGTCGAGGTCGGCGTCGGACGCCGCCGGTTCCGGACCCGCCGCCGCCGTCCAGTCGGCCGGTTCCGCATGCGGATCGCGGTCGAAGTTAAATCGAACCGGTTCGCCCGGCGCGTCGCGCCCGATCGGGTCGGCGAGCTCTGCGGGCTCGGCGGGGCTCGGCGCGGGCGCGGCGGGGCGCGCCGTTTCGCGCTTGCCGGCGAACAATGACGCGAAAACGCCGCCGCGCGGTTCGGCCGGTTCCGGGTCGACGTCTTCCGCGATCGCCGGATCGTCGTCGGGGCGCGCGGGCTCCAGCGGGGTCAGCATTACCGGTTCCGCGTCCGGCCCGCCCGCTGTCTGACTCGCGTCGGCGTCGGGGTCGAAACTATCGGCGGTGGCGAAGCCGAGCTCTTCTTCCGCAGCGCGGCCGGCGTCCGTCGCTTCAAAATAGGCGGGCGCGCCGTCGGCGTCGCGCAATTCGTCGTCGTCGTCGGCGTAGGCGCCGCCGAGCCGTTCGGCGTCGATACGCCTCGCTTGCGCGGCGCGGCCCCACATCAAGATGAAAATAACGAGGAAAAACAACACAAAGACGAGGACCGCCACCGCCCACATCGCGGGATCCGACGTCGACAGGGTGCGCAGCGCTTCCGCAAGATCGAAATCCGCGTTCCGCGCGGCGGCCGCCTGATCCTGAATCCAGTACCGCATAATCGCCATCCGTTAACGGGTCGGGCCCGTCGCGGTCGCTATGTTTGCCAAGAGAGTATGTCGAAAACGTAAGCGGTGCGAGGGGTTAGCAGGAGTCGGGGCCTCCCGCGAGGCCGCCCGCAGCAAGGTTGACGCGCCCGCCGGCGCCGCCGAACGGCCGCCGGTTGACGGCTCGCGCGCGCGATCATAACTCCGGTCCATGGCCGTTCTGGAGATTTTAACCGCGCCGGACGCGCGTTTGCGCGAGGTGTCAAAACCCGTGGACGCGGTGGACGACGCGTTGCGCGCTTTGATGGACGACATGCTGGAGACGATGTACGCGGCCAACGGCATCGGGCTCGCGGCCATCCAGGTCGGCGTCCCGAAACGGGTCATCGTGATGGATCTCGCCCGCGAGGACGACGAACCGGCCCCCCGCTACTTCGTCAACCCGACGATCCTCGACCCGGCCGACGAACTCGCGCCCTACGAAGAGGGCTGCCTGTCGGTCCCGGAGTTTTTCGAGGAGGTTGAGCGGCCGGCGCGCTGCGTCGTCGAATATCTCGACTATGACGGGACGCCGCAGCGCCTTGAGGCGGAAGGCCTCCTCGCCGTGTGCATCCAACACGAGATGGACCATTTGAACGGCGTCTTATTTATCGATCACATCTCGCGATTGAAGCGCGAGCGGATCCTGAAGCGCCTGAAAAAAGAGCGCCGGCTCGCGGCGGCCGAATAAAGATCTCGCGTCATGCGCCTCGCTTTTATGGGAACGCCGGACTTCGCGGTTCCAAGCCTTGTTGAGCTGATCGCGGCCGGCCACGACGTCGTCGCGGTATACACCAAGGCCCCCCGACCCGCCGGCCGCGGCCAGGCGCTGCGGCGCACGCCGGTGCACGAGGTCGCCGAGGCCCATGCGAAAACGGTGCGCACGCCGAAGAGCTTGAAGAAGCCGCCGGAGCAGGACGCGTTCGCCGCGCTCGACCTCGACGCCGCGATCGTCGTCGCCTATGGCCTGATCTTGCCGCAAGCCGTTCTCGACGCCCCGCACCACGGCTGTTTCAATCTGCATGCCTCGCTTTTACCGCGCTGGCGCGGGGCGGCGCCCATTCACCGCGCGATCATGGCCGGCGACCGAGAAACGGGCGTGCAAGTGATGCGCATGGAGGCGGGGCTCGACACCGGCCCGATCCTCCTGTCCGAAACCACGCCGATTGCGGCGGACGACACAACGCAGACCGTACACGATCGGTTGGCGCAGATCGGCGCGGGGCTGTGGCCGCGCGCGCTCGCAGCCTTGGAGCGCGGCGGTATCGCCGAGACCCCCCAAGCCGAAAGCGGCGTCACGTATGCGGAGAAAATAACGGCTGACGAAGCGCGGATCGACTGGTCGCGCCCCGCCGCGGCGATCGATCGCCATGTGCGCGGGCTCGCGCCGTTTCCGGGCGCGTGGTTCGAGATCGACCGCGGCGGGGAGCGACTGCGCGTCAAAGCGTTGAACGCGGCCCTGGCGGCGGACGGGGGCGGGGCGCCCGGCACGGTGCTCGAGGCGGGACCGCGCTTCGTCGTTGCATGCGGGGAGGGCGCCGTCGCGTTGACCCGCCTTCAACGGGCGGGAAAGACCGCCCGGGATCCCGACGCGTTCCTACGCGGCGCGGGGCTCGGCGTCGGCGATCGGCTCGTGTGAGGTGCCGCGTTACCGGCTCGTTATGGAGTATGACGGCGCGCCGTTCGTCGGCTGGCAACGCCAGGCCAACGGACCCTCCGTACAAGGCGCGTTAGAAGACGCGGTAAAAGCGTTTTGCGGCGAGGAGACGACGGCCTTCGCGGCGGGGCGGACGGACGCCGGCGTCCATGCGCTTGCGATGACGGCGCATGTCGACGTGGCGCGCGCCGTCGACGCTTGGAAATTTCGCGAGGCGGTCAACCACCATTTAAAGCCGGCGCCGATCGCGATCCTCGACGCGTCGGTCGCGACGGGCGATTTTCACGCGCGTTTTTCCGCGACCGCTCGGCGTTATCTTTATCGCATCGTCAATCGGCGCGCGCCCCTTGCGCTCGACGCGGGGCGGGCTTGGCGCGTCGGCCCGGCGCTCGACGCCGAGGCGATGCACGCCGCCGCGCAGACGCTCGTCGGCAAGCATGACTTTACGACGTTTCGCGCCGCGCAGTGCCAAGCCGCCTCGCCGGTGAAGACGGTGACGGCGATCGCCTGCGCGCGGCGCGGCGACGAGATCGAGATCGTCGCGATCGCGCCGTCGTTTTTGCACAATCAGGTCCGCTCGATCGCCGGGACGCTGGTCGAGGCCGGGCTCGGCAAGCGGTCCGCGCGCGATGTCGCCGACGCGCTCGCCGCGGCCGACCGGCGCGCTTGCGGCCAGGTCGCGCCGGCGTGCGGACTTTATTTTCTAAAGGCCGACTATGACGAGGCGGCGTCCGCCGACGGCGGCCCCAATGCCGCGCCGAGCGCCGGCGCCGACGCTTGAACGAGCGCGCTTGAAAGCAGCAAAAGCCCGATCAGCATGGCGGCGACCCCGACGGGTACGGCCATCGTGCGCCGAAAGAGCCGGAAAAAGAAGAACATCACGAACCCCGCCGCGGGCAGCCATAAAGCGCCGCCGACCGGCCCCAGAAAGGCGAACGCGAGCATCGGCGCGGCTTGGATCGCGTGGGCTGCGACCTGACCCCAATTGTAGGCGACGAGAGTGTCGGCCAACGCCCCGCCTGGCCGAAAGGACTTGTAGACGCCGAGGATCAAAAGGATGTCGGCGATCCAGCTGACGAGATAAACCGCCCCGTTGACGGCGAGCACCGTCCCCGCGTCGCCCGCGTAGGTCGGAAAGTCGTCGACGCGCCCGGCCGCCTCGACGCCGCGGCGCATCGCCAACACGATGAACACGAACGGCAAGGCCGCAAAGACGACCGCCCAGAGCGACCGGAATACCCCGTCCGTCGTGCCGTCGATGTCGGCGTGCGCAGCGTCGGGGTTGGCGGTCAGCGCAAGGCGCCACGCGGCGCCGATCTGCCCGGCCGCATAATCCAACAGGGTTCCCATAAGGCGCTCCCCTACGGCGCCCATCGGCCATGCGCTAGGGCGCGAATCGCGCCGGTCGGCGCCAGCGCCCGGGCGTGCGGCCGCGTTTCCTTAGTCGCCGCCGGCGGCGAGGATTTCATCCCAAAGAATGCCGCCTGCGCGCGCCCAGGTGAAATCCTTACATCGCGCCGCGCCTTTCCGGGTTTTTTCCGCGCGAAAGTCGGCGTCGTCGCGTAGGCGTACGATCGCGTCGGCCCACGAGGCCGCATCGTCGACGTCGGCATAGACGGCCGCGTCCCGGCAGACTTCCGGCACGGCGCCGCAAGGGCTGACGATCGCCGGGGCCCCGGCCGCCATCGCTTCCAAGGGCGGCAGACCGAACCCTTCCGTACGCGATGGAAATGTCAGCGCAATGGCGTTTTGGAGGACGCCTTTGAGTTCGGCGTCATCAATCTTCCCGGCGAAGACCGCGTTGGGCGGCGGCTCGAGGCCGGCGGCGACGAGCGTCTCGCGGCCGTCGCCCACCAAGAGCAACGCGACGTCTCGTAGCGCGGGCTCTCGAAACGCGTCGAAGACCACGCGGTTGTTTTTATACTCCTTGTACGATGCGAACATCACGCAATATGCGTTCGGCTGAAGACCGAACGCCGCATCGGCCGAGAGGGCGGCGTCGCGCTCGATCACATGGTCGACGCCGTTCGGCATAACGACGCAACGGTTCCGCTCAACGACGTTCATGAGCGCGAGCATTTCCCGTGAATATTCGGAGACCGTAAGGACGCGCCGACTGGTCTTTGCGACCAAGGGGATCATCGTCTGGTAGTACAGCTTTCTCTTCAGCGGATAGGATGCGCTTGAGAAGTAAAACTGGACGTCGTGGATCATGGTCAGCTTGCGGCGATGCGCGATCGGCGCAAGATTGCATAAATTCACAAGGACGCCGTCGCCCGTAAGGCGAGGCAGGGCGACCTGTTCCCAGAGCGCGTCGGCGCGTTTCGTCGTTTGGACGGCGATCGCATCGAGCGCGGGCGTCCAGTCGCCATGCTCGGGCGCGATCACTATAGCCTCGAAAGGGCGCGCGGCGACGGGGGTCGCGCTCAAGCGTCTATCGACCGCTTGGATCAGACTGTCGGCGACGCGGTGAACGCCGTTAAGGCCGGCGCCGTAGAATTTTCCGTTGAAGTAAACACGCAACACGGATCCGCCGACTAGAACTCTGTGATGCGCCGCGGATCAAGCCGGCCGGTAAAATAATCGCGGATCGCCATCATGTTGCCGAGAAGTCGGCTCGGTCGGCCGACTTTCCTCCCTACAAGGATGGTGTTGGCGAGATTTGACGAGAAGTTCCTCACCATAAGACGCCTAGCGAGCTTGTGCGGCATGGTTCTCTTGCGAAGCAGATAAATCGGGTTCGCAATTTGCGAATAACCTAAACGCTTGCCCGATAGTCGGCCCGACGTTACGCCCATGTGGACGCCGCCTAAACGCGGGCTGAGGATCATTCGCCCTCGGCGTCCCACTTGATAGGTGAAATCGACGTCCTCTTGCCATCCGTACAAGGGGAGCTTCTCGTCGAATTGCAATCCGTCCAGAACTGCGGTTCGCACCAACATATTGCACCCGTAGAGCGCTTCTTGATCGACGTCCGGCGCATCCGTCGGGATGTCGTCGTTCGCCACCATTTCGCATGCGGCTTCGAAATCAATCGGTCCGGTGCGCGCCCCGTCGGCGATTAAACGGCCGGTTGCGCCCACCAAGTCCTGACGCGCGCAGAACACCGATTCCGCATTCAGAAGAAAGTCTGTGCGCGGCACAAAATCATCATCGAAAAATATTAGGAGATCGCTTTGCGGCGCCGCAATTTTCATTCCCGCATTACGTTGGGCGCACAATCCGCGTTCGGCGATTATGATCGTCGTCTCCGGCGCAACCTCGGCGACGCCCTCCACATCTGCGTCGCACGCGCCGACTAAAACAACGCCCTCCGGTCGGCGGACCTGCTTGTTCAAATGCGCGACCGTATTTCGCAAAACATGCGATCGGCCCACGGACGGGATCACCACCCAGATTCTCAAGCCTACGCCCCGACCGCAGCCGTTCTGTGCGAACGCATCTCTAAAAGGCCCCCAAAGCGGAACGCCGACGATCACGCGCGGTCGGCTTCCGCACGGTCGTTTAACATGATACCGACGGCGACGTAAGGGGGCGAGAATGGGCATCGAGACTGTAAACGCTCGACACGACCTGACGCCACGGCGTATTGCTGCGTTCAACGTCAAATATAGTCCGAACCTTGGCGACGGACTGTTGTCGATATGCCTTGAAAAACAGGTCGCCCGATCCCGCCCTGACTTGCGCGTAACGAGTTTCGACCTGAGCGGGCGCGACGGGTTTGACGTCCCGTCCGCACGATCAGCACGCCCGGTCGTTCTCGCAGCGCTAAACAAGGCGCCGGCGCCGCTGCGGGCGGCTGCGACGTATGCGGCGCTTCAGATGTTGCGTGCAACCCGGCTCGAGCCGCTTTGGCGGCGATCGCTGGGCGACTTTGACGGCGTCATCGTGGGCGGCGGCAATTTGATGACCGACGCCGATCTCAACTTCCCCGTTAAAGTGTCGGCGGCGCTTCGCGCAACGGCGGCGCACGGATTGCCGGCGAGCGTTTTCGGAGTCGGCGTGGGGGAGCGATTTTCCGATCGCGGGCGCCGATTATTTAAAGACGCCTTGGCGCGCGTCGATTTGCGCGCGGTGCGGGTGCGCGATGCGCCGTCGCTCCGCAATTGGCGAACGCACGATTTGTCGGAGGGCGCGCTCGGAGCGGCGACCTGCCGAGATCCCGGCGTGCTCATTGCCGACTATTTCGACGCCGGGCCGCGGGCGGACCATGTGTCGATATGTTTGACGGACCCGGCGGCGCTTCAATATCACAGCGCGCATGACGTCGCGTTCGCGACCATTCGCGAGTGGTTCGCACAGGTGACGCAGGCGCTGACGGCGGCGGGGCGCGATGTCTTCTTATTTACAAACGGCTCGCCGGAGGATCGCGCGTTTTTGCGCGACTTCGGCCCCGTGCTCGCGGCGAGCGGAGGCGGCCGCGTTCATTTCGCACCGGAGTTTTCCGAGCCCTACGCCCTCGCGAAGTTTATCGGATCGTCGTCTTGCATCGTCGCCCATCGCATGCACGCCTGCATCGCTGCGTTTTCATTCGGTGTGCCGCATATCGGGCTTGTGTGGGATCCTAAGTTGAGGGGTTTTTTCGATTCCGTCGATCGGTCGCGGTTTCTCCTCGACCCCGCAACGCATTCCCCGCAAGTCGCAGCCGCGCGGATCGAAGAGACGATCAGTCACGGCGTAGACAGAGAAATGCGCGCGCGTGCAACGGACGAGGCGCGCGACGAAATCGCCGAGCTGTGCGACGCCCTTGTGCCGCACGGTTCGCAGAAGGCCGACCGAGCGGGGGCGCCGTGACGGCGCGGCGCATCGTCGTCATCAATGATATTTCACGCGCTGCAGGCGGCGCGACGGGGCTCGCCTTGTTGTCGGCGCGGTTGTTGCGCGAGCGCGGGCGCGACGTCACGTACCTGACCGGGGACGACGCCGCCAACCCGTTATTCGCGCAGGCCGGTATCGTCGCGCACGGGTTAGGCCAGCAGCGCCTGCGCAGCGCCTCGCGGCTGTCGAAGATGGTGCGCGGCGTTTACAATTCGGCGGCGAGAGACTTTTTGTCCGGTTGGATAAGGGACAATGACGATCTGAACACGTCTTATCATCTTCATGGATGGTCGCAGATCTTCTCGCCCGCTATATTCGACGCGTTACGGCCGGTCATGCACCGTCTCATCATCAGCGCCCATGACTTCTTTCTCGTTTGCCCCAACGGTGCGTATGCTAATTTTCAGCGCGCCGAGGTCTGCGCGCTGACGCCGATGTCGGTCGGGTGCATGGCGACCCATTGCGACAGGCGCAGCTACTTTGAGAAACTTTGGCGCGTGGCGCGCCATGCGAGCCTGTCGTTACGGTATGAGGTAAGCGACACGCCGCCCATTTTGGCGATCCATAAGGGCATGCGCCCGCTTTTGCGCCGTGGCGGCGCGCCGGATGCGGCGATCGTCGATTTTCCCAATCCGGTGACGGCATTTCGGCCGACCCGCGTCGAAGCGGAAAGGAACAAGACGATCCTATTCGTTGGCCGCGTCGACGAAACGAAGGGCGTCGATCTCGCGTGCGCGGCGGCTTCCCGGATCGGCGCGCGGCTGCGCGTCATCGGCGACGGCCCGATGGCGCCGCGGCTGCGCGCAGCGTATCCGGACGTCGACTTCGTCGGGTTTCAAGAGCCCGCCGCGATCGGGGATTTCGTCGCGGACGCGCGGGTTTTGGTGATGCCGAGCCGCTACCCGGAACCGTTCGGTCTCGTCGCCGTCGAAGCCTTGTGGAGCGGCCTTCCGGTCGTGGCGCCCCATTCGGCGTTGCTCGCGGGCGACATTGAAGCCGCGCAGTCGGGCATGACCGTCGACCCGCGCGACGTCGATGCGTTTGGAGCGGCTTTGCAACGCCTCTTGACCGACGACGCCCTGACCGAACGCATGAGCCTCAACGCATTTTCAAAGACCCGTCACATTGCGCAGACGCCCGACGACTGGGCCGACGGCTTGCTGCGCCGCTATGACGCCTGCTGCGCATGATTGAAATACAAGATACGAAAGACGTATCAGTAATAATAATATATTATAGAAAAAATACGATTATAATTTTTCAGTACTAAAAATAAGAATGATTTGGAATCGATTCAATAGAAATTAGCGAACCTGTCGGCGTCGTGCGGCGATAGGGCTGTGGCGAGGTTGCAGGCCAGGAGCGGTTGCCGGTCCGCATCGGCTCTTATGGTAACCGCTGGGGCGGGCTGCGCGGGAAACAGCGCAGTTGCGACGTCCTCTGATTTTTAGCGGCTTTTACGGGAAAAAGTCTTCTGGTTCTGGGGCGCGTATCAGCGCTCGTGGGGCCCGGATCCTGTGACGGACCTATCGGCGACGGGCAAGATCCTCCTACAGCGTGTGACGCGCCGTTTTGATCAAAGGAACGCCCTTGGCTAACGCTTTGATCGCCCGTGGCGACCCTATTGCGACGCCAAACCGTCGTCCGGCGCTCCGGCCGAGCCGAGCGCCGAGTTCTCTACCTGCGACTGACGATGAACTGGCGGTCTTGTGCGGTCTTGTGCGGTCTGGGGCGGTCTTGTGCGGTCTGCGGCCAAGGGCCGGGCGGCGGCGTCAGGCGCGAAACCGCAAAGACGATCAAAACTCGAAATTGTACATAGACGTCATAGCAAGCACGATGCTGACGACCACAAAACCGACGACCAGCGCGACCGAAACAATGGCGACCGGTTCTGCGAGCGCGGTCACCTGTTTCGTTCTTTCCCGCGCTTCTTTGTCTAATAGGTCGGCGGCGAACAGGAGCATCTCGTCGAGAACGCCGGCGTTCCGGCCGGTGTGAATGAGGTCGATGATCATCGGGTCGAAATTCAGTTCCGCGCCCGCGAGCGCCTCGTCGAGCGGCCGGCCCGCGCGCACTTTCTGGCGCACAGTTTCAAGGCCCTTGCGGAAATCGGATCCGGGCGCGCCGCTCTCTCCCAGACGTAAAGCGTCGACGAGCTGCGCTTTGTGCGACAAGGCGACGCCGACGGTTCGACACCAGCCCGCTTGGTCGGATCTTTCAAGCATTGCGCCGACGATCGGCCATCGGCGGACTTGTGCGCGGACTTTCGACGCCATCGCGCTATTCCGTGAAAGGACGACGGCGACAATTACGGTGCACAGAATAAGGCCCAGGAAAAAAACGCCGTTTGACTGAATCCACAGACCAAAACCCAATACCAAGCGTGAAATCGGCGGCGCCGCGGAAAAATCCGAGCCGAGCATGTCGGCGAAGCGCGGAACTACAAAAGCAAACATGAGTAAAATTACAACAGCGCCTGTTAGTGCCAGGAAAATAGGGTAAGCTAAAGCTGAACGCACTTCGGCTTGTACTTGTAATTCATACTCAATACGGTCAACGGCGTCGCCCAGTGCTTCGGCGAGCGCTCCGGTGGCCTCCCCGAGATCCGCGAGCCGCTCTACATATCCCGGGCACTCGGGCAATCGCTCTCCGAGCGCCGCCGAGAGCCTTTTACCAGCGCGAACATCGGCGAGGATCAGTCGGTTGCGTTCCGCCAGAATCGGATGGCTCTTCGACCTGGCGAGGGTCCCTAACGCGTCAAGCAGAGGGACGCGGGCGCGCAACAGCGTCGCCAATTGCTTAAGATAACGAGCGAGTTCTTTCTTCGTGACGCCCTGATTTAGTCGGAAGCCGACGGATCTTCCGTGGTGGGCGCGCAGCTCGTACGCCGCGACGCCGCGCGCTGAGAGCATCGCATGCGCTTCGCGTTCGCTGTCGGCGTTGACCACGCCGGCCAAGTCTCGGCCTTGCTCGTCAAGCGCACGGTATCGAAATGCCTGGTTCATATCCGCTTATCGGCCGTTCGCTTCCGCTTAAACGTAGTCTCCGGAGCAAACCCTGAGGACTTCCGCAAGGGTGGTCAGACCGCCGCGCGCCTTGAGGATCCCGTCTTCAAAAAGCGTCAGAAAGCCCTGTTCTCGGCAAATCTTGAGTAATTCGTCCGCAGGCGCTTCTTCGGTGATGGCTCTGCGCATTGGGTTATCGATCTCGACAACCTCCGCTAATGCGATCCTTCCGCGATATCCCGTGCCCGAACACTTGTCGCACCCTACAGGCCGCCTCCAATTCGCCGGCTTACGTTCGTGGCGTTTTAGAAATCCGCTTTCAGCGGCTTCGCTTTTCTTCAAAAGCGCGCTGACGTTCTTTTCCGATTCCGGCTCGGCGCACGCGTCGCAAAGACGGCGTACCAGCCGTTGCGCCATCAAACCGCGCACTGAGGCTGCTATCAGATAGGGTTCCAACCCGATATCTTTTAATCGCGTGACGGATGCGAGCGCGGAATTCGTATGCAGAGTAGAAAGAACGAAGTGACCGGTTAACGCCGATTGCGCCGCAATGGTGGCGGTCTCGCCGTCGCGGATTTCACCGACCATAATGACGTCGGGATCTTGACGAAGAACGGCGCGCAGACCGTTGGCGAACGTGTAACCGATTTCCGACTTTGTTTGAATCTGCGTGACGCCGGGAATGTCGTATTCTACGGGATCCTCGATCGTCACAATTTTGCGTTCGCCGTCATTGATGAATTCGAGCCCGCGATAAAGCGTTGTGGACTTGCCTGAACCTGTCGGACCTGTGACGAGAAAAACCCCGTTCGGCATTGAAATAATTCTATGAAAGACTTCCTGCGTACGGCCGAACAGACCGAGCCCTTCAAAATCGGGCAACTCAGTCTGCTTGCGCAATAGTCTGATGACGATGCTTTCGCCCCAAGTACTTGGCACTGACGATACGCGCAGGTCGACCTCTTTGCCCGCGAACCGCACCGAACTGCGCCCATCTTGGGGGAGCCGCCGTTCGGCGATGTCCATGCCGGCGATGAGCTTGATACGGCTGGCGACGGCGTCGAACCGTGCACGCGCGAAACTTGACTTTTCGTGTAAGACGCCGTCGATCCGATATCGAACCACACAAGCAGGCAAGTAAGCCTCCACGTGGATGTCGGATGCATTTTCCTTAAGCGCATTCGTAATGACGTTGTTTACGAAATCGATGATCGGGGCTTCTTCGGCAAGTTCGCGAAGGCGCGCGGCGTCATCCGCATCGCTCACGTCGTCCGCCGACTTTTGCTCATCATACTGAGCAAGGCAGGAGTCGACCAGTTGGTTCTCCGCCAAAAAGTAGCGCAACGCCGCGTTCCCCCCGACGCGTCCTGCCGCTACGGCCCGACGGATCGCCGATTCAACGCCTTCGCGAAGGACGGGGCATAGCGCGTCCGTGGCGACGACGTTGATTTGGGACTGAGGCGGCGACGCGGTCTCGCTCGCTGCGTCGGTCTGCGCCGGATGCGCTGCACCGTTCGTCAGTCCGTCCTCGCCCGTCTTCTGCGGTTCGAACCAGACCGCCGCGCGTCGCGCCTTGAACCAGGCGGCGGGGAGGTCAAGCGTGCGCAGCGCGTCCAAAAACGGTGCGGCGACGGCGGGAACGTCCGCGTTAGTCAGAACGTCCATACGGAGTTGGGCGGCGAGGCACGCCAGTAGGCTCTCTTCCGACACCGAGCCTATCCGATGAAGCGTTTGGCCGAGCAGGCCCCCGATTTCGCGTTGAACCGCCAATCCGCGCGCGAGATCCGCGCCGGACAACAACCCTCGTTGCACCAAAATCTCGCCAATCATCATGGCGGTCGGGTCTTCGAGATCGTTAGTCGCGACCATAGCCTAACTCATCCATAAGCGGTTGGAGGCGCGCGTAAGCGGCCTTCACGTCGCTCGCTGAGAGGTCCTTTCTCCAACGCCCGACGCTCGAGGCGTGAACGCTGCGCGTTCTATGCACCTTTGGATCCTCTATACCGCGCGGCGTTCCGGACGGCGCCTTAAGCGCTTCCAGCATCCCCGGCTCGAAGGACTCGCCTAGGGCGGGCAAAACCGTCGAGAGCGTCGCTTGCGGCGCTTCCACCAACGCTTCGTACCGCAAAACGTACGACATTCCGGGCTGAGCGGTGCAATATTCAAGCCCCGTCCGGATAAAGCGCGAGATATGATCGGCGCGCCCGGCGACGTCGGTCGGGATGACGCGGTCCATGCGCGCGTCCGCCATTGACGCGATGACGTCGAGCGGATGACGCACGACCAGAATGAAAAATAGGCGGCCGCCCAATAGGCGACGCCAGTGCGCAATGTTGACGGCGTTTTCGGGATTCTTGTCCGCCCAGCGCCGTTTGCCCGCCCGGGTCGCCGCCTTTTCAAAGCAACGAACGAACGCCGTCCCGAATTCGTCGAGCCACTCGTCGCGGGATAGCCCGAGGGCGTCAATCGAGGCCGACAACCGGGCGAATTCAAGCGGATCGTTCGGAAACTGCCGAAGCAAGTCCATGTGGAATTTAATTTCCGACGGACAAAAAATTCCCGAGTGCGCGTTGAGGAGATGTCGAAACAGGCTCGTCCCGGAACGGTGGCTCCCTCCGATGATTATCGGGACTGGAGATACGGCCGGTTCGCGCTCAACCGCGCTCATAACCGAGTTCCGTTAGAAAATCCGCCGCGATGGTCTGAAAAGTCTCGACTTCTTCCGTGCTCAGAATAGTTCGCCAACGGCCTATCCGAGAGGAATCCGGCGGACGGTTTGTCCATTCGTGGATACTTTGCCGGCGTCGGGCGTCAATTAGTCCTCGTGGCCCCTTAAGGTCGTCCAATTCGGCGAGACGCCCTTCGGCCCGTTCGTGAGCGGCAAGCTGCGATTCTTGGAACGGAAGATCGATAAACTCGCAAATTCTCTGCAGCGTCGTGCGCGGGTCGCGCACAAGGTCCTCGTACCGAACTTCGAGATAGTGCGGCAAAAACTGGGCCGATTGGCGCGCGAGCGAAATGCGCCAGATCCACATGCGTGCTGCGCGGCGCATATCGTCGCCCGGGCCGAACCAGAGCCCTTTATGTGAAGCGGCTACGTCACGACCGTCGCGGATCATATGGATGAAACGCGCCTCCGGGAGCTGCCGAGCGATCATCTCCATCGACAGTTGATGGATCGGCGTTTTGTCGCCCCAGCGCGTCGCGTTGTGGCGGGCGGCGTATCGCCGGTAGATCTCACGAATAAAATCGACGGGCGTGTCGCTCGCGCCCGGGGCCAGCATTTCATGGACGTCGTCCTCGCCGAAACCCATGTCCTGCCAATTGTGGGAGCTGGCGAGCGCGGCGCTCGCCGCATCCCGCCAATTTGTGGTTTCCGTCTCCAATCCGAGCATTGCGGGCAACCAGTGCGTCTCCGGCGGAATCGCGAGCTGCGTATGGGCGTCGAGCAGCAGGCGCAAAAGCGTCGTGCCGCTGCGCCCGACGCCGACGATGAACGGGGCCGGTTTGGGATCGTCCGCCGACGAAAAGGCCTGCGGCGGGCGGTAGGGCGCTTGGTCCGCGAAGATCAGATGGCGGGGTTCAGGGCGGTCGACGCGCCAGCCGTCGCGGTCGAGGTTGAATAGGCGATCTTTGTCGGGCGGCTTTATGAAGAGTTCCGATCCCGACACACGGTTCAGGTGCCAGCCCCGCTGCAGCTCTTCGGCCGCGAAAACCCGCGACAAGTATTGGCGTTGGAGATGCGCCAACGAAAGACCGATGTAATGGCGATGGCGCAGCTTTTCCGCCGCCAGTCGGCCTCCGCCCGCCGCTGCGTCTTGATCGCGGCTTGTGTCGCCGAGCGCGCGGTGTCCGCCGGTGCTGTCCCACGCCGGACCGAGGCGATTGGCTCGAAAGACCCTCTGCAAGGGCCGGCCGGGCGGTTGGAAGTGATAATAGTGCCGCATTTCCGACACGAAGTCGCTTCCTTCGAACGTCTCCGTTTCATCGATAGGAACGAAGACGAATTCGTCGCAATCGATTGCGTCGGCGCCGTCTGCGTCGGCGCGTTCGACAAAGGCCCGAAGCGTCTCGCCGGGGACGGGCGATTCAAGAATTTCGTCCGCATCGAGATGAATTATCCAATCGGCCGGCAGGCGCGCCATCACGTCTCGTTTGCGGCGGAGTTGATCTGCAAGTCGAAACACGCCGTCGAACGGGGCCTGTTCGATAACGGCGATGCGCCCGCGCAAGTCGTCGAGCAGCGCCGGCGTTTCGTCCGTCGAACCGTGGTCGATCACGGCGACGTCGATGTCGTTCGCGAATAGCTGGGCGAGGACGGGCCGCAAAGTGGCCCCGGCGTTGCGCGCCATGATGATCGCGACGATCTTAAGCATGAAGGTGACTTACAACGTCCGCGCGCCAGGGGTAAATGACCGTATCGCCGCCGCGCCGGTATTGCCCGGCATGCCCGGATTAAGCGGCGGATCTCCGACTCAGCGGGGCGGGTCTACGTGCCGAGCGGAATTAGACGCCACGTCCGCGCTCGACGAACTCCAGAGCTGACGCTTTTGGCAAGACCGCCGGAAAATCCCCAACATGTCTGCCTCTAAGCAACACGGCAAAAAAAGAAGGCGGCGTTTCCGCCGCCTTCTTCCCAGCCTTGGAAGGCTTGAAGGTGATGTCGTGTGTATGACGTCGCCTTAGTTCGTTTCCTGCGCTTCGCCGAGGCCGCAGACGAACGTCAGGATATCGGCGGCCGTACCCGACAGGTTGTTGGCCACGTGCGGGCCGAAGCGGCCGGCGTCGCACGAACGCGCTTTCAAGCTGAACGCGTCGTTACCATTGTCGCCGTAGCCGGCGAACGTGGAGTTCGTGTTCAGCAGGCGGTCCATGTCGACTTGATCGCCGATCGCGAGCGGCACGTACCACGAGAACGTAAGGTCCGCACGACCGAAGTCTTCAAGCGCGCTGTCGCCTTTACAATTCGCATCGTCCGAAAGGATCTCGGCGAGACGCGCTTTGGTGAAGAGGCCTTCGCCGTGCACGATGAAATCAGCTTCGAACTCGCAGAAGCCTTTTTTGCCCTTCGACGAATTGCCGATGAAGATAATGCCTTCATACGCGTCGATTTCCGGCAGATCGTCCGGTTGCGGACCAAGTTCGGGGAGGCCCGAGACGCGGAAGACGCTATTGACCATGCCTTCGGACGTCGACCAATCGAACGGCCCGAAGTTGAGGCCCGAGCGCACGATGCGGAAGATGTCCTCTTGCGCTTCTTCGAGCTGAACCGGCGTCAGTTGCCACATCGGGTTGCCGTCCAGGGTCTGGTCGAACAGAACCGAATGTTCGATGAGGTCGACATGTTGCGTCACGATCGGCGCGTCTTCCGACGACATGATCTTGAACTCGCCCGTGTAGGTTTGCGAGTTGCCGTCGTCGATGATCGCATCGCCTTCAAACGCGAAGCAAGCGACGATTTCAGCGCCCGAAAGCGTCCAAGTTGCGGTGTCGGCGCCGACGTCGAGAGTCGCCGCTTCGGAGCCGCCGCCGTCGCATTCAATCGTTACCGATCCGATGCCGGACAAGTCTTCGAACCCGAGCACGATTTTGTATTCTTGGATATCCAAGACGTCGACATAGCGCGGGTCGTTGGCCACGCCGGCGTCGATGTCCGCTAGCGATTTCGCTTTGAGATCGAATACGTCGTTCTCCACCTCAAGCTGGATCGAGCCGAACGGCGACATATTGCTAAGTTGGAAACCTTTCCCGGAAGCGCCGTCCGGCGCGAGGAAAAGCTCGAACGGATCTTCTTCACCGATGTCCACCGTGAGATCGAGCGGCGTCATCACGAAGCCCGAAACCGAGTCGCCGGCGCATTCCGTGATGGTGCTGGTATCGTCGCCGCGCGGATTGTTGAAGTTCCCTTCAGTTTCGGTCGTTTGGATGCTGACCGAGAACGTGCCGCAGTCAGTCAAAGCAACCGGGAGCGAAAAGCCGAGCGCGGCTTCAGAGTTGTTGTGCGGGGTCAGGAAAAACGCCGTACCGCTTTCGCCGTCAACAAATTGGCCGATGCTGTTATTGCCGTTTTCATTGACGAGGCCGACGGCCGATTCCGAATAAAGATCGTCGCGACCGGCGCGTACGATCGTGTTCGGCGAGCCCGTTTTTTTCCATTCCGGACCCGACGTACCGTTGAGATTGATGTCGATCCGCAAGCGTTCTTCGCCATTGAATTCCGGGAAACCGAGATCGCCGGAGTCGTCGACAAAAAGATCGACCTCGACATGCGTCAGATGACGCTTGTCGTCCGCGTTATAGATCCGGTTGTCCGTCAGCTGGATCGGCGATGAATTGACGGTGGGATCGTCCAGCGTCACTTCCGCCGGTTCGTCAGCGGACAAAAGCGGGGTGATGACGCCGCCGCGGCAGTCGTTCTGGCTCGTCGTATTGTTCCCGTTGCCTTCGTTGTTCACGTCCATGAACGGGTTGGCGTTCGCCGTATTGTCGCGATTGCGTTCGCAGTTCGCATTCACGACTTCAGCGGTTAGAACGCCGGCATTCGCGGCGCCGGCGAAGCCGATCGTAATTGCCGCCGCGCAAGCGGCGGACATAAGGTGGTTCAGGCGCATCTATTCACTCCTCCAGTGTAACGGTTCGGGAACTATCGAAGAGCGACGGCGTTGCTGGACGGCACAGTTTCTATGCTTACGCTGGCACCGCACATCACATGCGGCTCCTTTGTTTGTCAGTGCCCGTAGCGTTGCCGGAATCCCCAATCACCCCCAACGGCGCATAGAAGTACCGTTTCGCTAGCAAAACATCAACTGTCTCAGATGCTGTTTTCACGATTGATGAGTCGCCTTCGACGAACGGTCCGCTTTTGGAGGGTGCGGACGGCGGAAACTCTCGTGTTTGGGGTTTTATTTGTCAGTTTAGTGACGCTCCTGGTCCGAATATTGCGCTGCAAAAGGTGTTCGCAAGCTGCGTTTTGTGCGTCGCACAAGGCCTGGATCGATTTATCGAAGGGCCCTAAACGCGCCCGCGATGCGTTCGTTCGGCACGTCGGGCGGCGCTCTGTTTTTGGTGAGGAGTTGAATTTGGCGGGGGATCGGAAGGCGGCCGAGGCTGGTTTGTCCCTAGTCGAATTGATCGCCGCGCTCGGCGTTCTATCGCTCATTATGCTCGCATTTTTTCAGTCGACGAACGGATGGCTTCTTCTGTCGACGCAGGTGAACGCGGCCGCCGACGCGTCTGTTGAAAATGCGCTGGAGGCCCGTCGATTTCGAACGGTCATCCGCGGGCTTACGCCAGGGTGGCCTGAACGCGACGACGAGACGTTCGCCGGAGACGCAACTAGCCTCTCAGGGCTGAGCCGGTCGCCGTTGGAGGCGGACGGGCCTCGGCTCGGGTTCGTCAAGCTATCTCTGTCGACGGGTGCGACCGACGGCCGCACGGTGCTTTTCTACGAGAGCGCGAGAACCGCCTGGCCGATCGCGACCTTTGCGCAACCGACGGCGTTCGCGTATCTCGGCGCTGACGGCGTGTGGCGCGATCGGTGGCCGCCGCGCGACCCCCCGGATCCCGGCATGTTGAACGACGTGGAGTTTATGACCGTGCCGGCGTTGCCGGAGGCCGTGCGGGTCGCCGCTCCCGATAAAGTCTGGATCGCGTCGGTGGCGTCCACACCGGATTTGCCGCTCCGGCTGCAAGACGCAATCGGGGACGAGCGGTGAACGCGTCTCCGCGCGCTTGTTCGCGGCGCTTACAAGCGGGCGCGGCCTTGCCGATCGTGCTCGTGTTGACCGCGGGCTTGAGCATTATCGCATTCGCGGGATTTCAAGCGGTTTCGACGTCGGCGACGCTGATGGCCGGCCTGCGCGACGATTTTCAAGCGCAGACGGCGGTATTTTCCGCAGAACAAGAGACCCTGTTCGCGTTTCTGACAGCGCAGCCGACGAACCGCGGCCTTTACACCGGCCCGCCGCTGGACGGCGAAGCAATCGCGCTCGGGGTCACGTCGATCGCTGAAATCGACGCGTCGGCGTTTTGGCGAGGCGACGGCGCTTCCCGGCTTGCGTCGCAAGCGGAGGGCGATGTCCGGGTCGTTTACCAGGACGGCGGCGCGTTCCTTTATTTGGGTTTTGAGGACGCCGCCATCGCCGCCGCGCTTTTTCAGGCCTTGGGCGCGTCTCGGATGGATAGCGAGGCTTTTGCAGCGCGCCTCGGCGATTACCAGGACATGGATTTCACCCGGCGGTTCCGCGGCGGCGAGCGGTCCGATTACCGAATCGCCCGCATGGCCCCGCCGACCGATTCTCCGTTGCGCGCCGCCGGCGAACTGACGCGCGTTCTGGGCGCAGATGCGCTTCTTACGCCTGATCTATTGCGTCGGCTTGAGCGGTTAACGGCGTACGGCGCCGGCTACTCTCCGATGAAGGCGGCCTATCTGTCGCCGGAACTCGGCCCCGTTCTTGAACGACACCTGGAACGTGACGACCTCAATACCGTCGCGGCGTCGGATCCGTCGCCGTCGGCGATTGCGCGGTTTACGTTTTCGGCGGCGGGCGCCGAAACTGTATTTCACCGTGTGATTCAGTATGAGCGTCGTGCGTTCGGCGAAGCGCGTCCGTTTCGCCGCACGTTTGTTGAGGAACGCGTAAGCGATGACGTCGCCGGTTTTCAGGGTGAAGTGAATGGCTCGATACCGACGATTCCTCCAGCCGCGGTTACTGGTCCGCCGGACTGACGGCGCGCTCGCCAAAGTCGGCGGCGGGGACGGTTGGCCGACCGTGCTCATTCCTCGGGCCGAAACGTCGTTCGAGCGGGCGCGATTATTCTCGGGAGATTGGAAGGGTCGCCGCGCCGCCGAGAAGCGCGCCGCGGCCAGCAGCCCCTACGCCCGGCCGGGCGTTCGTGTGGAGCGCGATCCCGCCGGCTTGGACGCGGGTCTGTGGATCTGGGACGCCAGCCGTTTCGAACCGCCTGAGGATCGCTTGATCGCGCCTGCCGTCATGCCTGAGTCCCTCGCGTTTGCGCCGCTGCGGCAAGGCGTGCGCGTCGTAACGTGCATTCAAGGCTACGAGGGACAGGCGTTCCAGGACGACGCGCTCGTGGCGAGCCGGTACTGGCCGGATCCGCCCACCGACGAAGAATGGACCCGTTTCTTGCGGCACGCGCGCGTGGAACTGAATGCGGCGGCGCAGGCCGCCCAGGCGCCGATCTCCGCTCCGTTCAAAGACGGTTTTCGACCCCTCGATCTGGACCCGCACAATCTACAAGCGATTTTTGCGCCGGGAAGGCTCGCCGCCTTGGTGGTTCTCGCAGTCTGCCTATCGGCCGCCTTCCAAGGAATGCGCGTTGTGGGCGAAACGGCGCTTGCCGCGTCTCTTTCCGCGCGCGCCACGGCGTTTACAAAGGAAAACCGCGAAGCGATGGCGGCGCGTCGCGACGCGCTCGTCGCCGCCGGCGCCGTCGGAGAAATCAGGGCGCGCGCCGACTATGATTCCCCCGCCCGGATCCTGCAGCTGATGCTCGGCGAGACCCCCGTCGACACGGCGGCGCTCGACGAGTTCACATTTTCGGACGGGCGGCTTGAGGTCTACCTCACGCAGAAAGGAAATATCGATCACGCAAGTCTAATTGGCCGGCTTGAGAAATCGAAAGCCCTAGAAAACGTGACTGTTGAAGTTATAGGAGACAATAACTCGTTCATAATCCGAGCGGATACCCCGACAATTCTCGGCGGGGATGCGTCTTGAGCGCCGATCGGCGCCGAGAAAACGGGTAAGCAGAAGCCATGTGGAACTCTTTGGCCGAGCGGTTCGGCGCACTCAATCAACGAACACGGTACGGCGTCATCTTGCTCGGCGCGCTGCTCGGCGCGTTGCTGATCGCCGAGCTTGGCGATATCGCGAATGCGCGGGCGCAGGCGCGGCGCGAAGCGGCGGTCCGTCTCGCTCGGCTCAG
>JBCCZS010000022.1:0-24577 GCA_039187035.1 Pseudomonadota bacterium | reverse complement strand
CGACGAGCGCCTCGACGGCCGCGATCTGCTCGTCCGGAAACGGACGATAGCCCCATTCGTGTCCCGGATTGACGATCTCGACGCCGACCGAGCGCGCGTTCAGGTCCGTCTCGCCGCGCCAGGAGGCGACGCCCGCATGCCAAGCGCGCCGCCCCTCCTCCACGAGCCCAAAGAGCCGACCGTCTTCCTCCACGAGATAATGCGCGCTGACTTTGGCGGCGGGGTCGCGCAGCCGCGCAAGCGCCTCAGGACCGGTGCGCATGCCGGTGTAGTGGAGGACGACGGTGTCGATCCCGCGATCGCGTTCGTCGGCGTTGGGCGACGGCGCAGCGATCACTTCGGCGCGGGCGGAGACGTCGGACGGCGTCACGGCAATGCGTCCTGCGTTCGGCGGGCGGCGCGGCGGACGGACCGTCGATTGCGCGTGCGCGCGGCCGGGGTCGACATGATGACGGCGACGCCGGCGACGATCATCGCCCCGCCCACGATGAGCTGCGGTCCGATAGGCTCGCGCAGAATGAACACGCCCGCCGCGACCGCGATCGCCGTCGCCAGCAACGCGCCGGGCGCCACTTGGCTCAACGGCAAGCGATGCAAGAGCCAATAGTACGCCGTGTGGCCGAAGATCGACGCGCCGAACGCCGAAAACAAGAGCGACGGGCCGACCACCGCAAGATCGGCGCGCGCCAGGCGCCCAATCACGTCGCCGTCGATCAGCACGGCGAGCGGCCACAAGCCGATCGAGCCGATGAGGGCGAACCAGGCCAAAAGCTCCAGCGGTCGGAAGGCGCGCGCATATTTGACCGTGAGCGCCCCGACCGCCTCGAACGCTGCGCCGACGGCGATTAAGCCGACGCCGAGCGCGACGCGCGACCCGCCCCCTTCGCCGCCGCCCGCGAGCGCGACGATGAGGGCCCCGGCGAGCGCGGTCGCAACGCCGAGCGAGCGGCCAAGGCCGATGCGCTCGCGCAGCACCAAAACCGAGAGGATCGCGGCAAAGGGCGTGTAAAGCTCGATTGCGACGGCGGCCGCCGAAACCGGCGCGTATTTGAGCCCTTCAAAGAGGAGCGCGTAATTGGCGAAGCCGAGGAACACGCCGCCTGCCAGAACCGGCCCCATCGCCCCGGACCGCCACCGCAGGAACGGCGACAAAACAAGCGCGACGACGGTCATGCGCGCCGCGACGTATGTCAGCGGCGCAAGCTCGTCGAACGCGACTTTGACGGCTGCGAAATGCAGCCCCCAAACGACGCACATGGCGATGAGGACGACGCGTTCGCGACCGGTCATCCGAAAGGCTCGCTCCCTGGCCGGCCCCGCGCCGGCTTTTTTGCGAGGCTAGAGCCCGCCCGCGGCGAGAAAAAGGCGGCCGGCGCAGTCGCAGGCGCCCGCGACCGTCAGGACGGGCCTTTTCCGACCAGCACGAGAAACGTCATCATGATCACGATCGCGACGCCTTGCGCGAGAACGCGCAGCCGCATCAAGCGATTGCCGTTCTCCTTGGCGAACGCGCCGCCACGCGCCAACGAGTAAATGCCGAAGCCCAAAACGATCGCCGTCGCGGCAAGGGCGAGCGGGATCAGGAAAAAAAATAACGAACTCATGGGCGGATCCTCCGATCGTCGCGCCGTAAGCGGGCGACGCTTGCTTAGCGGCGGCGCGCGTCGGGGGCGGCTCGCCGTTAACAGGTCATAAAGGCGCGCGCCGACGTTCGGCGCAAGCGCACTAATAAACGGTATTACGTCAATTGGGCCCTGAACGGACGCCTTCACGCGCCGCCCTCAGCGCGCGCAAAAGCCCGGCCGGGTCGCGAGCGGCGCCGTTCGCCGGCGCCGGCCCCGACGGCGCGCCGTCTGCCGCCCCGAGCGCCGACTGTACCGGGCCTGAGGCCAAGGCCGCCCGAGACGCGCCGCCGGCGTCGGCGGTCGTCAGGCTGTCAGGCGCCGACAACCCGCTTGGATCCACGGGGCGCTGCAGCGCGCGCAAATAGGCCGCGACGTCCGCGTCGGCGGGAAACTCAACGCCTAGACCGCCGTCTTGCGGCGCGGCCTGCATCGGCGGCTTCAACTCGTCGAGCGAAAAGCCCATCGGCGTATCGTACGTGCGCGCGGCCTGGTTGCGCAAAAATCGCTGCGCGTTGTACCAACGGGTTTTGACCTCGTCGTCCGTGCACGTCTCAAGCTCGAGGCCGCGCGCGCCCCACCGCCGTTCGGGGCAATGGTAGGGATCGAAGGAGAGGTCCCACAGCCGGTTCATCACGTCTTCAAGCGACAGCCGCACGCGCGAGTCGTCCGATCGCCGGTAAATGATTTTGCACGCCGCGACTTCGTCTTCGTACGCTTGCAGAAGGTCCCCTTCGAGATCGCCGCCGGTATAGACGACGCCGGGCGCGCCGGCCGACGCGCGCTCGTAAAGGTCCTGCATCATGCGCCGCAATTCGATGAAGCCGACTTTGAGCCGCGCATCCCGCGACGGCGTGGAATAGGTCTCCCACGGACCATAGGTGCCGTAGATGTTCGGCGGGAGACGCGGCGGATGGGGGGTTAAATGAAATCGCGCCCGCGTGGCGCGCGAAACGGCGGCGCGGCGCGCTTTGACGTCGCCGCACAACGACCGCATGGCGTAACGAAGCTCCGTCACCGGATTGTACGCAAAACCGGGCGCGGCGAGCTTACGGCGGACATAGTCGAAATAGTTCAGCGTGCGGCCGTCATACTTAAACTGCGCATAGTTCCAGGCGCCGGTCGGGTGCGGCGCGTTGCCGATATATTGCTCGACCGAAAACCCTTCGATGCCGCTATTGCTGACGGCGCGCACCGTTCCGCCCAGCAAAACGCCGTCCGAGCGACGTTCCGCCCCGTCGACGTAAATGGGACGCCAGCCTTTCAGGCCCGCGCCGAGCGCGGGTTTGGAGCGCAAAAAGTTCGGCCCGTAAGACGTGCGCGAAATTGTATTGTCCGGGTGCGACGCAACGATCAGAACGCGCCCGTCTTCCAGGACGTCGTAGACGATCCCGACATGGCCGAAAATGTCGTAAGCGATGACGCCGGGGCGCACTTTGCGACGACTGATTTCGATCGGATAGAAATCGTCGAATTTACGCCCGTCGCCATTGTCCGGATGGGTGCGGAACATCGCCGTCGACACTTCACCGCCGATCCGCGACAAGAACGCCGGCCCCGAAATCGGCGTTGTTGCAACGGCGCTGCGGCGCGCGGCGACGACGTTGCCCGACGACGAATAACGCAGATCCTCGCGCGAGCCGTCGGCCGTGCGCATTTGGCTTTGGTACGAAAACGGCAATCCGTTCTTCCACGCATAATAGCCGCGCAGAATGTACGCCATGTCGGCGCAGTCGCCGTGATAGACGCGCTTGTCGGTGTCGCGATACGGGTTCGCCGGATGGCGCAGGCAGTCCGCGAGCGTCGCGCAATCGGCGTAGCCGAGGGCGCGCACGAACGCCTCGTAGCCGTCCTCGTCCGCCTCGTCCCACGCCGGTTTGACGATTTTCCAGGCGGCGCCGCGATTGACCGCCTCGGGGATCAAGTCGAGCCCGTCCCCGCGATCGGCCGCCGCCGGCCAAGCCGCAAGGGCTGCGGCCGCTGCGCAAAGCGCGCCGACGAGCCGCCGGCCCGCCTTCTTCAAACCGAGCGCCATTACGCGCGCTCCCCGATTACCGACAACACGTCCCATGGGGCGAATTTAACGGCGCGTTAACGGAACCGGTAGGGGGTTGGCGCGCCTGACGAAAATTTGAGGCGAATGCGTCACACCCCGCCGAACCCCATGTTCGCGTGACGCCATCGACGAAAAAAGACCAATGAAAACAATAGGACGTAACGAATTGAGGCGATTTCAAGACTAGCGATGCAGCGCGATCGTCACGATCTAAGCGTTTGATGTGAAGCAACGCCGGCAAGGCAAGGGGGTTCTTTTATGGGTTTTACGATTTTCGTCGCGGCGTTGGTCGTCGTCGCAATCATCTTGTTGTTTTCGACGATCAAGGTCGTGCCGCAGGGTTACGAATACACGATTGAGCGGTTCGGCCGCTACACGCGCACGATAAAACCGGGCCTGAACGTGATCACGCCGATCGTCGATCGCGTCGGTCGCAAGCTCAATATGATGGAGCAGGTTCTCGACATCCCGTCGCAGGAAGTGATCACGCGCGACAACGCGATGGTGCAGACGGACGCCGTCGCGTTCATTCAAATCATGGACGCCGCCGCCGCGGCCTACGAGGTCTCCAACCTTCAGCGCGCGATTTCCAACCTCGCAATGACCAACATCCGCACGGTCATCGGCGGGCTCGACCTCGACGAGGTGCTTTCCAACCGCGACGACATTAACGACCGCCTCTTGAAGGTCATCGACGCGGCGACCCAGCCTTGGGGCGTCAAAGTCACGCGCGTCGAAATCAAAGACCTCGAACCGCCGGCCGACATCACCGAGGCGATGGCCCGGCAGATGAAAGCCGAACGCCTGAAGCGGGCGGAAATTCTGCAGGCTGAAGGCGAGAAGCAATCGTCGATCCTGCGGGCGGAAGGCGAGAAACAATCCGCGATCTTGGAAGCCGAGGGCCGGCGGGAGGCCGCCTTCCGCGACGCCGAGGCGCGCGAGCGCGAAGCCCAGGCCGAAGCGCACGCGACCGAAGCGGTGTCCGAAGCGATCTCCAAAGGCGACGTCAACGCGATCAACTACTTCGTCGCGCAAGAGTACGTCCGAGCGTTTGAGAAACTCGCCGTCTCGCCGCAGCAAAAGACGGTCATCGTCCCGGCCGAAATGTCCGCCCTCGTCGGATCGATCGCCGGCGTCGGGGCCATCGCCAAGGACGCGTTCGCCGGAACGGCCGCACAGTCCGCGAACGGCGCGTCGGTTCCGCCGACGAAAGCGGGCCGGACCGGCGCGGACCGGGACTTTCAATAATGGGCGTCGTGACGGACTTCGTGGCGAACATGCCGTTTTGGTATTGGTTCATGCTCGCCGCGGCGTTGATCGCGCTCGAGTTGGCGACGGGGTCGACCTACCTTCTTTGGCCGGCCGGCGCCGCGGCGCTCGTCGGCCTCGCCTTCCCGCTCTCGGGTTCATGGACGCTGCAGATCGGGCTCTTTGCGGCGGCGACGATCGCTTTGTCGCTCGTCGGCCCGCCCTATTTAAAGCCGCTGTTGAAGCGCGCGCGCCACGACCACCACGCGCTCAACGATCGCGGCCGCCAAAAGATCGGCGCGCGCTGCTCGGCGCATGAGGGGTTTTCGGGCGGACGCGGGCGCGTTCGGTACGGCGATACGGTCTGGTTGGCGCAGACCCAAAACGGCGACGATCCGCAGGCGGACGCCCTTCTGGAGATCGTCGACGTCGACGGCGTGACGCTCGTCGTCCGGCCGGTCGCATGACGCGCGCTTAACGGCCGCAGCGTGCCCCAGCGTGCCCCCGGCGTGCCCCCTGCGCACCCATGCGCCGCCGCGTGCGCCGCGCGGAAAGGGGCGTTAAGGTGGAACGCCGCAAGACGACGAGAGGGCCCGCGCCATGAACCGAAGCGCCGACTACGCCGAATTCTGGCCGCGTTATCTGCGCGAGCACGCCGAGCCCGGAACCCGCACGCTGCACTTTATCGGCACCGGGCTCACCTTCGTCGCGCTCGCCGCGGCGCTCATATTCGGGCGATGGGCGTTGTTGGCGCTCGTCCCGCTGCTCGGTTACGGCTTTGCTTGGGCGGGGCACGCGCTCGTGGAGCGCAATCGGCCGGCGACATTCACCCATCCCCTGTGGTCGTTGATCAGCGACTACCGGATGTTCTTTTTGTGGACGACGGGCCGGCTCGACGCTGAACTCGCGCGTGCGGGCGCGGCGCCCAATACGAGCCAGGCGGGCGCTTAAGGCCGGCCGCGCGGCTCAAATGGCGGCCGCAGAACGGGAAGCTCCACGACGGCAAGCAGAACCGCATTCCCGTCCTAATCGGATCGGACGTCCCGATTCTCGAAGCGGGCCGCGCCGTCGACGCGTAAAACACGCGGCGCGGCGCCTCACGCATTGAGGCGTGTGCGGAGTTCCTCGATGAGCGCGTCGATCCCGCGCGTCCCGCCGCCATTGTTGGCGATCACGGATTTGAACTGGCTTTGTTGTTCGATCGCCAAAAAGACGTCGTCGGCGCCGGCGTCGACGACGGACATGGCGCCGGCGCGATCACGGTAGACGCGCCAGTTGAAGGTGACGTTGGCGAACGGATCGCCGGGGCTTGCGTCGACGAACCGCGAGTCGACGATGATGTCGTTCGCTCGGCGGTCGCGCGATCCGGTGACGAGGATGCGCTCTCCGGAATACTGCAGCAGCAGTTTGGTGTAGATGCGACGCGCAAACTCTCGGAACAGCGGCCGGTAGGTGGCGCGCTGCGCGTCGGTGATGACGCGCGCATAGGGTCCGAGCACGTATCGGCCGATCCGGCGCATGTCGACATACTCGGCGACCAATCGATCGACGACGGCTGCACGGGTTTTCGGGTCTGCGTCGGCGTTGGCGTTCACCTCGGCAAGCGCTTCGGAAACGAAGGCCTCGGCGGCGGCGTCGGCGGATGCGGGCGTCGCGGCGACGGCGCCAGCCGCAATTGCGCCGACGAGGAATCCGCGCCGATCAATCGTCGGCGTTCGGATCGACCGGGTTATCGTCGAGAGACTCATCGTCGAGGGCGTCCAGATCGTCGTCAAAGTCGTCGAAATCCTCAAAGTCCGGCAACGCGTCGAACCGGTCCCGCCCGTTGGCGATTTCGCGCACCCGGGCCTGCAGGTAAAAGCTCCGGAACGAGGCGTAATAGTCAAGCGAATTATCGCGAATTTCTTGCAACGGCTCGATCAGCGGCTCGCGCGCGGACACGACCCCGACGCCGGAGCGCACCAGGTTCGCCGTCTGCACAGGGTCGGAACTGAAATACAGGAGCGGGTTTAACGCCAGCTGGCCCAAAAGCCCGACATTGGAGCGAACCGTGCCCGGCCCGAAGAACGGGAAGAATGTGTAGGGCCCCGACGGGACGCCCCAAACCGCCAAGGTTTGGCCGAAATCTTCCGAATGCGCGGGCACGCCGAGTTGCGCGGCGGGGTCCGCAAAGCCGCCGGCCCCGATCGTCGTGTTGACGACGAACCGCCCGAGCGTCTCGCCGGCCCGGCCGAACTCGCCCTGGAGAATGTCGTTCACGAAAACGCCGGGCGCGCGCAGGTTCGCCAGGAAACGTCCGATGCCGCGCCGGCCGGGTTTGGGGGTGACGGCGCGATATCCTTTGGACAGCGGCACCAGGAAATTGTCGTCGACGAACACGTTGACGCCGAAGAGATCGCGGTTGAGCCCTTCCCACGGATCGCGCACGCCGGCGACGACGGCGACCGGACGCGCCTCGCCCGCCGGCTCGGCGCTCGAGGTCTGCGCCGCATCCGCCGCAGCGATCTGCGCGGCGGTCGTAAAGATCTGTGCGCTCGCCGGCGCCGCGGTGAAGACCGCCGCCAGCGCGACGACGCCGACCGCCGACTTTCTGTTCAGGGCTCCGCTATTCATCGCCGCACTCCGTCATGCCGCAGACGTCCCGTCGTTCAGCGCGCGTCATCGTTTTGTTAACGGCGCAGCCGGCCGTCGCTCCGTTTTGATCCTGGAACCGCCCCGCCGCTACCGCCATAAGCGCCCTTGCGCGGTAATGCACTACACCAGTTCGTGACAAATGCGAGGCGCGTTGGCGCGCACCCGGCGACGCCGCGATACGGCGCGGCGGCGAATTGCCCTTCACATAAAGATATGTTTATGTCTCGCGCACCATAGGTGAGCCATGCTGGATTCGAGCCTCAACATATTTCGCGCGGTCGGCGAAGAAACGCGTTTGCGCGTCCTCGCCCTGTTGAGCCGCGGCGAGTTGACGGTGACCGAACTCACCCAGATCCTCGGTCAGAGCCAACCGCGCGTCAGCCGGCACCTGAAAATCCTCGCCGACGCGGGCGTGGTCGAGCGCCATCGCGAGGGCTCTTGGATCTTCTACTGTATGCGCCGGCCCAAACCCGGCGCCGAACCCGTCATCCAGGCGGTGGCGTCAGCCCTCGAACCGCTGAACGCTTCTTCCGATCGGCTGATTGCGCGCGACCGCGAGCGTTTTGAACAAAACCGGCGCGACCGAGAAGCCGCCGCCGCCGCCTATTTCGAGCGCAACGCCGCCGATTGGGACGCGGTGCGCCGTCTACACTTGCCGGACGACGACATCGAACGCGAAATGCGCGCCCTCCTCGGCGACGCGCCGGTCGGGCTGTTCGTCGACGTCGGGACCGGGGCGGGGCGGATGTTGGAAGCGTTCGCCGACCTGTTCGACGAAGGCGTCGGCTTCGACGTCTCGCGCGACATGCTCGCCGTCGCGCGCGCCAATCTCGAACGCGCCGGCGTCGCCAACGCGCAAGTCCGTCAGGGCGATCTCTTTGCGCCGCCGACGGATGTGGGCCCGGCCGACGTCGTTTGCGTACACCAGGTCATGCACTTCCTTGCAGAACCCGGCGCCGCGGTCGGCGAGATCGCGAAGCTTTTGCGTCCCGGCGGCCGGCTGTTGATCAGCGACTTCGCGCCCCACGACCTTGAATATCTCCGCGACGACCATGCGCACCGCCGGCTCGGCTTCGACGACGCGGAGGTGCGCGGTTGGTGCGAAAACGCCGGGCTGACGTTGGCGAACGCGGTGACGTTGTCGCCCCCGTCGCCGCAAGGCCGTATGCTGACCGTCAAAATCTGGCTATGCCGCGCGGGCGCCGGCGCCGAGCGCCCGCCGCGCCGTCAGCGCGCCGCCGAAACGGTCGCCGCGTGACGTATTGGAGTCGAAAGAGAGCACCCGATGTCCGACCTGCATGTATCTTTTGAATTCTTCCCGCCGAAGAACGACGCCATGCACGAGCGCTTGTGGGCGTCGATCGAGAAACTCTCGCCGCTCGAACCGGATTTCGTCTCCGTCACCTACGGGGCCGGCGGTTCCACCCGTCAGCGTACGCACGAAACCGTTGCGCGCGTCGTCAAAGAAACGCAATTGCCGGTCGCCGCGCACCTGACCTGCGTCGCCGCGAGCCGGGACGAGGTTGACGGCGTGTTGCGCGACTATTGGGCGGCGGGCGTCCGTCATATCGTCGCCTTGCGCGGCGACCCGCCGGGCGGGCCCGGCGAGCCCTACACGCCGCACCCGGACGGCTACGGCAACGCCGCCGATCTCGCGGAAGGCGCGAAGAAAATCGCCGACTTTGAGATCACGGTCGGCTGCTACCCCGAAAAACACCCGGACTCCCCGTCGATGGCCGCCGACATCGACCACTTAAAACGCAAGATCGACGCCGGCGCGACGCGCGCGATCTCGCAGTTCTTTTTCCACAATGACGCGTTTTTGCGGTATCTCGACAAGGTGCGCGGCGCCGGCGTGGATATTCCGATCGTCCCCGGACTGATGCCCGTCACCAACTTCAAGGGGTTGCGCAAAATGGCGGACACATGCGGGACGACGATCCCGGGCCGCCTCGTCAAGCTCTTTCAAAATCTCGATCAGGACCCGAAAACGCGCGAATTGATCGCCGCCACCGTCGCCGCCGAACAATGCCTCGACCTCGCCGAGCGCGGCGTGAAACACTTTCATTTTTACACGCTCAATCGCGACGAAATGGCGTACGCATTGTGCCACATGCTGGGCGTCCGCCCGAAACCGAACGCGTCGACGCAAGCGGCGTAACCGGCCCTCAAGGAGCAACGCGACATGGGCGACGTTTTCGAACGCCTTACCGAGGCGCACACGGATTTTATCGGCGCGCAGAAGCTGTTTTTTGTGGCGACCGCGCCGGCGGGCGCGGACGGCCGCGTCAACGTCTCGCCGAAGGGCTATGACAGCCTCGTGTTTGACGGCGACGCGCGCCTGCACTGGCTCGACCTCGGCGGATCGGGGATCGAGACTGTCGCGCACTTACGGGAAAACGGGCGCATCACGCTGATGTTCTGCGCGTTCGAGGGCCGGCCGTTGATCCTTCGCGTTTACGGCCGCGGGCGCGTGACGACGTTTGACGAACCGGGGTTCGACGCCCTCCTCGCCCGCTTCGACGGCTTCGACCGGGCGCGCGCCGTCGTCACCGTCGACATCGACCGCGTTGCGGAAAGCTGCGGCTGGGGCGTGCCGTTTTACCAGTTTGACGGCGAACGCGAGCAATTGGCCCGTTGGGTGGACCACCGTCCGGTCGACGAATGGAAAGCGCGGCGCTATCAATCCAACGCAACGTCGATCGACGGACTGCCCGGCTTAACGCCGCCCCCGGAAGATCATTGAAAGACCGCCCGTCATGAGCATTGACGCCCAAACGAGACCGCGCGCCTCGTTCGTCAACATCGGCGAGCGGACGAACGTCACCGGCTCGGCGAAATTCCGAAAGCTGATTAAAGAGGATCGCTACGACGACGCCTTGGCGGTCGCGCGCCAACAGGTCGAAAACGGCGCCCAGATCATCGACGTCAATATGGACGAGGGGATGCTCGACGGCGTCGCGGCGATGACGCACTTCTTGCGTCTCATCGCCGCCGAACCGGACATCGCCCGCGTGCCGATTATGATCGACTCCTCCAAATGGGAGGTGATCGAAGCGGGCCTGCAAAACGTCCAAGGCAAAGCGATCGTCAATTCGATTTCACTCAAAGAAGGCGAAGCGCCCTTCCTGGAGCAAGCCCGCAAAGTCCAGCGTTACGGCGCGGCGGTCGTCGTCATGGCGTTCGACGAAGTCGGCCAAGCCGACACGTCGGCGCGCAAGATCGAGATTTGCAAGCGCTCATACGATCTTCTTACGGAACGGTTGAATTTCAATCCGCAAGATATCATCTTTGATCCGAACATCTTCGCCGTCGCGACCGGCATTGAAGAGCATGACAATTACGCAGTCGACTTCATTGACGCGACGCGCGCGATCAAAGAGCAATGCCCGGGCGCGAAGATCTCCGGCGGCGTTTCCAACATCTCCTTTTCGTTCCGCGGCAACGAACCCGTTCGCGAAGCGATGCACTCGGTCTTTTTGTATCACGCGATCCGCGCCGGGATGGACATGGGCATCGTCAACGCCGGCCAGTTGGCGATTTACGACGAGATTAAGCCGGACCTTCGCGAGCCGGTCGAGGACGTCATCCTCAATCGGCGGTCGGACGCGACCGAACGCCTCCTCGACGTCGCCGAACGCTATCGCGGCGAAGGCGGCAAGAAACAAACCGAAGATCTCGCCTGGCGGGACGGCCCGGTCGAAGAACGGCTGCGCCACGCGCTCGTCAAAGGGATCAACAAATTCATCGTCGAGGACGCCGAAGAAGCGCGCGCAAAGCTCGGCCGGCCGCTCTTCGTGATCGAAGGCCCGCTCATGGACGGCATGAACGTCGTCGGCGATTTGTTCGGGTCGGGGAAAATGTTCCTGCCCCAAGTGGTGAAGTCCGCCCGCGTCATGAAGCAGGCGGTCGCGTATCTGACGCCGTTCATGGAAAAAGAGAAAGAAGAACAGGGCCTCACGCAGGGCCAGGCCAACGGCAAAATTCTTCTGGCCACGGTCAAAGGCGACGTGCACGACATCGGCAAAAACATCGTCGGCGTCGTTCTTCAGTGTAACAATTATGAAGTGATCGACCTCGGCGTTATGGTCCCGGCGGCGACCATCCTGGAGGAGGCGAAAAAGCACGACGTCGATATTATCGGCCTGTCGGGCCTCATCACGCCGAGCCTTGACGAAATGCGCCACGTCGCTGCGGAAATGACGCGTCAGGACTTTTCGGTTCCCTTGCTGATCGGCGGCGCGACGACGAGCCGGGCGCACACGGCCGTCAAGATCGCGCCGAATTACGACAACGGCGTCGTCTACGTCACTGACGCGAGCCGAGCGGTCGGCGTCGCCGGATCCCTCGTCAGCGACGACAAGCGCGCCGCGTATCTCGCCGAAATCAACGACGACTACGCAAAGATCCGGACGCAGCACGCCAAAGGCCGCCAACGCAGCCCGCGCGTCTCCCTCGACGACGCCCGCGCCAACGCACCGAAAATCGATTGGGCGACGGCGACCCCGACCCGTCCGAGCTTTCTCGGCGTCAAATCGTTCCGAGACTATGATCTCGCAACGCTTGCGGCCTATTTCGATTGGACGCCGTTTTTCGCGTCGTGGGATCTCGCCGGCCGCTTCCCGGCGATCCTCGACGACGCCATCGTCGGCGAACCCGCCCGCCAACTTTTCGACGACGCGCAAGTCCTCCTAAAGCGGATTATCGACGAGAAGCTCCTGACCGCGCACGGCGTGTGCGGTTTCTGGCCGGCGAACGCCGACGGCGACGACGTCGTTCTTTTCACGGACGAGGATCGATCGACGGAATTGGCCCGCCTCCACGGCTTGCGCCAGCAGATCGCCAAGCGCGACGGCGCGGCGCCGAATTATTGCCTGTCGGACTTCGTCGCGCCGATCGACAGCGGCGTCGCCGATTATGTCGGCGCGTTCGCGGTGACGGCGGGCGTCGGGGAAGAAGCGCTTGCGGCCGAGTTTGACGCCGCGGACGACAATTACTCGTCGATCATGGCCAAAGCGCTCGCCGACCGTTTCGCGGAGGCCTTCGCGGAGCATTTGCACATGCGCGTGCGCCGCGAGCTTTGGGGGTACGCCCCGGACGAGACCTTAGCGCCGGAAGACCTCATCGCGGAGAAATATGTCGGCGTGCGCCCGGCGCCGGGCTACCCGGCCCAGCCGGACCATACCGAGAAAGAGACGATCTTCCGGCTCCTCGACGCGCCGGGCGCGGCGCAAATGGGCCTCACGGAAAGCTATGCGATGACGCCGCCCGCATCCGTCAGCGGGCTCTATTTCGGCGCGCCGGAGTCGCTTTATTTCGGCGTCGGAAAAATCGACCGCGATCAAGTTCGCGACTACGCGAAACGAAAAAATATGGCGCTGGAGGAAGCGGAGAAATGGCTCTCCCCGATCCTCGATTACGACCCCGAGATTGCGCCGGCCGCCCAACCGGCGGCCGCAACGGGCGCTAAGTAAGCCGCTCGGCGATCGCCCCGATAATGATCAACGCGGCGAACGTCACCCCGCCGCCGCACAATACGCCGCCGACGACCACGCGTACCTGATGGAAATCCAGCCCCACGAGAACCCTCCCTCGCGCTTCGCGGGAACCATGCCGCCTGCGGAAAAAATGCGCAATCAGAACGCATAGTTAGCCTGGCGCACGCCGTGCGTCGCGGGAAAAAAACGCGGCCCGAATCAATAGCGCGACGGAATACGAACTTTCTGTAATCTTCGACATGCGGCCGCGGCGCGCGCGGCTGGCGCGCGCCGAGCGCATTTGATAAGCCCCCGCCATGTCGATCTGGCGCGATTTGCAGAACCTCGTGGAGGATGCGCGCGAACGCACGTTCGGCGCGGTCATGAACGCGGTCGCCGAGCGGCGTGCGCAACGCAAAGAGGAGGCTTTTTCGGTCGCCCTCATCGCGCTGTCCGCCAAACTGGCGAAAGCCGACGGCGTCGTCACCGACGACGAAATCGACGCGTTTCGCGATTTCTTTGCGTTCGACGAGGAGGACGCGAACCGGGTACGGATGATTTACTCGCTCGCGCAGCAGGACGTGGCGGGTTTTGAGCATTATCTCGGGCAAGTCGCGCGTCTGTTTGAGGGCGACGACGCGACCCTTGAGGACGTGTTGGACTGCTTGTTTCACATCGCGGCTGCGGACGGCGTCGCGCATCCCGCCGAATTGGCGATGCTTGAAAAAGCGGCGGACGCGTTCGGCGTTTCTAAAACCGCGTTCCGGCGCATCCGCGCGACGCATCTGGGCGCGGAGGCCGACGACCCGTACGCGCTTCTCGGGCTCGACGCGGCGGCTGACGACGAGGCGGTGAAGGACGCCTATCGACGGCTGGCCAAGGAACACCATCCAGACGCGTTGCGCGCGCGCGGCGTGCCCGAAACGCTCCTGAAAATCGGCGAAGGGCGGATCGCGGCCATTAACGACGCTTATGAGCGCATCCAACGCGAGCGCAGCGGCTGACAATCCCCCAGATGCGCGAATCTGCACCTTTACGCTTGCGCTGCACTTTGATTACACTTTGATTTCAACGATGCGTAGCGCGCCGGCTCGGCTGAAGCGTGCTCGAAAAATGGTGAGGAAGGCCCGTTTTTTGCGGGACGAGGTTTTATGGCGGCGATTGCAACGTCCAGATTCCACCACGCGCCCGAGCGCGACCTGAGCCGTTCGCCGGCGACGCAAGGCGGATGGACGTCCCTACCGCTCCGCGCCCTCGCAATCCTCGCCGACTTTACGGTTTTCGCCGTCACGGCGAGCATGTCGGTCGCGCTCTTGGCGGCGGCCGCCTTCGCCGCGCCGGTCGCTTTTCTGTTCAGCTGGTTCGCCAACATCGCCGCGCCGCGCAACGCCGGCGCCGGTTGGACGACGCACGACGAGCCGGCCGCTTCTTAAATCGCCGCGATCCTCGGGCTCACCGCGTCGGTTGCGGGGTTTCCCCTGAGTAATCGTAGAAACCGCGCCCGGTCTTCCGACCGAGCCAGCCCGCTTCGACATACTTAACAAGCAACGGACACGGACGATATTTCGAGTCCGCGAGCCCCTCATAGAGCACCTGCATGATCGCAAGGCAGGTGTCGAGGCCGATAAAGTCCGCAAGCTCCAAAGGTCCCATCGGGTGGTTGGCGCCGAGCTTCAGCCCGGTGTCGATCGCTTCGACCGTCCCGACACCCTCGTAGAGCGTGTAAATCGCCTCATTGATCATCGGCATCAACACGCGGTTGACGATGAACGCCGGAAAGTCCTCCGACACCGCCGGCGTCTTGCCGAGGTCTTCGACCAACGTCCGCACCGCCTCGAACGTCTCCCGGCTCGTGGCGATCCCGCGGATGATCTCAACGAGCTTCATAACGGGCGCCGGGTTCATGAAATGCAGCCCGATGAACCGGTCGGGTCGGTCCGAGGCGGCGGCCAGGCCGGTGATGGAAATCGACGAGGTGTTCGTCGCCAGGATCGCGTCGTCGCGCAGCCGGCCCGCCAGCGATTTGAAAATCTCGGTTTTGACGTCTTGGTTTTCGGTGGCCGCCTCGATGATCAGCGCGGCCCCGAGGGCCCCGTCCGCATCGTCGGTCGTTTCCACGCGCCGCAGGGTCCCCGCGGCGTCGGCGTCGGAAATCAGCCCCTTCGTTACTTGGCGGGACAGATTGGCGTCGATCTCCGCACGGGCCGCGTCAAGGCGCGCGGGCGAAACGTCGTGCAGCATCACCGACCGCCCCGATAAGGCGACCACGTGGGCGATGCCGACGCCCATTTGTCCGGCGCCGATGACGCCGACGGTCTCCAGATGCATGTCGACCGGCTCCTCTTTTGTTGAGCGGCGCAAAAAGTACACCGCGTTGTGCAGCGCAGCAATCATCGTCGGGCGCGCGCACGGCCCCAGGGGGCGGCTTTTCGGGCCGCCGTTGCGCGCACGCAACGCGATTCGACGCCTGCGGCGGGCTGAGCGGGACAAGGCGCGCCGCATCCGGTACTCGTTGCGACGTCGACGGTTCGGGGAGGCGCGGGCATGCGCAGATACGGTGCGGCGATCGCACTCGCCATCGGAATTAGCGGGGCCGGTTGGGCGACGACGCCCAGCGCCCCGTTGGAAAACGGCGCCCCGCCGGAAGATGGCGCGCCGCAGAAACAAGCCCCGCCCCGGCAGGAAGCGCCGGCGACCGTCATCCATGACGGCTTGACGCCGAAGGATTTCGCCGCGCTCGTCGCCGATAATCCGGACGTCGTCGTCCATGACGGCGAAACGCTGCGCGGCGTCCAATTCGACACCGACGCGTACTACGCGGACGTGCGGGGCGTGCCGGTCGCCATCGGCCTCGTCTGTCCGAAGGATGCCGACGCCGCGTGCGGGTTCGTAACGCTGCTTGCAAGCTTTGACGACGACGTCCGCATCGACGCGGCGACGCTCAACCGCATCAATTACGGCAGCCTGACGCCCTACAGCGTGAAGATGCGGCCGACGGACGGCGCGCTCGCCTTGTCGGGCGCGATCCCCGCGCGCGGGGTCACCGCGGACCACCTCGCCTACCAGTTCGATCTCTTTGCGGCGAGTTACGTCGCGCTCTCACGCGAATTGAACGCCGCGTCCGGCAAGCTCGCCAAGGCGAGCGCCTCGGAGCGCGCGCGCTTGCGTGCGACGACCGGCCCGGCGCTCGCGGTCGACCCGCTGACGAGCGTGTTCTTGCGCGGCGATCTGCAAAACGCGCCTAGCGAAAACGCCGACGGCCGGGCGATGCGCAAAATCTTGAACGACGCGTACGGACGATGATTGCGTTTTTGCTGGCCGCGGCGGCGCTCGCCCTCCTTGCACCCGCCTACGCCGCCGATGGCCCGCGCGCCGATCTGTCTTATCGGCTGGCGCTCATCGACGGGCCGGCCGGCTATGAGGGCCTCGCCGTTACGCTCGCATTTCGCGGCGAAGACGACGGCGAGACGATGCTCGAATTACCCGACGAATGGGCCGGCCGCGACGCGCTATGGCGGTCGATCGATGCTTTGACAGTCAACGGAGCCGACATCGCACCCGGCGAAACGCCCGCCCTTCGCCGTCTACGACACGCGCCGGGCGCGGACGTGACGGTGCGCTACCGCGTCGTCGACGGTCTCGGCGGCCCGCCGACAGCCGGAACCGGCGGCAATCCCTATCGACCGATCGTCCAACCCGATTACGTCCACTTGATCGGCAATACGTTCATTGTTCGTCCGCAATGGGACGAAGGCGCAACCCGCGCGTCGGTCGATATTGTTCAGCCCAGCCGCGTGGGGCATCGCGTCGCCTCGGACCTCGAACATGGCGACCCGACCTTGACGCTCGGCGCCGTCATCGAAAGCGTCTTCGTCGGGGGCGATTTTCGCATAACCACCGCCGCAATCGACGGCGCGCCGGCCCGTATCGCCATTCGCGGCGACTGGGACTTCGACGACGCCGAGTTCGTTGAGAAGGCCGCCGCCGCGATGCGCGCGAACCACGCTTATTGGGAGGATCCGGGCGAGCCGTTCCTCGTCACCGTCTTGCCGCTCGCCGCGGCCGAAAATTCCTCGTCCGTCGGCGGCACAGGCCGCACGGACGCCTTCGCGTTCTTCGCCTCGCGCAATGCGGACGATTTCCGCATTCGGCGCACGCTCGGCCACGAACACGCCCACACCTGGACGCCGCGCCGCCTCGGGCGCATGCCGCAGGGCGGCGACGAAGCTCTCGATTATTGGTTCTCAGAGGGCTTCACCGAATTCCTCACGGTACGGACGGCAGCGCGCGCCGGCATTTGGTCCCTCGCCGAAGCCGTCGGAGACCTCAATGAAATTATGGGCCTCTATGCGGAAAACCCCGCGCGCAGGGCGCCCAACGCGCGGATCGGCGACGCGTTTTGGACCGACCAGGACGTCGGCCGACTGCCTTACCAGCGCGGCGCGCTCCTCGCGTTCTATTGGGACCGGAAATTGAACGCCGAGACCGGCGGACGCGTCGACCTTGACGACGTGTTCCGCGCCTTGAAGGCCGATTACGCCGACGCCGAGCGGGCTGAGGGCGAAACCGCCGCCCAGGCGTTTTTGCGGGTCGCCGAGGCCGTCGCCGGCGTCGATCTCCGGGACGACTTTGAGCGCTATATTGTCGACGGCGCGCCCGTTCTCTTGCCGGCCGACACGTTCACGGCATGCGGAACCGTCACGACGCGCACGGGCCCGATGTTCGATTACGGCTTTACTTTTACAAGCAACGAGGCCGACGAAATCGTCATTCAGACGGTTGCTCCGGGCTCCAACGCCGAACGCGCCGGCGTGCGCGCCGGCATGGTGTATCTGGAGCGACTGGAGGGCGAACCCGGCGATCCGTCTAAGGATTATCTCGTCCGTTTTCGCGACGGGACGCAAGAGCGTCTGCTGCGGTGGCGGCCGGCCGGCCGCGCCGTCACAGCCCAGACCTTAGAGCTTCGACAAGATGTCGACGCAGGAGCTTGTCTGGCGTCGATCGGCGGCCTGCACGCCGGCGCCGAAGCGCCGTAACGCGCGTCATTCCGCGTCGAGAATTTGGGTTTGCATGTAACGCGGCATCCCAACTTTCTCGATGAGGCCGAGTTCGGTTTGCAAATGGTCGATATGCTCTTCTTCGGATTGAAGTATCCGCACCATGAGCTCGCGGCTCACATAATCGCGCGCTTTGTCAAAGTACTCGATCGCCTCGATGTAAAGCGGATGCGCGCGCATTTCCGCTTTTAAGTCGCATTCGAGACATTCCTTGACGTTCTCGCCGATCATCAACTTGTCGAGATCCTGAAGGTTCGGCAGCCCCTGCAGGAATAGAATGCGTTTGATCAATTCATCCGCATGCTTCATTTCGTCGATCGATTCTTCGTATTCGATCTTCTCCAGGCGCCTAAGCCCCCAATCGCCGAACATGCGGGCGTGGAGAAAGTACTGGTTGACGGTCGTCAGCTCCAGTTTCAGCGCTTTGTTCAGATACTCGATGACCTTCGCGTCGCCCTTCACGCCGAACCTCCTTCACACCGGATAAAAGCGGAGTTGGCGAGGCCGCATCACGTTCGCGCCTCGCTCGGCCGGTTAGATGGCGGGGGCCGTCACGACGCACAAGGATTATCTTCGCGAGCAATTCTTACTCGCGCGGAAAACAGCAAAAAAGGCGTGAATTGCGTTATTCGGCCGCAATAATCGAGACGGATTGCAGGCTTTCTTTCTCGATCAGGCTCGCGACGGAGGGAAGACATTTGCCGCATTGGGGTCGACGGCCGCATCCGCGAAAGACGTCCGCCACCGTGCGGGACCCGTCGCGCACGGCGCGCTCCATTTCCCGTTCCCGAATGGCGTTACAGATGCAGACGTACACGTAGGCGCTCCAATACCTGCGACAACGTGGCGTAAATGAGAATTATTGTCAATGATTTAACGCCGCTCAATTGCAGCGGCGGGGGGCCTAGTCGGTCTCAGGCATGTCGCCGACCAGGAGCTGCGGGTCGACGAGACGCCCGGCCCATTTCACGCTCCAGTGCAAATGCGGACCGGTCGCGCGCCCCGTCGCGCCGACGGCGCCTAAGACCTCGCCCTTTTTGACGCGCTGCCCGGGCTCCACGTCCAGCCTCGACAGGTGCACGAAGGCGCTTTCCAGCCAGTGCCCGTGATCCATCAGGATGAGGCCGCCCTCAAAATACATGTCCTCTTCGGCGAGCGTGACGACGCCGTCGGCGGGCGCGCGGACGGGCGTGCCGGTCGGACGGGCGATATCGATGCCGGAATGCGGACGCTTCGGCACGCCGTTCAGCACGCGTTGCGAGCCGAACACGCCGGAGATGCGGCCGGTCACCGGCCAGTCAAAACCGCTTCGCCAGAGCGCCGTCGGCTCGGTGTTTTTGCGCGCCGCTTTCTTTTTGGCGGTGTCGGCGCGGATTTGTTCGAGCTGGGCCGGCGTGAAGCCGTCGACTTTCGATTGGTCGAGACCGTCGATCCGCGAGACTTTGTAGGTCCGTTTCGTAATGTCGAACGCGCGGCGCACGACGCCCCCGTCGGGGCCCGCCACGACCAGTTCGGCGTTCGTCGGGTTGTCGCGGCCGAAGCCGAATACAAAATCGCCGGTCTCGCCGACGAACACGGCCACGCCGTCAAGCGTCGCCGTCGCGCCCGGAACCGTCTTGGCGAAGATGAGCCCGCCCTGAATGAATTCTCCGTCAAGCGCGAGGTCGGGCGCGGCCGGATCGGCACTGGCTTGGAGCGCCGCCGGCTCCCCCAGCCCGGTCGGCCCCCGCGCGTCGGCGCCCGTCGCCGGCTCGTCAGGGTCTGCGCTCGGCGCGAAAAGAGCGGTCGGCGCGGCGCCCGTGGTCGACCCGTCCGCCGGCTCGGCCCTGGATGCGTCCGCGGTGCCGTCGCCGGAGGGAGAGGCCGCGCAGGCGCTCAGGAATAAGGTCGCCGCCGCCGCTCGCCGCATTACGCGCTCCTCTCGAACCCGAAGCCGCGCGCCGCCGCGACGGCGTCCGCATAGGCCTCTTGCTTGTCGACGTTCCAATACTTGAGCGCGGTTAACGGAATCCGTTTGCCGGTGACGGCGCACCGGACGAAGTCGCCGGGCTTCACCACGAGGAACTCCGCATCCAGATATTCGACAAGCGCTTCGCGCCCGCCGGTCGGATTGATCATGAAAAACGCCCCGTTTCTGCGTACTACTTAATAACGAGCCGCATTCGCGCACTCAATCGTAAGATGCGGCCGTCGAGCGATGATCCGCCGCACCGCAACACGGCGTAGCTTTGAACGTCGACGCCCACAAGGAGCCGTTTCGTTCATGAACGCCGACGCTGCACGCCGCGAAGAACACGAAGCGATCATCGGCTTCGCGTTGAAACTGACCGAAAACAAAACGGCCGCCGAGGCGCAAGCCGTCGCCGCCGAACGCGGCTGGCTGGACGCGGACGGCGCCGCGACCGCCGCGGGCCGCGAATTGCTGGCGTCCCTTAAGGACCAATCCGGAACCCGGACGGTTTTCCGCTCGTTTTAAGGCCGCCCGGCGCCGACGATGTTGTCGGCGCAATGGGCGCGACCTACATTCTGCGCGCTGCCCGGCGCGTTAGGACCCGTTTCCCCGGGGCCGTACCTACCTGCATGGGAGCCGCCTCTGCCTCGGGCCGTGGCCCTTGATACGCGGCGCCCACCTGGCCTTTCGGGTCCAGGGCGAACATCCGGTCCGACGGCCAGGGCGGCGTTTCATCAACGAGCGAACCGGGAGCGCACGGCGTCATGTTGGGCCCGATCAGCCTTTTTTCAGGGCCGAAAGACGTCATCCGCCTACGGCTCAAAGCCGACCGGCGGCGCCTTTCGGAAAACGCGCCGCTCGCGCCGCAGCACGCGGCGGCCCAATTTCTGCGCGCGCTCGATCCGAGCCCGGACCGGACGATCGCGCTTTATTTTCCGACAAAAGACGAGTTGGACACCGAACCGCTCGCCGACGCCCTGTTGGAACGCGGCTGCACGATCGGGCTGCCGGTCGTCGAAAAGCGCAAAGCGCCGCTCGCGTTTCGCGTTTACGCCGCCGGCGCGCGCCTTGTGCAAGGGCGCTTCGGGATCATGACGCCGGACGCGGACGCCGAGCCGATGACGCCGGACATCATCGTCGTTCCCCTCGTCGCGTTCGACGCGTCGGGTCGGCGCCTCGGTTACGGCGGTGGGTATTACGACCGCACGCTCGCCGCGTTGCGCGCGCAACGGCCCGTCATTGCGGTCGGCTACGCGTTTGCGGGGCAGGAAGTTGACGGCGTGCCGGCCGGCGCCCATGACGAGCCGATGGATTGGATCGTGACGGAACGCGCCGCGGTGCGCGTCGCCGTCTGAAGGAACGCCGCCATGCGTATCGCTTTGTTCGGAGACGTCATGGGCCGCGCCGGCCGCACCGGCTTGACCGAGGCGTTGCCGCGTCTGCGCCGCCGGTTCGCGCTCGATTTCGTGCTCGTCAACATCGAGAACGCCGCGGGCGGCTTCGGCGTCACCGCGCCCATCGCGGCGGCGATGTTCGACGCCGGCGCCGACGTCTTGACGACCGGCAACCACGCCTTCGACCAACGCGACGAACTTTTGCTGTTTGACGACGAGCCGCGGCTCCTGCGTCCGGCGAATTTCCCGGCCTCGAACCCCGGCAAAGGCGCCGGGCTTTATCCGACGCGGGACGGCCGCCACGTCGCCGTCGTCCATGCGCAAGGCCAGCGGCACATGCCGTCCTGCGACGACCCGTGCGCGGCGGTCGACCGCGAACTCGACGGCCTCGCGCTCGGCCGCGAAGCCGACGCCATCCTCGTCGACTTCCACGCCGAGACGACCTCCGAGAAATACTCGATGGGCCATTATCTCGACGGCCGCGTCAGCGCCGTCGTCGGCACCCACACCCACGTTCCGACCGCCGACCATCAGATCCTACCCCACGGCACGGCCTATCAGACCGACCTCGGCATGTGCGGCGACTATGACAGCGTCATCGGCATGGAGAAGTCCGAGCCGCTCCACCGGTTTGTGACCAAGATTCCGCAAGGCCGCATGTCGCCGGCGTCCGGCGAGGCCAGCGTGTGCGGGCTCTTCGTTGAAACGGAAGACGCCACGGGTCTCGCGCGCGCCGTTGCGCCGATCCGGATCGGCGGCCGGCTCGCGGCGGCGGCGCCGCAACCGGCGACGGTTGAGGCCTGAGTGCGGCGCGTGGCAGGATCGCCTAAAACGCAATGACCGGCTGCGCGAATTCGACCTCGTCGGGGCGTTTTTCGCATTGCAGCAAAATAGCCCTTGACGGGTGACGCGATGGTTATGAAATCGCGAGAGGGTGCGGCGACGGGCGGGTCGCAAAACCGTTCCCGGGGAGACCGAAGGCCATGGGCGAGCCGTTACTGAAGACTGACGCAGCGCCGGCGCGGGACGCGGCGACCGGGCAATCCTCCGCGGCGCGCGCGGCGGCGACCGACGTTCAAAGCGCGAAAGCCAAGAAAACGCAGATCGTCGTGGTCGGCGGCGGCGCGGGCGGCCTCGAACTCGTGGCGCGCCTCGGCAAGCGCCTCGGCCGTGACGACTACGACATCATCCTTCTGGAAAAGAACTCGACCCATATCTGGAAGCCGCTGCTCCACGAGGTCGCGGCCGGCTCGCTCGACGCCAATCTCGACGAGGTCGGCTATCGCAGCCATGCGCACGCCAACAAATACCGCTTTTTCCTCGGCAGCCTGCAAGACGTCGACCGCGAACGTCGGCAGGTCGTGGTCGCGCCCCTCGTCGACGAGAACGGCGCGGAGATCATGGGCGAGCACCGCATCCGCTACGACTATCTGGTGGTCGCGGTCGGGGCGGTAGCGAACGATTTCGGCGTGCCGGGCGTCAAAGAACACTGCCTGTTCCTCGACAGCCGTCAGGAAGCGGATCGGTTCCGCCAGAAGCTCTTGAACCAATGCTTGCGCGTCTCGCGCGCCATGAGCCTGTTTCCGAACGCCGACGAATATGTCCGCATCACGATCGTCGGCGGCGGCGCGACGGGCGTCGAGCTCGCGGCGGAACTCTACAACGCGGCCGGCGCGCTGAAGCATTACGGGCTCGAAGTTTTCGATGAGTCCCGATTGAAAGTGACGTTGCTGGAGGCGGGCCCGCGCATTTTGCCGGCCTTGCCGGAGGAGCTTTCCGAGGCAGCGCACGAAGAACTGACCGAACTCGGCGTCGACGTTAAAGTCAACGCGCAAGTGACCGACGTCTCCCCTTACGCCATGACGCTGAAATCGGGCGAGGCGATCGGCGGCGATCTCAAAATATGGGCGGCCGGCGTTAAAGCGCCCGCCTTCTTAAACGAGATCGGCGGGCTGGAGACGACGCGCAGCAACCAGCTTGTCGTCAAACCGACGATGCAGACGACGGAAGACGCGCGCATCTACGCGATCGGCGATTGCGCATTCTTCAAACCGGAAGACGCCGACCGCCCGATCCCCCCGCGCGCGCAGGCCGCCCACCAGATGGCCGAAACCGTCCACGACAACATTCTCGCCACGATCAAAGGCCGCCCGCTGAAGCCCTTTCAGTATAAAGACTACGGCTCGTTGGTGTCGCTATCGAAATACTCGACCGTCGGCAGCCTCATGGGCAATCTCGTCGGGGGGCGGATGGCCGTCGAGGGCCGCCTCGCACGGCTTATGTACGTGTCGCTCTACCGCATGCACTTGCTGGCGATCCACGGCTGGCTGCGCGGCCTGTTCATGATCGCCGTCGGGCATGTGAACCAGGTGGTGCGGCCGAAACTCAAACTTCACTAGGGCGTCGGCGCTTTTTTGTTGCATCCGTCCGACGCCCTAGATTCTTTGTTTTGAGCGCCTGAGCCGTTCTTAATCCGATCCGACGTGACCGTACGGCGCTCGGGCGTCGGCGCTTGAGGGCGCGTTCGCTTGGCGAACGCGAGGACGCCCAAAACACCGAGCACGGATAATCCGGTTCCGGTGAGGAATACGACCGCATCATAGACGCGCCCGCCGACATGCGCCGCGTGCACTGGGTAAAGCGCGTTATAGGCGCGCCGCCCGGCTCCTTGCGCCATCGCGTTCTCGTAAAGCGTCGCCGCGCCGGTCGCGGCGTCGAAGACGATGCGCGTGCGCCCATTCGGATGCCATTCACCGGGTCGGCGCAAGCGTATCTGCGCGCCGCGTTCGCCGCGCGGCCATACGACGATCCGCGGCGACGCGTCGGGGAAAGCGCGCGTCGCCGCCGCCAGCGCATTCGACCAATCGACCGATCGCGCCGGTTTAAAGGCCGGCGCCGGCGTCTCGAGCGGCGTCGCGCGCGGTCCTCCGAATTGATCGAACAGCGCGCGGCTCGTGCTCGGAAAGGCGAGCGCGGCCCCGCTCAACGCGACGATCAACGACGGCAACGCAACGTACGTGCCGAGATTGCGGTGGACGCTGAGGAGTTCGATGCGCGACGGTCCAGCCGCGCGCAACCCCCGCCGCCACCCGCGCCGCGCCGGCCAGTAAGCGATCAGCCCGCCGACGATCAAGGCGG
>JBCCZS010000021.1:0-24674 GCA_039187035.1 Pseudomonadota bacterium | reverse complement strand
GGAACGACCTATGCGCCAAGTCGCGCTCATTTTCCTGATGCTCGCCGCCGCATGCGGCGGCCAGTCCGAAAACGACGCTCAGACCGAGGGCGTGAGCGAAATGCCGGACGACGGCGCGACGCCGGCGCCCGCCGGCGCAGGACCGGAAATACTCTGGGACGAATGGGGCGTGCCGCATATTCGCGCCGAAACGCGCGACGACGCGTTTTTCGCTTTCGGCTGGGCTCAAATGCGGGGGCGCGGCGATCTCGTCTTGACGCTGATGGCGCAGGGACGCGGCCGCGCCGCTGAATATCTCGGGCCGGACTATTACGAAACTGACGCGCTGATGTGGAGCGTCGGCCTGCCCCAGAAGATCGACGCCATATACGCCGCGCAAGGGCCGGCCATGCAGGCGTCCCTCGACGCCTTCGCCGACGGCATCAACGCATACGCCGCGGCGCACGCCGACGCGCTCGACCCCGCGCTCGCCGGCGTTTTGCCGGTGACGGCGCGCGACGTTCTCGGCCACGCAGCGCGGGTCACTCATTTGCGTTTCGTCGCCGGCAAAGAGCTTCAGCGCATTCAAGGCATGCGCCGCGCCGCGTCGGCGGCCGCCGCGCCCGAGCCGACGGCCGAGCCCGGTTCGAACGGCTGGGCCGTCGCGCCGGCAAAGTCCGAAAGCGGCGCGTCTCTCCTCCTGGCGAACCCGCACCTTCCCTGGAAGGATTTCTACTATTTCTTTGAAGCGCAAATGACGACGCCCGACGTCAACGCCTACGGCGTTTCATTAATTGGGATGCCGCTGATCTCAATCGCCTTCAACGACCGCCTCGGTTGGACGCACACGGTCAATACGTTCGACGGCGCCGATCTTTACGCGTTCGACCTCGCCGAAGGCGGGTATATCGATATGACCGGCGAAACGGCCTTCGAGACGGAGATCGTCCCGCTGAAGGTCGCAACGCCCGACGGGCCCGTTGATAAACCGTTGACGGTCCGGCGAACCAGCGCCGGACCGGTCGTGCACGCCGACGACAAAACCGCCTATGCGCTCAAAGTCGCCGGCTTGGAGCCGGAGCGGCTCGGCATCACCGAACAATATTGGGAGATGGCGCGCGCGCAATCGCTCGACGAATTCGAAGCCGCCATGGGCCGCATGCAGATGCCGTTTTTCAATACGGTGTACGCCGATCAAGCGGGCGAGATCTTTTATCTCTTCAACGCGCTGTCGCCGGTGCGCAAAAAAGGCGACGCGGCGCTTTGGGCGGGCGTGTTGGACGGGGCCGACCCGGACTTGCGTTGGGACGACTACCAGCCTTACTCGGCGCTGCCCAAGGTGAAGAACCCGCCCTCGCATTTCGTTCAGAACGCGAATGAAACGCCTTGGACGGCGACCGTGCCGGTGGTTCTCGACCCGGCCGATTATCCCGCCGATCTCGTCCCGCCGATGATGACGCCGCGCGCGCAGCAATCGCTCTCATTGTTGATGGCCGATCCGTCGATCTCCTTCGACGAATTCGTCGCGTACAGCCAGTCGCCCCATCTCGCGGCCGCCGACCAGGTCCTCGACGACCTCATCGCCGCCGCACGCGCCGCCGAGGACGACGCCCTCTTGGCCGAGGCCGCCGACGCGCTCGCGTCCTGGGACCGGAACGCGACCCCGGAGAGCCGCGGCGCGGTCTTGTTCTTTTCCTGGATCAACGCGCTCGCCGGCGCGCAGGGCGTTTTGAGTTCGTTAGACCCCGGCGCTTACGAGGCGGCCTGGTCGCTCGACGACGCGGCGACCGGACCGACGGGTCTCAAAGACGACGCCGCGGCGCTCGCCGCGCTCAAAGGCGCCGCGCAATCGGTCAAAGGGGCGTTCGGCGCGCTCGACGCGCCCTGGGGAGCGGTCGCGCGCGTCAAGCGCGACGGCGTCGACATCCCGGTCGGCCTTGCGCCCGGCGGGCTCGGCGCGTTCCGCGTCGGATGGGTCGAACCGGATGAAACCGGCGCGTACGAATTGACCGGCGGGACGAGCTATGTCGCGGCGATCGAGTTCGCCGAACGCCCGCGCGCCCAAGCGATCCTCGCCTACGGCAATTTCGAAAAGCGTCCTGATTGGGTGCGTGCGCAATGGCCGCTCCTTGCGGAAAACCGTCTTCGTACGGTGAATTTCGAAACGGCGGACGTCGACGCCGCCGCGGTCGAACGAGAAGTCTTGACGCGCGCGCCGGCAAGCCAATGACGACGCTCCGACAAGGAGAAAGCGGATGGAAAAAGTACTTGGGCTAGGCGGCTTCTTTTTTCGATCGAAAGACTGGAAGGCGCTTAAAAAGTGGTACGCGGATCATCTCGGCGTTACCGAGACGCCGTCGACTTACGAGGAAGAACCGTGGCGGCAAAACGGGGGCGTCACCGTCTTCGAGCCCTTCCAGGAGGACACGGCGTTTTTCGGCGATCCGAAGAAACAGTTTATGCTGAATTTCCGTGTGCGCGACTTAACGGCGATGGTCGCGCAGCTGCAAGCCGCCGGGATTTCGGTCGAGGTTGATCCGGAGGAGTACCCGAACGGCTTCTTCGCCAAACTCGAAGACCCGGAAGGCAACCCGATCCAGCTTTGGCAGCCGACGGGCGCAAGCGCGCAGTCGGAAGAAGCGCGCTAAAAGCGGAAGGAAACTGCAGAACGCCGACCGCCGTCAGTCGTCCATTTTCAGCGCTTTGATGAACGCCTCTTGCGGGATCTCGACGCGGCCGAACTGGCGCATCTTCTTTTTGCCCTCTTTTTGTTTCTCAAGAAGCTTGCGTTTGCGCGTCGCGTCGCCGCCATAGCATTTGGCCGTGACGTCTTTTCTCATGGCGCCGATCGTTTCGCGCGCAATGACCTTGCCGCCGATCGCCGCCTGGATGGGGATTTTGAACAGGTGGCGCGGGATGAGGTCTTTGAGTTTTTCGCACATCGCGCGGCCGCGCAGCTGCGCTTTTTCGCGGTGGACGATAACCGATAGGGCGTCGACGGGCTCTTCGTTCACCAGGATCTGCATTTTCACGAGGTCGCCCTGGCGGTAAGCGAGCATCTGATAGTCGAAGCTGGCGTAACCCTTCGAGATCGACTTCAAGCGATCGTAGAAATCGAAGACGACTTCGTTCAGCGGCAATTCGTAAACGACCATTGCGCGCGCGCCGGCGTAGGTGAGGTCGACCTGCACGCCGCGCCGCTCTTCGCAGAGCTTCAATACGCCGCCGAGATACTCGTCCGGCGTCATGATGGTCGCTTTGATCCACGGCTCTTCCATGTGGTCGATTTTGACCGGGTCCGGCATGTCCGCCGGGTTATGGAGCTCCGCGGACGTCCCGTCGGTTAAATGCAGCTCGTAAACGACGCTCGGCGCGGTCGTAATGAGGTCGATGTTGAACTCGCGTTCGAGCCGTTCCCGGATGATTTCAAGGTGCAATAGCCCCAGAAACCCGCAACGGAACCCGAAACCGAGCGCGGCCGAGGTCTCCATTTCGAATTCAAAGCTCGCGTCGTTCAAGCGCAATTTGCCCATCGCTTCGCGTAAATCTTCAAAGTCGGCGGCGTCGATCGGAAAGATCCCGCAGAAAACGACCGGTTGAGAGGGTTTAAAGCCCGGCAACATCGAATTGGTCGGCCGGCGTTCATCCGTAATCGTATCGCCGACGCGCGTGTCGGCGACTTCTTTGATGGACGCGGTCAAATAGCCGATTTCGCCCGGGCCGAGCGCGTCGACGGGCGTCTGCTTGGGCGTCGAAACCCCGACCTGATCGACCGTATACGTCGCGCCCGCGCCCATCATCCGCACGCGCATGCCTTTTTTGAGCGCGCCGTCGACGACGCGCACGAGGACGACGACGCCGAGATAGGCGTCGTACCAGCTGTCGACGAGAAGCGCTTTCAAGGGCGCCTCGGGGTCGCCCTGGGGCGCCGGGAGCTTCTCGACAATTGCGTCGAGAACGTCGTCGACGCCGAGGCCCGTTTTGGCCGATATCTCGATCGCCTCGGTCGCGTCGATGCCGATCACGTCTTCGATTTGGGCTTTGACGCGGTCGGGATCGGCCGCCGGCAAATCGATCTTGTTCAGAACGGGGACGATTTCCAGATCGACGTCGATCGCCTGGTAAACGTTGGCGAGCGTTTGCGCTTCGACGCCCTGGCTCGCGTCGACCACCAACAACGCCCCTTCGCACGCGGAGAGCGAGCGCGAGACCTCATAGGTGAAGTCGACATGGCCGGGCGTGTCGATCAGGTTCAACGTATACGTCTTGCCGTCCCGCGCTTTATGCCGCAGGCGAACGGTTTGCGCTTTAATGGTGATGCCGCGCTCGCGCTCCAGGTCCATCGAGTCGAGGACCTGTTGCTTCATTTCGCGCTCGCTGAGCCCGCCGGTGATCTGGATCAGGCGGTCGGCGAGGGTCGATTTTCCGTGGTCGATATGCGCGACGATGGAAAAATTGCGGATGGTCTCAAGCGCGGTCATAGCCGCAGCGTTCTAAGGCGCGGCGCGGCCGCGAACAATGGCGACCAGCCCGCGGGGCGCAGGGCGCGTCGCCGCATGCAAAGAAAAAACCCGCGCGGGCCGGAGGTCCGGCACGGGTTTCCCGGTCGCGATCCGCCGCGTCGTTACGCGCTGCGGGTTTTCAAGGCGTCGCGGATTTCTTCCAGAAGGACCTCTTGGCGGGGCGGTTCGGCCGGCGCTTCTTCGGCTTCTTTTTTGAGTTTGTTGATGCCTTTGATCAGGATGAACAGCGCCAATGAGACGATCAAAAAGGCGATGCAGGCGTTGATGAACAGGCCGATGTTCATGGCGACGGCTTCCGCCTCGCCGTCGCCCGGGGACAGCGTCAATTTGATGTCCGCGAAGTCGACGCCGCCGGTCAGAATGCCGATCGGCGGCATGATGATGTCGTCGACGAGGGATTTGACGATCGTCCCGAAGGCGCCGCCCATGATGATGCCGACGGCCATGTCGACCATGTTGCCTTTGACGGCGAACTCTTTGAATTCCGTAATGATTCCCATGATCTGTCTCTGCTTGGAGGTTCCGGGGAGGAGCGCGCCGATAGCGGGGCCGCGACGGCGGCCGCAGGCGCGGATGGCGATCGCCCGCATAGCACGAACGCGCGACCGCCTGAACGGCCGCGCGCTTAAATAAGCAGCAGGGTCAAAGGGCCGGGACCGACCGAGGCCGACCGGACCGGCGGCGGCCTAGGGCGCCGCTTGATCACATTGGATCGGGTAACGACCGGCTCAGCCGTTCAAACAAAAATCTAGAGCGTCGCCACGGACAATACAAAGCGCCGACGCTCTAGCGGCAGAGCCGGTCGACGTCTTTTAGGGCCGCCGTTATCCCGCGCAGCGAGATCCGGTAATTCGTCGCCGTGCCGCGGCTCGACACCGCGCTGACGCGCATGTCCGCGCCGCGCTTCATGGCCCCGACGAGATTGTTCTCGTCGCTCTCTTTTTCGATGAACGCTTCATTTTCGGAGACGTACATCTCCCATTTGTCCGAGCCGATGCGCGCGATCGGTTCGGGCGCGTCTTTGAAATTGTAGCTCGCCATGAGGCTCGGCTGCTGGTTCGCCGCGCCGGATTTCCAGCTGGCGACCATGAAAAAGACGTCGCCGTGGTTAACGGTCTTGGGCGATTTGTCTTTCGCTTCGGTGGCGGCGAAGCAGACTTTCTCGCCTTCCACGTCTTGTACGAAAACGCTCCAGTCCGTGTGGGTGGCGACCGGTTCGGGCTTTGCAGCGTTCGCGACGGCGCCGAGCGCCAGCGCACCGGAAAAAGCGGCGAGAGATGATGAAACGGCGGCGAAACGCATGGCGAAAAACTCCTTTCGTCCGTCAAACGACCGAGCCGGCGAAACCTGCAGCGGGTCTCTCCCACAGCCGGTTCGCCCCTAGCACGACGCCGGCGTTCGCGCGACCGCATCGGCGATCGAGCCCCCCTCGCGCCAATGCGGACGCGAACGACGCGCCCAATTTTGGTGCGGTTCCCAGCCGGCGCGGCGCCCCGTCTGCGACGGCGCGGCTTGATTGCACGCCTATCCCGCGTGCTCCATAAGAGCCGCGAAATCGGTAACGAATCATTAAGGAGACCGTTCGTGATCCCAGGACGCGACACGCTCAAGACGAAGACGACGATTTCCGCGGCCGGCAAGTCCTATGCGATCTACAGCCTGAAGGCGGCCGAAGCGCAGGTCGGCGATCTCTCGCGTCTGCCGTTTTCGTTGAAGGTGCTCCTGGAAAACCTCCTGCGGTTTGAAGACGGCCGCTCGGTCGAGGTCGACGACGTCAAGGCGTTCGGCGACTGGCTGAAAGACGGCCGCACGTCCCACGAGATCGCTTACCGCCCCGCGCGCGTCCTGATGCAGGACTTCACGGGCGTGCCGGCCGTCGTCGACCTCGCCGCGATGCGCGACGCGATGAAGGGCTTCGGCGAGGACCCCGAAAAGATCAATCCGCTGGCTCCGGTCGACCTCGTCATCGACCACTCGGTGATGGTCGACTATTTCGGCGGGCCAAGCGCGTTCCAGAAAAACGTCGACCGCGAATATGAACGCAACGCGGAGCGGTACCAGTTCCTTAAATGGGGGCAGGGGGCGTTCGACAATTTCCGGGTCGTGCCGCCGGGCACCGGCATCTGCCACCAGGTCAATCTCGAATATCTCGCCCAGACCGTTTGGACGGCCGACTACAAAGGCGAGACCTACGCTTATCCCGACACGCTCGTCGGCACCGACAGCCATACGACGATGGTCAACGGTTTGTCAGTGCTCGGTTGGGGCGTCGGCGGCATCGAAGCCGAAGCCGCCATGCTGGGCCAGCCGATCTCGATGCTCATCCCCGAGGTCATCGGCTTTAAGATGAACGGGAAACTGCCGGAGGGCGCGACGGCGACGGACCTCGTCCTCACCGTCACCGAGATGCTGCGCAAAAAGGGCGTGGTCGGAAAGTTCGTCGAGTTTTTCGGCCCCGGCCTCGATCATTTGACGCTCGAAGACCAGGCGACGATCGCCAACATGGCGCCGGAATACGGGGCGACCTGCGGCTTCTTCCCCGTCGATGCCGAGACGATCCGTTATCTGACGGCCACCGGGCGCGACGCCGATCGCGTGGCGCTCGTCGAGGCGTACGCCAAAGAGCAGGGAATGTGGCGCGACGCGTCGACGCCCGACCCCGTTTTCACCGACACGCTCGAACTCGACCTCGCATCGGTCAAACCGTCTTTAGCCGGACCGAAGCGCCCGCAGGACCGCGTTCTCCTCGAAGACGCGCCGGCGAATTTCGAGACGGCGCTCGATAAAGAATACGGCATGGGCGGCCAAAACGGGAAACGCGTCCCGGTCGAAGGCGAGCCCTTCGACATCGGCCATGGCGACGTCGCCATCGCGGCGATTACGTCGTGTACGAACACCTCGAACCCGTCGGTGTTGATCGCCGCGGGGCTTGTTGCGCGTGCCGCCCGCGCCAAGGGCTTATCGGTCAAACCGTGGGTGAAGCCGTCGCTCGCGCCGGGCAGCCAGGTCGTCACCGACTATTTGTCGAAGTCGGGGTTGCAGGACGATTTGGACGCGCTCGGCTTTAATCTTGTGGGTTACGGCTGCACGACCTGCATCGGCAATTCCGGCCCTCTGCCGCCCGCGATTTCGGACGCGGTCAACAAACACGATCTGGCTGTTTGCTCGGTCCTCTCCGGCAATCGGAACTTCGAGGGCCGCGTCTCGCCGGACGTTCGGGCGAACTATCTCGCCTCGCCGCCTTTGGTCGTCGCCTATGCGTTGGCGGGCACGCTGAACAAAAACCTGACGACGGACCCCATCGGTCAAGACGCGGACGGGAACGACGTCTACTTGAAGGACATCTGGCCGACGAACCATGAAATCGCCGAGGTCGTGCGCGCGAACGTCACCTCGCAAATGTTCGCCAGTCGGTATGCGGACGTCTTTAAGGGCGACGACAAATGGCGCGGCATCGACGCCGGCGACGGGCAGACATACACATGGCCGACGTCGACATACGTCGCCAAGCCGCCGTTCTTTGAGGGCATGGAGAAAACGCCCGCCCCGGTCGCGCCGATCGACGGCGCGCGAATTTTGGCGCTCTTCGGCGAATCCATCACCACCGACCATATCTCGCCGGCGGGCTCCATCAAAGAAGACAGCCCCGCAGGCGAGTATCTTAAAGACCGCCAAGTGCCCGTCTCTGAGTTCAACTCCTACGGCTCGCGCCGCGGCAACCACGACATCATGATGCGCGGCACCTTCGCAAACATTCGTATCAAGAACAAAATGCTTAACGGCGTCGAGGGCGGCTATACCCGGTTCGTGCCGACCGGCGACGAGAAAGCGATCTACGACGCGGCCATGGCGTACAAAGAACAAGGCGTGCCGCTCGTCGTCATGGCGGGCGAGCAATACGGCACCGGCTCGTCGCGCGATTGGGCCGCAAAGGGAACGAGCCTTCTCGGCGTGCGCGCCGTCATCGCCAAGAGCTTTGAGCGCATTCACCGGTCGAACCTAATCGGCATGGGCGTCCTGCCGCTCCAATTCTCCGAGGGCGACGGCTGGGTCGAACTCGGCATGACCGGGGACGAGCAGGTCTCCGTCCACGACGTCGACGCGATCGAGCCGCGCGGCGAGGCGCGCGCGACCGTCACGTTCGCCAACGGCGATACGAAAGACATCATTCTCCGAGTGCGGATCGATACGGCGGATGAGATGGAGTATTTCCGCAATGGCGGCATTCTCCACTACGTCATCCGCAAACTCGCCGCGTAACCGCGGCGCCAAGCAGCGGCGCGCCGCTTGGCGATCCGACGGACGCGCGACGCGTCAACCGGCGGCGCGACCCGCCCGAAGTTCGCGTTAAGGTCTGCGCAAAGCGTTGAATTTGCAACTTTCGCGAGCTGGCGCCCCGTTCGTGCGCGCCGATAATCGTCCCATGGGAGAGACGTAGCGCGGCGCCGACGGCGGCCGCGTCCTCGGGGGGCATCAATTCGGTGGGGAGACACGCGAAGCGGCGGCGCGCCGCGGCCTGCGCCGCCGCGCTTCTGGGCGGCGGATTTGCGCCCGTTTCGGCGACGGCGTCGCCTTGGGGACGCGAAGACGGCGAGGCGTTCGTTGCGTTTCGGACCGATCGCTTGAGCAATACCGGCGACTTCGCGCCGCCCTTCGACGGCGCCGACGCCGACCGCTTCACGCGCGTTGAAAGCCAGGTCTACGGCGAATACGGGGTCGACGGTCGCCATACGGTCGTCGGCAAGGTCGTTTACCGCTCGTCGGGATCGCTCGACAGCGCGCCGCCGGGCGCCGAGGAAGACCGCGGCCTTGCGGAATTTGAAGTCGGCCTGCAACGCCAGTTGAAACGCGGGCCCCGGGACGCGGCCGCGCTTTATGTTTCCGTCGGGGCGTTGAACGGCTTTCGCCCGCTCGGCGGCGGCGGGGCGCTCGACGAGGGATTGGACGCGGAGATCCGGGCGCTTTACGGCCGCGATCTCATCGGCGCCGAGCCCGGCGCGCGCGCCGGCGTATTCATTGCGGGCGAGGTCGCCTATCGGCGCCGGTTCGGCGCGGCCGCCGATCAGATCCGCGCCGACGCAACGCTCGGCGCGAAACTGGGGACGCGTTGGATCGGCCTCGTCCAGGCGCTGTCGACGACCTCGTTGCGCAACGAAGATCCGGGCGGCCAGGACTTCGACGTTGTGCGCGTGCAGGCCTCAGTCGGGCGCCGCGTCACGGCGCATTCGTCGTTGCATCTGGGATATTCGCGTGATGTTCTGGGGCGCGGCGTCGATGCGGGGGACGCCGTCTTCGTGGGGATTTGGACGCAGTTTTGACGCCGTCGAGGCCAACACCGACCGCCGTGGACGCCGCCGCTGAGGAGCGCGCGCAACGAAGCGAGGCGCGCATGGCCGAGCGGCTCGGCGGGCCGGGCCGGCCGACGGCGCGCGACCTCGCCGGGTCCGCGCGCTTCGGCGGCCGCGCCGAACCCGCGTCGCATTGGCCCGCACGCGCGCTCGGCCCCGAAGAAACCGCGATCTTCGACGACGGCTCGATCAACGCGTTGCGTCGGCGCGAGCCGGCCGCGTCCGCTTATCGGCTGATGACGCCCGACCAACGCTTTGTCGGCGCGTGTCTTGTGATTTTGGCGGCGGCCGCCTTCGCCGCCGCGCCGTTGACCGCCGTAACCGCCGCCAACGCGCTGATTTGCGGCTATTTCATCGTCGTCATCGCCTTCCGTCTGTACCTGGCGGCGCTGCAATTCGGCAAAGCGCCGGCCTTGACGCCCGAGCCTTTGGCGGATGCGGACTTGCCGAGCGTCACCGTCCTGCTGCCGCTTTACAACGAAGCTGAAGCGCTCCCCATGCTGATCGCCGCGATCGACAAGATCGATTACCCGGCCGATCGCTTGGACGTGAAGGTTCTTCTTGAGGCGGATGATTTCTCGACGATCGCGACGGCGCGGCGGCTTAAACTCGACGAGCGTTTCCATGTCGTCAAATTGCCGGCCACCGAGCCGCGCACAAAGCCGAAGGCGTGCAATTTCGGGCTCTTCCAGGCGGCCAGCGACCTCATCGTCATTTATGACGCCGAGGATATGCCCGAGCCCGACCAACTGCGCAAAGCCGCCGCCGTCTTCGCCCAAGCCGACCCGGACGTCGCCTGCGTCCAGGCGCGACTGAATTATTACAACGCCAAAGAAAACTGGCTGACGCGTCTCTTCGCGCTCGAATACGCTTTGTGGTTCGACAGTTTGCTGCCGGCGCTCGAGCGTATTCGCGCGCCGATCCCGCTCGGGGGAACGTCGAATATTTTCCGCACCGGCGTGTTGCGCGCGGTCGGCGGCTGGGACCCCTATAACGTCACCGAAGACGCCGACGTCGGCATGCGGCTCGCCCGGTTCGGCTATCGCACGGCGATGGTCGATTCGACGACGTTCGAGGAGGCGAATTCGCGGCTCGGCAATTGGATCCGCCAGCGCTCGCGCTGGATGAAGGGCTATATGCAAACCTGGCTCGTGCATATGCGCGAGCCCGGCCGTTTTCTCAAAGCCGCGGGGCCGATGGGGTTCGTCTCGACGCACTTGTTTCTCGCCGGCACGGTGTTCAGCGCGCTCGTCACGCCGATCCTGATCGTCGGCGCGGCGGTCTGGGCGTTGTCCGGCGACGCCTCGGCGCCGCGCTGGTTGACCGCGCTCAACGTCTTCACGCTGATCGCCGGCGCGATCACCTTTGTCGGCCTCGCCATGATTGCGCCGCTCAAACGGGGCTGGACGGACTTGTGCCCTTACGCGCTCCTCGCCCCGATTTATTGGGCGTTGATGACGGTCGCGGCCTACAAAGCCTTGTTGCAGCTATTCACGCGCCCGCATTTTTGGGAAAAGACCGACCACATTTTAAGCGCCCAGGCGGCCGAAGCGCGCGTTCAGACCTTGAAGAGCCTCGCGCCGCTGAAGTAACCCGTCCGGATCGACAGCCCTGCCGGGAGCATCTTTCATGTCGCTCAATGAAGGCCTTGCGGGCCGGCCGTTCGTCAAAATGAACGGGCTCGGCAACGCGTTCGCAATCCTCGATCTGCGCGACGGCGCGGCGGCGATGGACGCCGGCTCGGCCCGCGCCGTCGCCGAGGAGACCGGCGCCGACCAGGTCATCACCATCGAGACGCGCGACGGGCCGTTCATGGGCGTGTGGAACGCCGACGGCTCGGAAGTCGAAGCGTGCGGGAACGCGGCGCGTTGCGTCGCCTGGCTCCTCGCCGAAGAGGCCGGCTCGGAGCGGGTCGCGTTCGAAACGCTCGCGGGCCGTTTGCGCGCGGCCCGCGTCGGCGACAAGCGGGTCAGCGTCGACATGGGGCCGCCGAAACTTCACTGGCAAGACATTCCGCTTGCCGAGCAAATGGACGATACGCGCTTTATCGACGTTAAGCTCGGGCCCATCGACGCGCCGGTCCTGTGGGGACCGTCCGCCGTCAACATGGGCAATCCGCACTGCATCTTTTTCGTCGAAGACGCCGAGGGTCAGGCGCTCGACCGTTTCGGCCCGATGATCGAACACCACCCGCTTTTCCCGGAACGCGCAAACGTATCCGTCGCCCAGGTGACGGGGCGGCACGCTATTCGCCTGCGCGTGTGGGAGCGGGGCGTCGGCATTACAAAAGCCTGCGGCACCGCCGCTTGCGCCGCCGTCGTCTCCGCCTATCGCCGCCGGCTGACCGAACGCAAAGCGGTCGTGACGCTGGACGGCGGCGACCTTGCGATAGAGTGGGGCGAAGACGACCGGGTACGGATGACCGGTCCGATCGACTGGGAATATGAGGGCGTTTTGCCGACGCCCTAACCGGCGCGGCGGTTTGGCGTCGGGAGCGCGACGATCATGCGGAAAAAACGGCGAGCCGAACAGGCGACGCTCACTTGCGCGACGCACGGGCGCCAGGACAAGACATTCGTCTGCGTCCATATCGTCGCCGCGCTCCAATGCGGCGAGCCCGTCGGCTTTTTCTGGAACCGGGCGGGCGGCGTCTACCAGGCGATCTGCGCGTCGTGCAACGATCTCACGCCGGAAGAGTTTGCGGCCGCCGAAGCCGATATCGTCCGTGAGCTGTGTTTCGGTTGTTTCCGCGACGCGGCCGAGCTCAACGGCGCCGTGATCGCGTGAGTGCGGATCTTTATCGCGCGCTGCATCCCCAAGGGCCGGGCTTCGACGTCGCGGTGATCGGCTTCATCGTCATTGTTTTCATCGCCTATGCGGGCGCAACGTTAAAAGATCGGCACAAGGACGGGGCCGGCGGCAACGTTATCGCGGGCGCCGGCGTTTACGGCGCGGTGATCGGCCTTGTCATCGCCTTCGTCATCCTGCCGCTGCGCGTCTATCTCATTTCCAGCGAAACGCGGCCTGAAATCGCTGCGCTCGCCGGCGTCGGCGTATTCTTGACGATGTTTTCTTTGCGGCGCGGGCTCGTCGGGCGCTTGCCGTTTCTCGGCGCGCATTTGCGCGCCTTCCGCCGCGCAAACTTGCGCAAGACGATCGAGGGCGCGCGCGCCGAACTGGGCAAGCTCGAAAGCCGGACGAGCGGCGCGGCTGCGCCCGCAACGCCGACGATCGCGGCGGCCGGCGGCGGCGATCATCCGCAGGAAGAGCAAGACCGGGAGCGCTAGCGCTCCAGTGCGCCGATCGGGCCGCTACGCGCGGCGCCGCCCCCGCGCGCTCATGTCGGCGGCGGCCCCTCGGGTTTGCCGACGCAGATGATATGACCGTCCGGGTCGCGCAGATACGCCTCTCGCATCCCGTACCAGGCTTGCTCGGGGCCTTTGATGAGCGATCCCGCCGGCGCGCGCGCCGCTACGGCGTCCGGGTCGACGTCGCGGATGTAAACCGTTCCCGCGGGGCCCGGCGCGTCGACGCCCGCGAAGAAGTCGAGATCCTCTGCAAGGCTCGCCGGCGTTTGCAGCATGAGCTGCGCCCCGTCGATCGCCATGACGGCGAAGACGCCGCGCGCGGCGGCGGCCGTTTCGTCGAGGTCTTCGCGCGTCGCGGAGACGCCGAAGACGAACGCCATGCCGACGACGTCTCGGTAAAACGCGATGGATCGGCCGAGATCCGTCGCCATGAGGTTCGGGATAATCATCGTCGGCGCTCCTCCAAGTAATTCTTAAGGGCGGGGGTTAGCGCACGAAGACGAGGGAGGCCGTCGTCGGCACGGCCGGGCTGATTGACGGCAGCGCTGCAATCTCCATCAGGGCGGCGACGCCGTCGGTCAGGGCGAAGTCGCCGGCGTTGACGACGACCGGCGCCGCCGTTTCGACGAGAACGCGATCGTCGGCGATGCGCGTGACGAAGAGGTCGCCGTCGATATCGGCGGATACGCCGTGCAGGGACAACGACACGGTGGCGGACCGACGGACGCGCTCGCCGACCGCGAGGGCGTCGAATTCCTCCAGGGGCGCGTCGACGCTGACCGTCGCGACCGGGTGCGTTTCGGTCTCGAACAACATCGCGCGCATGCGCTCGTTGCGGATGTCGATGGCGGTCTCGACGCTGTCGAGCGCGACTTCGAGGACCGCCTCGCCGGACGGGCTGACGGCCCCGGCGATGTCCCGAAAATAGTGCGTTTCGGCGATCTCGCCGGCCTTCGTCGAGACGAACGACAGGCGCGATTCGCCGCTCGCGAGCGTCCACGTGCTCGCCGCAGCCGGCGCCGGGGCGCTCGCCGCGCCCTTTGCCGCGCCGGTGGCCGCGCCCGTGTCGCCGCTTCCGCAGGCGGCAAGCGTCGCAAAAATGAGCAGTAAGATCGAAATACGCATGGGCGCCCCTTTTCTCCGTCTGCTAAACCCGGTTGTCGTCGCGCTTTGGTCGCACGGTTCGCGCTGCCGCGCCGCCTTGACCGCTCGCGCGGCGTCAAAGACTTACACGCTACGAACGAGAAGCGAGACCTGATCTTATGGCGGCCCGTCGACCTGCGAAAAACCAACCCGCGTCGTTTGCGTGGACGCCGGACAATCTCGCCTGGTGCGACGCGCAGATGCAGAAGTTTCCGGAAGGCCGGCAAGCCTCGTGCGTCATTCCGTTTTTGTGGCGGGGGCAAAAGCAGGAAGGGTGGATTTCCATCCCGATGATGGAGGCGATCGCCCGCCAGCTGGAGATGCCCTACATCCGCGTGTTCGAAGTCGCCAGCTTCTACACGATGTTCAACCTTGCGCCGGTCGGCCAGTTTTTCGTGCAAGTCTGCGGAACGACGCCGTGCATGTTGCGCGGATCGGACGGCCTGCGCGACGTCTGCAAAAACAAGATCGGGCCGGAGAACGCCGTCACCGAGGACGGCAAGTTTTCGTGGCTTGAGGTCGAGTGCCTCGGCGCGTGCGTCAACGCGCCGATGGTGCAGATCTCCACGAACGAGACCGACCATTACTATGAGGATCTGACGCCCGAGATCCTGGAGGACCTGCTCGCCCGGTTCGAGCGCGGCGACGCCGTCACGTCGGGCACGCAGAACCCGCGTCGGAACACGTCCGACCCGGAGGGCGACGACACGTCCTTGACGGAGCCCGCGCTCTATGACGGCTCGGCGGCGAAATCCGCGCCCCTGCCGAACCGGGAACCGGCTTCTTGAGATTGGCGGCGACGCTCGCGGCCGCGTTGTCGGTCCTTGTCAGCGGCGCTGCGGCTGAGCCGGCCCGGACCAAGCGGATTGCGTTGACGTACGACGATGCGCCGATGGGCGACGGACCGCTTTTGAGCGGCGACGACCGCGCGACGCAGCTGATCGACGGCCTAAAGGCGGCCGGCGTCGACCAGGCGGCGTTCTTCATCGCGACCCGAGGCTTTGAGACCCGCGAGGGCGGCCGCGCGCGCGTCGCCCGGTACGCCGAAGCCGGCCATGTCCTCGCCAATCACACGCACACCCACCCGTGGGCGCACAAAACGGACGTCGCCGCCTACATTGCGGAAATTGACCGCGCCGACGGGCTCCTCGACGGTTTTCCCAATCGCCGCGCGTGGTTTCGGTTTCCGTATCTCGACGAAGGGCGCGAGCGCGGCAAACGCGACGCGTTGCGCACGGCGCTGGCCGAACGGGGCCTTAAGAACGCGTACGTCACCGTGGACAACTACGACTGGCATATGGTGTCGCTCGCCCGAAGCGCGATGAAAGACGGGCGCTGCATTGATCGCGACGCCGCGGGCGCGGTGTATGTCGACATGTTGGTCGACGCGGCCGAGCATTTCGACGCGCTCGCCCGCGACGTGTTGGGCCGCTCCCCGGCGCATGTGTTGCTCCTTCACGAAAACGACTTCGCCGCCCTCTACGTGACGCGCCTCGTCGACGGGTTGAAAGCGGCCGGTTGGACGATCGTGACGGCGGACGAGGCGTTCTCGGACCCCATGGCCGACCGGCCGCCGGATACGGTTTTTTCCGGCATGGGGCGCGTCGCGGCGTACGGCCAGGACGCCGGTCTGCCTTTTGAGCGGTTTGCGCACGCCGCGAGCGATGAAGCGGCGATCGCGGCGCGGTTCGACGCGGCGGGCGTCGTCGTCGATTGTCCGGCGGACGGTTGACCGGCCCGGTTGCGCCAGGGGGCGCAAGCGGGCGATGATGCGGCGGCGGGGATAAAGGGATTTGCATCATGCGTTTATTGGCGGCGGTCGGTTTCGGCATCGCGCTCGCCGGGTGCGCCGTCGCGCCGTCGGGGACGGGCGCCGACGGCGCCGCGGAGGACGTGTTGGTCTTTGACCGCGGCGGCTCGCGCAGTCCTGCGGCGCGGGCGCTCAGCCTGCTCGACAAACCGCCGGTGCATCGCCCGCCGCCCTGCGTCGACCGCGACATGGAAGTGTGGCTCGACGACGAGAGCCGCATGCCCCAAAGCAGCGACTTGTCGCCGAGCGGGCAGAGCGCCGTGCGGGAATGGTTGTTCCGCGAACGCGCGCTTTGCAAAGCCGGCGTTAATCCTTCCGAGATCGATCGCACCTATTCGTCGCGCGTCGAGGACGCGGCCCGTCGTTTCCCGGGCGGCAGCGCGCTCGCGCCGAACGCGTTCGACCTCGGAGCCGCAAATGAGCGACCGGACCCCGAAAGACCCCGCGCAATCGGCGATTAACCGCTTTCTCGTGAAAGACGCGATCGGCGCGGCGTGCGTCGTTGCGGTCGCTTTCGCGACGAAAAGCCAAGCGGCGATCGCAATCGGCCTCGTTCTTTGGTGTGCGGCGTTTTTCGTTCATTTCCAGCTATTGCGACGCGCTCTCAAACGCGAGCGCGATTCCTACGAGGACGCCGTCCGCCCGTGATCGCCGTCGCCGCGATCGACTGCGGTTGGGACAACGCGGCGCTTTTCGCCGGCCGCGGTTTTCCGCTACACACACCCTGCGCTGTTAGAAGATCGATCGCCTATGCTTGCCGACAAAGACCGGATTTTCACCAATTTGTACGGGCGTCACGACCCGGGCCTTGAGGCCGCCAAAAAGCGCGGCGCCTGGAACGGGACGGCGGACATGATCCGCATGGGGCATGACTGGGTGATCGACCAGGTCAAGGCCTCGGGGCTGCGCGGACGCGGCGGGGCGGGCTTCCCGACCGGCCTGAAATGGTCGTTCATGCCCAAAGAAGTGAAGGACCGGCCGCACTACCTCGTGGTGAACGCCGACGAATCCGAGCCGGGCACCTGTAAAGACCGCGACATCATGCGCCACGACCCGCACCTCTTCATTGAGGGGTGTCTCGTTGCGTCGTTCGCCATGCGCGCGCACGCCTGTTACATCTACATTCGCGGCGAATATGTCGACGAACGCATCGCCCTCCAAAAGGCGATCGACGAAGCCTACGCCGCCGGTCTTCTCGGCAAGAACGCGGCCGGCTCGGGCTGGGATTTCGATTGTTACGTCGCTCACGGCGCCGGCGCTTATATCTGCGGCGAAGAAACGGCGCTGTTGGAAAGCCTGGAAGGCAAAAAAGGCCAGCCGCGCCTAAAGCCGCCGTTCCCGGCCGGCGCCGGGCTTTATGGCTGCCCGACGACCGTCAACAACGTCGAATCAATCGCCGTCGCGCCGACCATCATCCGCCGCGGCGCGGAGTGGTTCAAAAAATTCGGCCGCGAGAACAACGCCGGCACGAAAGTCTTTTGCATCTCCGGCCATGTCGAGCGGCCGTGCAACGTTGAAGAAGAAATGTCGATCCCGCTGCGCGAGCTGCTTAATACGCATTGCGGCGGCGTGCGCGGCGGCTGGGAGAACCTCAAAGCCGTCATTCCCGGCGGCTCGTCGGTCCCGCTGTTGCCGCGCGAGATTTGCGACGACGTTCTGATGGACTTCGACGCGTTGCGCGAGGTGAAGTCCGGCCTCGGCACCGCGGCCGTCATCGTGATGGACAAGTCGACCGACATCGTCCGCGCGATCGCGCGCATCTCGTATTTCTATAAACATGAGAGCTGCGGTCAGTGCACCCCGTGTCGCGAAGGCACGGGCTGGATGTGGCGGGTCCTCGATCGAATGGCGACGGGCGATTCCTCTACGGAAGAAATCGATAAGCTGCTCGACGTCGCCGGCCAAATTGAGGGCCACACGATCTGCGCGCTCGGGGATGCCGCGGCGTGGCCGGTGCAGGGCCTTATCCGCCATTTCCGTCACGAGATCGAAGAGCGCATCAACACCTATCGCGCCGACCGGCCGCACGTCGCCGTGCCGGTGGCTGCCGAATAGGCGCTGCTTGATAAGCGCCCCTTAGTCGACGCCTTGGGCGTCAAGAATGGAATTTCCGCGTCGGTCAATCCCGGCGACGACCGCTAAAGAAGGCCGCACGCCATGGGCGACACCCGCGTCATTAAGGTGAACGGAGACGAGGTCGAAGTCCCGTCGAACGTCACGCTGTTGCAAGCCTGCGAAATGGCGGGCGAAGAGATCCCGCGCTTTTGCTACCATGAGCGCCTGTCCGTCGCCGGCAATTGCCGGATGTGTCTCATCGAGGTGAAGGGCGGACCGCCCAAGCCCGTCGCGTCTTGCGCGCAAAACGTCCGCGATCTTCGTCCGGGTCCGGAAGGCGCGCCGCCGGAACTCTTCACCAACACGCCGATGGTCAAGAAGGCCCGCGAAGGCGTGATGGAATTCCTGTTGATCAACCATCCGCTGGACTGCCCGATCTGCGACCAAGGCGGCGAATGCGACCTGCAAGACCAGGCGATGGCCTACGGGCGGGACGGGACGCGGTTTGAAGAGAACAAGCGCGCCGTCGAAGAAAAGCACATGGGCCCGTTGATCAAAACGATCATGACCCGGTGCATTCAATGCACCCGCTGCGTGCGGTTCGCGACGGAAGTCGCCGGCGTCGACGATCTCGGCCTCGTCAATCGCGGTGAAAACGCGGAAATCACGACCTACCTGGAAAAGGCCGTCGAAAGCGAACTCACCGGCAATTTGATCGACGTGTGCCCGGTCGGGGCCCTGACCTCGAAGCCTTATGCATTCAACGCGCGCCCCTGGGAATTGACGAAAACCGAGACGATCGACGTGATGGATGCGGTCGGGTCGAACATCCGCGTCGACGCGCGGGGGCGGGAAATTCTTCGTATTTTGCCGCGGCTCCATGAAGACGTGAACGAGGAGTGGATCTCCGACAAAACGCGGTTCATCTGGGACGGCCTGCGCAGCCGGCGCCTCGACCGACCGTTCGTACGCGAACACGGCAAGTTGCGGCCCGCGTCCTGGGACGAAGCGCTCGGGATCGTCGCGGACAAGCTCAACGCAACGCCTGCGGATAAAATAGCCGGCGTCGTCGGCGACCTCGTCTCGTGCGAAGCGGTCAAGGCGCTTAAAGATTTGCTCGACGCGATCGGGACCCCGCACCGCGATTGCCGCCAGGACGGGGCCCCGCTTGGCGGCGAGCGCGGCGCGTACCTGTTGAATTCCGGGATCGGCGGTCTCGAAGCCGCCGACGCGATCCTCCTTGTGGGGACCAACCCGCGCAAGGACGCGGCGCTGATCAACGCGCGCCTGCGCAAAGCGTGGCTTGCAAATCTCAACCTGAAAATCGGCCTGATCGGCGAAGAAGCCGCGCTGACCTTCGAGTACGCCTATCTCGGCGCCGGGCCGCGCACGCTTGACGCGCTCGCTAAGGGCGACGGCGATTTCTTCAAAGCGCTCAAGGCCGCCGAGCGCCCCGCACTTGTCGTCGGCATGGGCGCGCTCGCCCGGCCCGACGGGGCCGCCGTCCTGGCGCGCGCCGCTGCGCTCGCCGACCGCGTCGGGGCGGTGACGGATGACTGGAACGGCTTCAACGTTCTCCATACGGCCGCCGGCCGCGTCGGCGCGCTCGACCTCGGCTTTCTGCCGGGAGCGGGCGGGCGCGACCTCGCCGGCATTCTCGAGGGCGCGCAGGCCCGCGACATCGAGGTCGTTTACAATCTCGGTGCGGATGAAATCGACCCCGCCCGCCTTGGCGGGGCGTTCATGATTTACCAAGGCCACCATGGCGACGCCGGCGCCAAAGTCGCGGACGTCATCTTCCCCGCAGCGGCGTACACCGAGCAAAACGGGACCTATGTGAACACGGAGGGCCGCGTGCAAATGGGAGCGCGCGCCCACTTCCCGTTCGGCGAGGCCCGTGAGGACTGGGCGATCATGCGCGCGCTTTCGGCCAAGCTAGGCAAACCCTTGCCCTATGACGATCTCTTCGCCCTGCGCCAGGCGATGATCGCCGACGCACCCGTTCTCGGCCGGCTCGACCAAGGCCCCGAGCCGGGCGCCCCGCTCGACCTCGCCGCGATCGGCGAGGCCGGCCCGCTCGGCGACGCGCCGTTCAAATCGGCCGTCGGCGATTTCTTCGGTTCCAACCCGGTCGCACGCGCCTCCAAAACGATGGCCGAATGCGCCGCCGCGATGGCGGCGCCGAGCGTGGCGGCTGAGTAAACGGGTTTTCCGCGACGCCCCCTTCATCCGCGGATTAACGTCTCCGTCGGCGACGTCGAATATTGTACCGTTATTGGAGTGTGGTACGGAGGCGTAGCATGGTCGTGCTCACGCGAGTGATTTTGATTGCGGTTTTACTGTCGTCGGCGACCGCAGGCCCGGCGTCGGCGAGCGACTACATGCAAGCCTATCGCGAGCACGTCGCCGCGCTGGAACGGGGCGATCGCCAGGCCGCGGCCGAAGCCGGCGAACGGGCTTGGCGTCTTGCGGAGGACGAAATCGGGGGCAGCCGAGAGACGGCGCTGCTCGCTTACAATTTCGCCAGCCTCGTCTACTGGGATCGCCCGGAGGACGCGATCGCGCCCTTCGTTAGAGCGGGCGAACTCCTTGGGCCGCGCGCCGACGCGTTCGGCGCGGAAGACCCTGAATTGGGCGCCGCGCTTTGCCGGGCCCGTCGCGCCGATGCAAACGCCGCCGACCACAAGGCGTTGGATCAGTTGATTGATCGCCGGCGCGCGTCAGGCGAAACGGCGGCGAGCATCATGGGCGCGCGGGCCCTGCAAATGATCGCGAACCGCCGTCTGGAGAAACGCCAAACCCGCAAAGCGATTGCGGCCGCCGACGAGGCGGTCGACATGTTTCGCGCGGTCGCACCGGCGGTAAAGGCGCTGCAGGCCTCGCCGCTAATGACTGGGGCTGCGGCGCGAATTGCCGACATCGCCCGGCGTTCGCGCCGGGACGCCCGCCGGCAAAAGCCAGTTTTGGTCGAGGTTTATCGCGCGCTCGACGACATTATCGAAATGTTCGGGCCGCAAACGTCGATCGAGACGTTCGACCCGATTCTGGCCGTCGCTTACGGCTGGAGCGCCGCCGCCGGCGCGCTGGAGGAAACGCTGTTCGACGGCGACGAGCAGCCGTCTGCGGCGGAAATGGCCCTCGCGGATCGGCCGGCGGGTTACGGCGCCGTGAAGTGGGCGGACGGGGTCAAACCGGCAGACGGTGAATGCGCGGTCGTCTGGCTCGCGCGCAAGGCCCCGCCCTATCCGCAGGGAGACGCCAACCGCGGCACAGTCGGCGCCGTCGTCGTGGGGTACCATATCGGCGAACAAGGGTTGGCCGAAGGCGTGCGGGTGCTTTCGGAGGTGCCGGAGAAATCGAAATTCAGCGAGTTTGCACTGAAGGCCGTCGAAACCTGGCGGGCGGACACCGCTTCGCTTGCGAACCCGCAATGCCGTCGCAACCGCTTGGTCGTCTTCAAGTTCGCGCTTCAGCTTTAGGGCCCGAGCCGGCGGCCTCCGCCCCGATGTTCTCGAAAACGTTCGTTCGCGTCGCCTTTGCGTTCAAGCGACCCGGCGACGCGCCCAGCGGTCTTTGCGATAGGGCCATCCCGGCCGTAAACCACCTTCCGTAACAAATGGAGGGGTTCGATGTCGACGTGGAATAGAGTGGGGGCCGTTACCGCCGCCGCATTTGTTTTGGGCGTGTCGCCGGCTTTCGCCGCCAACGTCACCGAGTCGTACGACTTGAGCGATTTCGACAAAATCGAGATCGCCGGGGTTTTCGATGCGACCGTCACGGTCGGCGGCGACGTTTTCGCGATTTCTCTGGAAGGGCCCGAAGCCGAGATGGCGCGCACGACCGCGTCGGTCGAAAACGGCGTACTCGTGTTGAAGCAAAAGGGCGAAAGTAAGAAGGGCGAACGCCAGGGCGTCGATGCGACGATCGCCTTGCCGGCGCTGTCAAGCCTCGAGATCAGCGGCGTTGCGCAAGCTGACGTCACCGGCGTGGACGCCGGCGACTTTGACGTTCGGATTTCCGGCGTCGGCGAAGTCGATGTTGACGGGGCGTGCGAGACGCTCACGGCCAAACTCAGCGGCGTCGGCGAGCTGAACGCCCGCGGCCTGGAATGCGCCGTCGTGGACGTCAGCCTCTCCGGCGTCGGCGACGCGACCGTTTTCGCCTCCGAACGGATCAAGGCCCGCGTCGGCGGCATGGGCGAAATCGACGTTTACGGGGACCCCAAAGAGGTCGACGCCAACAAAGGCTTCCTGTCTAAAATCAACATTCGTTAACGCCGGCGCGGGGCCCTATTCGTCCCGCCGCCGACGAGCGCTTTCGCCGCTGCAAAAACACGTGACGCTCTCGCGGTTCCGCTTTAATACCGCGACGGCGATGGAAGCGATTTGGACCTATATCTCGAGCCGGCCCACCGATGCGGGCTGGCTGGCGTGGCTGATCCCCGTTCTAATTCAAGCGCTTGCGGTGTTGTTGACGCTGCTCGTCGCGCAAGCCTTCCTGATGTATTTCGACCGTAAGGTCTGGGCGGCCGTGCAGATGCGCAAGGGCCCGAACGTCGTCGGCCCGTTCGGGCTTTTGCAGTCCTTTGCAGACCTTCTGAAGTTCGTTTTCAAAGAGATGATCATCCCGGCGGGGGTGAACAAAACGGTCTTCGTGTTGGCCCCGGTCGTCACGTTCGTTCTGGCGTTGATCGGCTGGGCGGTCATCCCGGTCGGCCCCGGCCTTGTGGGCGCGGACATCAATGTCGGCGTTCTTTATCTCTTCGCCGTGTCCTCGCTCGGGGTTTACGGCGTCATCATGGGCGGCTGGGCGTCGAACTCGAAATACGCGTTTCTCGGCTCGTTGCGCTCCGCCGCGCAGATGGTGTCTTACGAAGTCGCGATCGGGCTTTCGATCCTTGCCGTGGTGCTGGTGGTCGGGTCGGTGAACCTCACGGAAATCGTCGATTCGCAAACACGCGGCGGCGGCGGCTTTTGGCATTGGAACTTCGTGACGTTGTTTCCGATGTTCGTCGTCTTCTTTATCGCCGCGCTTGCGGAAACGAACCGCCCGCCCTTCGACTTGCCGGAAGCGGAATCCGAACTCGTCGCGGGCTACCAGGTCGAATACTCCTCGACGCTGTTTTTGTTGTTCATGATCGGCGAGCTCGCGAACATCGTGTTGATGTGCGCCATGCTGACGATTTTGTTTTTCGGCGGCTGGCATCCGCCGGTTCAATGGGCGCCGCTCGAGACGGTGCCGGTCTTGTGGTTCTGTCTTAAGATCGTCTTTTTCTTTTTCCTCTTCGCCATGGTGAAAGCGATCGTCCCGCGATACCGCTACGACCAATTGATGCGCATCGGCTGGAAGCTCTTACTGCCGTTCTGCCTGATTTATGTTTTCGCGCTCGCCGGGGCGCAGATCTTTTTTCCGGCGTTTGCGGACTATTATCAAAGCTGGAGAAGCTAGATGTCCCGGGTCGCCCAGGCCGTCAAAGGCCTCTTCTTGACCGACTTCGTCGGCGCGTTCTTCCTGGCGATGCGCTATTACTTCCGCCCCAAGCCGACGGTGAATTACCCGTTCGAGAAGGGCGCCCTGTCGCCGCGCTTTCGCGGGGAGCACGCCCTGCGCCGGTACCCGAACGGCGAAGAGCGGTGCATCGCCTGCAAACTCTGCGAAGCGGTGTGCCCGGCCCAAGCGATCACGATCGAGGCCGAACCGCGCGACGACGGCTCACGCCGGACGACGCGCTACGACATCGACATGACGAAGTGCATTTACTGCGGGTTCTGCCAGGAGGCGTGCCCGGTCGACGCGATCGTGGAAGGCCCGAACTTCGAGTTCGCCACGGAAACGCGTGAAGAGCTTTTCTACAATAAAGACCGCCTGCTTGAGAACGGCGAGCGCTGGGAGCGCGAAATCGCCAAAAACCTCGAGCTCGACGCGCCCTATCGATAAGCGGGGCCCGCCCGCGCAACGGACCGCCTGATGATCGTCACCGTCGCGTTTTATCTGTTCGCGATCGCCGCCGTCGCCGCCGCCATGGGCGTCGTCGGCGCGAAGAACCCGGTGCTTTCGGTCCTGTTTTTGATCTCCGCCTTCATTTCCTGCGCAGGGATCTTCGTTTTGATGGGAGCGGAATATCTCGCGATGCTTCTCGTCGTGGTTTACGTCGGCGCAGTCGCGGTGCTGTTTCTTTTCGTGGTCATGATGCTCGACGTCGATTTCGTCGAGATGAAGCAGGGCTTTATTCAGAACCTGCCGATCGGCGGCGCGCTCGCCACGCTCGTCGTGGTCGAGTTGGTGATGGTCGTCGGCGTGTGGGCGTTTCCGGACGAAGCCGCGCTGCGTCGCATGCATCCGGCGCCGGACGCCGCCGACGCGAGCGCGCCTGCGGCGAACAATATCGAGGCGTTCGGTCTCGTTCTTTACACGGACTACGTCCATTATTTCCAGATCGCCGGCGTCATTCTCCTCGTTGCGATGATCGGGGCGATCGTCTTGACGTTTCGGACGCGGGACGGGGTTC
>JBCCZS010000020.1:0-25341 GCA_039187035.1 Pseudomonadota bacterium | reverse complement strand
GTTTGGCCGCCGCGTCGCCGCCCGCCGCGCCGGCGAGCCAGCTGGCGGCGTCGGCGGCGAAGACGACAGCATCGACGCCCGCAAGGCCTTCCCAAGCGGCGGCGACCATGGCGCGGTCGAGCCGGCGGCGGGGCTGAAAGATCCCCGGCGTGTCGATAAAGACGAGTTGCGTCGCCCCGCGGACCGCAACGCCGCGGACCCGCGCGCGGGTCGTTTGCACTTTATGCGTGACGATCGAGACTTTGGCGCCGACGAGCGCGTTCACGAGGCTCGACTTGCCGGCGTTCGGCGCGCCGATCAAGGCGACGACGCCGCACCGCGTCCCTTGTTCAGAAGGCGCGCTCACGTCTCCGGATCCCAAACGCCTTCGCGAACGAGAAACGCCTCGGCCGCCGCCATTTGCGCCTGACGCTTGGACCGCCCGGCGCCGCCCGCCGGCGCGTAGCCCTCTATGCGCACTTCGATCGAAAAATCGGGCGCGTGCGCCGGCCCGGCCGCGTTGACGACGACGTAGTGCGGCGTGCCGCGTCGGCGCTCTTGCGACCATTCTTGCAGCGTCGTTTTGGCGTCCTGGTGGCGACGCAATAGCTTGTCGAGTTCTACGAGCCAAAAGACGTCGTAGGCTTTGCGCGCGGCGTCCAAACCGCCGTCGATATAGAGCGCGCCGAGGAACGCTTCGCAGACGTCGCCGAGGATCGCCGTCTTGTTGCGTCCGCCGGCGGCGTCTTCTTGGTCGGAAAGCCGGATAAGGCCGTCGAGCCCCCACCAGCGGCTTGCGCGCGCGCAGGTTTCTTTGCGCACAAGCGCGTTCAGGCGGGGGGCGAGTTCGCCCTCGTTCAGGTCAGGGAACCGTCGCCACAAGGTTTCGGCGGCGAAAAGGCCGAGAACGCGGTCGCCGAGAAACTCGAGCCGCTCAAGGTCGGGAACGGGCTTTGCGCCGCCGGAAAGGCTGGAATGGGTCAACGCGCGTTCAAGCAAGGCCGTCCGGTCGAAGCGGTGGCCGATTTGCGCCTGCAGGTCGTCCAAACTTTTCGGGGCGGCGCGCCGTTTCGCCATTCGCCGGATCGACCCTTAGCGCCGTCAGTCGACGGGGGCGAGAATGCGCCCGTAGCGGATTGATACCGGCCACTTCCAAATCTGCCAGAATTGCGCGTTCGATCCGTCGACCGAGAAAAATAAGCGCTCGGCCTTGCCGACGATGTCGTCGCTATGGACGTACCCGACCTGGTAACCGACGCGGCTGTCCTGACTGCGGTCGCGATTGTCCCCCATCATGAAATAATGGTCCGCCGGCACGAGATAGGGCCCGACATTGTCCAACCCGCCGCGATCCCCGCTGCATTCCACAACGGTGTAGCTGACGCCGTTCGCCAGCGTTTCCACATAGGACTGCGCCGCACCGGCGAATTGCGCCGACCCGCCGCACAAATCCGGTCGCTCGCCCGCCGGTTCTTTGGGCACAGCGACGCCGTTGATGTGCAACCGCCCGTCGATCATGTCGATGCGGTCGCCCGGCAGGCCGATCACGCGCTTGATGTAGTCTTTGTTGCCCTCGCGTCGGTTTTTAAACACGACGACGTCGCCGCGCGCCGGCCCCTCGCCGCCGAAGAGCCGCCCGTCGATCGGCAGGCGCGTCAGCGGATAAACCAGCGACGCGCGCGAATAGCCGTAGGACGGTTTAGAAACGAATAGAAAATCACCGACGAGCAGCGTCGGTTTCATGGAGCCGGACGGAATGTTGAACGGCTGGAAAATGACGATCCGCAAGACGAGCGCGATCGCGACGGCGTAGACGACGGTCTTGGCGACGTCCCACGCCTCTTCCTGCGGCGTCATCGCATCGGCCTTGCCGGCCTTCGCGTCGGCCTTCCCGGCCCCGCCCCCCGCGAAACGGGCTTTCGCCGATTTCAATAGCTCTTCCACGCTCACCGTCCTGCCCTTGCGCCCCGTTCGTCGTCAATGCGGAGATATGGCGCGCCTCACGCCAAAGCGGAGATATGCCGCGCCCCGCGCCAAATGGCGAGCCCGCGGCGGCGACCCCCAAGATGAAACGAGCCGGCGGCGCGCCGGCCGGCCGCCCCGGCCCTCAAGCTGTGCGAGCGTAGATGATCACCATCGCCTGCGCGAGGGGAAAATCGTCGGTGATGGTCACGTGCACGTCGGCGACGCAGCCGGCCGGCGTCAGCGCGTGGAGCCGTTCGCGCGCCCCGCCGGTCAGCGCCATCGTCGGCCGCCCGCCGGGCAGGTTGACGACGCCCATGTCGCGCCAAAAAACGCCCTGCGCGATGCCCGTCCCCAGGGCCTTGGCGCAGGCCTCCTTCGCGGCGAAACGCTTCGCGTACGAGGCGGCGCGATTGCGGCGCCGATCGGACTTGGCGCGCTCAATATCAGTGAAAACGCGCGCGACGAAGCGCTCCGGATGGCGCTCAAGCGTGCGCTCGACGCGGCGGATGTCGATGAGATCGTTTCCGATGCCGAGGATCATCAGTAGAGCGCGCCGGTGCGCGCGTCGGCCATCAGGCGCTTCATCTCCTTCACCGCCTCGGCGAGCCCCATTAGGAGCGCTTCGCCGACGAGGAAATGACCGATGTTCAACTCCACGATCTCGTCAATGGCCGCCACGGGCTGGACGTTGTGGAAGGTCAGCCCGTGCCCGGCGTGGACTTCAAGGCCGAGGGCGGCGGCCTGCGCGGCGCCGTCCTTGAGCGCCGCGAATTCCTGCTCGATCCGCGCCGGCGTCGTCGCGAGGCAAGCCTCATGGTAGGCGCCGGTGTGCAACTCGACGACTGCGGCGCCGACGGCGTGCGCCGCCTCGATTTGGGCGGGGACGGGATCGATGAAAAGCGACACGCGCGCGCCCGCCTCGGCGAGGTCGGCGACGAGCGGTTCAAGCGCGGCGCGCCCGGCGACGACGTCGAGCCCGCCTTCGGTCGTGCGTTCGTTGCGGTTCTCCGGCACCAGACACACCGCATGCGGGCGAAGCTCTAACGCGAGAGCGCGCATTTCGTCGGTCGCGGCCGTTTCAAAATTGAGCGGGGCGTCGATTTCGGCGCGCAAGCGGCGCATGTCGTCGTCGCGAATATGGCGCCGGTCCTCGCGCAAATGCGCCGTAATCCCGTCGGCCCCGGCGCTAACCGCAAGCTGCGCGGCCCGAACGGGGTCGGGATGAGCCCCGCCGCGCGCGTTGCGCACAGTCGCGACGTGGTCGACGTTGAGGCCGAGGCGGATCGGCGGTTTGCTCATGGGCGGCGTCCTTTCGCTGCGGGTTTACCGCGTCGACAGACGCGCGCAATGCGGCGTCGTCTCCGCCCCCTTCACCCGGGCGAACGGCCCGGATAGCTTCCTTAATAAAAACGGAGACTGCGTATGCCCGCCATGCCCCGCATCCTCGCCGCCGTGATGGCGATCGCCGCGTCGACGGGCGCCCTCGCCAAGCCGCCGGCCGGGGCCGCCGTCGACGGTTTCGGCGGCTTTTTCTTCCGCGCCGAAGACCCCAAGGCGTTGGCGACCTGGTACGCCGAGATGCTCGGCGTCGACCGCACGCCGACCACCTATGAGGAAATGCCCTGGCGCCAGGCCGCCGGCCCGACCGTGTTCGGCCCCTTCGAGGCGACGACGACGTATTTCGACGCGCCCGACAAAGTCTTTATGCTGAACTTCCGCACGAAGGACTTGGACGCCCTCGTCGCGCACTTGCGCGCGAACGAAATCGACGTCGCCGTCGACGAGAAGACCTACCCCAACGGCCGCTTCGCACGTCTGAAAGACCCGGAGGGCAATCCGATCCAGCTTTGGGAGCCGGCGGCGGAATAACGCGCGGCGCGGCAAAGGCGTCCGCCCATCACTTGGGTCGGCGCGCCCGGTCGCGCGCCGGACAACAGCGTCGATCCGGACCGCACGACGCCGGTCGACGACGACATCAACGGAGGTCGAGCGTGAGCCAAAAGAAGCCAGGCGTTTCGCGCCGGACGGTCTTGGCGGCAGCCGGCGGGTCGCTTGCGCTTTCCTCGGCGAGCGCGAGCGCGGTTCAAAAGCCCGCCGCCGGACGGCCGTTTATCCTAACGACCTGGGATTTCGGCCCCGGGGCCAACGCCGTCGGCTTTCCGATTTTGGCGCAGGGCGGCTCTGCGCTCGATGCGGTCGAGGCGGCGATCAACCATGTCGAGTTGCTGCCGGACGAATATTATGTCGGCTATGGCGGCGTGCCGAACGAAGTCGGCGAGACGACGCTCGACGCGATGGTGCTCTGGGGGCCGACGCACGACGTCGGCGCGGTCGGCTGCCTAAAGCGGGTCAAACGCGCCATCTCCGTCGCCCGAAAAGTGATGGAGAAAACGCAGCACACGCTCATCGTCGGCGACGACGCGACGCGCTTTGCGGTGCGCATGGGCTTCACCGAAACGTCTCTGACCAACGGCGTCTCCCAAGCGAAGTGGGAGGAATGGGCGGCCAAGGGCGAACCGAGCGACGCGTTCGACCCGGAGCCGTTTAATGAGGCCGGCCTTGAAGGCCACGATACGGTCGGCACGATCGCGCTCGACGCCGAGGGCGCGTTGTGCGTCGGGTGCTCGACCAATGGGCGCGAGTTCAAGATTCCGGGACGCGTCGGCGACTCGCCGATCCCCGGCGCCGGGGCCTATGGCGACCAAGATGTCGGCGGCGCCGTCGCCACCGGCAATGGCGACGTCATGATGCGTTTCTTGCCGACCTACCACGCCGTCGAACTCATGCGCGGCGGAACGCCGCCCGAGGAGGCCGCCAAGGCCGCCATTAAGCGGATTACGGACAAAGGCTACAAATTCGACGGGGGTCTCGCCGCCGTCGCCGTCGACGGCCGCCACGGCGGCGCCAAAGCCGGCTGGGGCGACGTCCCGTTCAGCTACGCGGTGCAGACGGCCGACGGGGCGTCGACGTTTAAGGTGGTGTGACCCGTCATGCTGATCATCGCTTAGAGACCGGCAGAGCACTCGATATTCAGGCCGGAAACTCTTATTTGCGGAGCTTTGCGAACAGCAATGACAACCGAACCGGGCGCATGAGCGGACCGCCCGAGGCGCAATACGTTTGGCGCCGTAGTCTTAAATTGGATACAGGGCCGAGCGTTCTTCATTGTCGTCGGCGCTGCAAACCGGCCCAGAATGGCGCTGCACTCCCGGTGCGGGAGCAATCAGCATTGCGAACATGTTGCATTCATTTTTGCACGGAACGCCTGTCGCCATGAAAAATAACGATGCCGCCCGCTTATGACCGCACGACAGGAATTAGAGGAGTGGGGACGCGTTTGGCGCCGAGGTCTCCTTTCAACAAACGCCATCCATGATCTCGCCGCACTCACGGACGCCGGCGGACGACCCGGGGGTCGATTAGACCTAACGCCTGAATTGTCGCTAATTTTGGGGCCGAACAGTCGACTTGGTTCGGCGGCCCGCGCTTTGGGCTTCGACACGCATCCGGTAAGACTGGTCGCGTTTAACAAGACTTCCGAAGCCAATTGGTCGGTCCCGTGGCACCAAGACCGCGTCATTGCGGTCGCCGAAAAACGAGACGTACCGGGATACGACAAATGGGTTCGCAAACTAAACTATTGGCACTGCGAAGCGCCCCCATCGCTACTCGCCAACATGATGTTCGCTCGGGTTCATATCGATCATAATACTGCCGAAAATGGCGCGCTTGAGCTCGCGCTTCGGAGCCAGACGCGCGGCCGCATTTCGGCGACGGATGCACGAGCAATCGCAAGCGATTGCGAGATAGAGGTTTGCCGGGCCGCTTCAGGCGACGTTCTCTTCGTTCATGCGCTTACGTTGCATCGTTCCCGTTCTGCGACAGTGAGCGATACGCGTCGCACGGTGCGCGTCGATTACGCGGAACGAGGTCGTCTTCATCCTCAGCTGCAATGGGCGATCGGCGCATAACCGTCCGGCACGCGATCGAATTGCGGACTAGATGAATTTAATGGACCGCACGCTACGGATGCCTTGAAAACACTTCGCCTGAGCACCCTGACGCTGCGCCGCGCCAAACCGACAGCATGAGCGCCAGGACCTACGGACTTCGGCGCGAACCGACCGGAATTTCTCTACAGTATCGCGGTTTCAGTAAAGTTTCGACGAAAAGAGAATGTCATCTCCGTCCGTAAACAGAGAAATGCCCGCCGCTTCTACCGGCTGGAAACCCCACACGTAGTCGAGCGCCTCGACGATCGACTGCGAACCGTCTTTTGCGATTTTAAAAACGCCGTTTCCGTCCGAACGACGACAGCTGTCGGTCGTGCATACGGTAACGAACATAGGCCCGCGCTCTGATATGAAGGCGTCGAAGGCGACCCCTTTTTCGGGGACGAAAAGGGTCTTGGGACGCTGTTCGTGGGCGCCCCGAAGATCGATCGAATAGATCCCTGCGCCCGACGCGCCGTCCGGATCGTAGAACACAAGCTCTTCCGTTGACGTTATCTGCGGGTAACTCCCCGTCACGGCGAACGCGGCCGATAGATTTTGGCGAAGCGCCCACCCGTCTTTCGTCCGCGAATATAGGGTCAGTTGGCCGTCGTCGGCCGCGGACGTTACGATCGATAATCCATCCGGCGAAATTGCAAAATTGTAGACCGTCCCGAGTTCCGTCAGCTGTCGGACCGTCCACTCGTCTTCCGACCGCGTTGCGATATACGGGTCTTTCTCGCCCCACTCTTCGTATCGCGCGAACACTAACGTCCGACCGTCGGCAGTCATCGAGGGCGAAGTCTCGCTCACATCGTCGAGGGACACGACACCGGGAAGAAAACGCTCGGTCCCTTCGCCCGGCCGGTCTACGCCGCCGCAGCGGCCGTTCGGTCGGCTTTTCGCCGTCCGTACGCTCTCATTGTCCGCCGGCGCACGAACGCGTTCAAGCTGCCGATCCTCAGCGTCCCCATCAAGACGCGGCGCCGTCGCGGCGTCCCGTTCACCGCGTTCCAACGTCCCGCTTGGTCCGGATTTCCTGTCCCCGCCTTGCGCATCCAAGCCCGCGCCCTGCGCGAATGCGGCGGCAAGCACAAAGATCAAAAAACGGCTAGGGACGTTGTACATGGGCGCCGATTCGACCGGTAAACCGAATAAGCGCCGACGTGCGGCCTGCGGTCCTCATAAGCGTAATACCCGACAGGCAAGCGGAGAGGTTCAGCAATTAATCACAGCCCCCGGCTTCCGGGTTTGACCGCCGGGACGTCGCGCAGATGCGGCGGGAGGGCGTCGGCGGGCCAGGCCTCGACCGTCAGCGTTGCGAGCGCGGTCATCGGGGCGGCGACGTCGGCCTCGCCGCCGGAGCGGTCGACGAGGCAGGCGAGGCCTTTAACGTCGGCGCCTTCGCGGCGGGCGGCGGCGACGCATTCGCGCGCCGACAGGCCCGTCGAGACGATGTCTTCGACGACGAGGGTCGGCGCGCCCGCCGCGATCGCGAACCCGCGGCGCAGCGCAAAGTCGCCGTCGACGCGCTCGAAAAACATGAACGGGCGCTCAAGATGACGGGCGGTCTCATAGCCGTAGATAATGGCGCCCATGGCTGGGGCGACGACGACGTCGACGGGGCCGAACGCGTCCGTCGCCTTCGCCGCAAGGGCCGCGCACAACCGCGCCGTTTTGTCCGCATACATCGAAACGATGGATTTGTTCAGATAGGCGTCCGAGTGCAAGCCGGACGACAAAATGAAGTGTCCGGACTGCAAGGCGCCCGCCTCGCGGAAGATCGCCAACACGTCGTCTTCGGACAATAACGCGTCGGCCGTCATCGCGCGCTCGCTATCTCTTTTGCGGCCGGGGCCGCCGGGGCCGCCGGGGCGTCGTCTCCCGGCGCGTTCCGCTCGGCCGAGACGACCCAGTTCGACGCGCGCAGCCCCGCGAGCATCAGTTGCACCTGGCGTTCGGTCTTCACTTCAATGTCGATGATCAACGTGACAAATTCGGTTTTGCCGGCTTCAAGGCGAATATTGACGATCGACACGCCGTAGCGCGCGATGACGCCGGCGACGTCCGAAAGAACCCCGATATCATTGCGCACGACGACGGCGATCCGCGTCAGGGCGGAGACTTTTTTGCGGTCTTCGCGCCATTGAAGGTCGAGCCAACGCTCTTGGGGCGGATCGTCGCGCGCAAGGCGTTCGCAATAGATCGTGTGCACCGTCACTTCCGGCCCGTCGGCGGCGCGGATGCCGACGATGCGCTCGCCGGGCACCGGCGTGCAGCACTGGCCGATGCGCACCGGCGCTTTCGCCGGCAGCCCGTCGATCGCGAAACGCGGTTGAAAAATCGTGCCGACGGGGGTGCGGATCTCGCTTTCGGAATCGATCGAGGCGCCCGGATACACCGCCTCGACGAGATCGGCCGGGCTCAACTCGGCGCGGCCGACGCGGGCGAGGACGTCGTCGACGCTGTCGGAGCCCAAGCGCTGCAGGGCCGCGCGGATGGCCTTTGGCGAAAAGTCCAGCTGCGCGCCTTGGAAGACGTCCTCGGCGACGCGCCGGCCGATGCGGATCTGCTCTTCGACCTGCATCTTTTTGATCCGTCGACGGATGGCGCCCCGCGCCCGGCCGGTCACGGCGATGCGCTCCCATTCGGGCGGCGGCGTCGCGTTCGCCGACCGCAGAACGTCGACGACGTCGCCGTTTCGCAAGGGCGTGCGCAATGGGCGCTGAACGCCGTTCACCTTCGCGCCGACGCAACTGTCGCCGATATCGGTGTGCACGGCGTAGGCGAAGTCGAGAAGCGTCGCGTCCTTCGGCAAGGCGATGACGCGGCCTTTGGGCGTAAACGCGAAGACCTGGTCTTGGAAGAGTTCCAGCTTGGCGTAAGCGAGGGCCTCGTTCGGGTCCTCGCCCATCTGGAACATATCGACGAGCCGGCGCGGCGTTTCATAGGGGTCGTACTGGATCGAGTTGAACAGCTCGAAACCGGCGTTCGCGCCCGGATCTTTGTATTGCCAGTGGGCCGCGACGCCGCGTTCGGCCGCTTCGTGCATATCGCGCGTGCGGATCTGCACCTCGACGCGTTGGCGCCCGCCGTCCGGGCGCGGCGGGCCGATGACGGCGGTGTGGATCGAACGATAGCCGTTGGGCTTGGGCGCGGAGACGTAGTCGTCGAACTCCGTCGGGATCATCCGCCATCCTGTATGGATGACGCTGAGCGCGCGATAACAGTCTTCGACGCTATCGGTCAGAATACGGAAGGCGTAGATGTCGGCGAGCTCGTCGAAGGAAAGGTTTTTGTCCGCCATCTTGCGGAAGATCGAATAGGCGCGTTTTTCGCGCGAATAGACTTCCGCCGGCACGCCGGCTTGATCAAGCCGGTCGCGCAATAACGTGGCGAGCTTGGCGACCTCTTGGCCGATCGCGGCTTGCAGCGCGTCGAGCCGCGAGACGATGTTGCCGTACGCGTCGGCGTTTAACTCGGCGAACGAAAGGTCTTCGAGTTCCTCGGAGATTTTGTGGACGCCGATGCGCCCGGCAAGCGGCGCGTAGATATCGAGCGTTTCCATCGCGATGCGCCGACGTTTTTCCGCCACCGGATGAAACTGCAACGTGCGCATATTGTGCAAACGGTCGGCGAGCTTCACGAGGAGGACGCGCACGTCGTCGGCCATCGCGACGACGAGCTTGCGGAAGTTCTCCGCCTGCTTGGTTTCCGGCGAGCGCAACTTGATTTGGGAAAGTTTCGTGACGCCGTCGACGAGGCTGGCGATTTCCTCGCCGAACGAGGCCGCAATGTCCTCAAGCGTCGCGTCGGTGTCTTCGACCGTGTCGTGGAGAAGCGCCGTCGCGACGCTCGCCGGGTCGGCTTTAAGGTCCGTCAGGATCTCGGCGACCGCCAGGGGGTGCGTGAAATAGGGCTCGCCGGATTTGCGCGTTTGCTCGCCGTGCGCCTTCAGCGCGAACACATAGGCGCGGTCCAGGAGATCGCCGTCCGCCTGCGGATAATAGGCCTTCACACGATCGACGAGTTCGTACTGGCGCATCATGGCGCGCGGTTTTTCACTCCCCGTTTTGCAGCCCGCCGCCGGGTCAACCCGTGGCGGCGAACGAGCCGCCGGCGTTTCAGCCGAAACCGTCGCAACCGATCGGCGCGGCGGCGGCGGTCGACGAGCGCGAGTTTGCGCCGCGTCGCCTGGAGCCGCCGTTGGCGGCGTCGAATGGTTTGCAGACGCGTTCGCCGCATCGCCGTTTCACGAATTTCAGCCGCCCGGCGATCTCGCCGACGCCTAAGATATTAGAGACGTCGACGGCGACGGCTAGCCCTTCGGCAAGGATTGCGGCGATGTGATGCCGGCCGACCGGATCGCTTCGAGAAGCGCGTTTTCGTCGGTTTTGTCGAAGTCCGGGGTTTCGGCCGTTTCTTGCGCGCCGCCGCCCTCGGCTTCGACCGGCTCGTCGACGTCGAGTTGCTTTTGCAAGGACGTGACGAGATCTTCGGTCATCACGTCGGGCTCGACCGCGTCGTCGGCGATTTCGCGCAACGCGACGACCGGATTTTTGTCGTTGTCGCGGTCAACCAAAGGCTGCGCGCCTGAAGAGAGAACTCGCGCCCGGTGCGCTGCGAGCAGCACCAAGTCGAACCGGTTCGACACTTTTTCTACGCAGTCCTCGACGGTTACGCGCGCCATCCACGTCTCCTGATCATCACAAGAGCGCTCGCATACGCGGGTGCAGCAAAGATTGCAAGGCGGCCGCGGTCTAGGCGGGATCGAGCGGCGCGGCCGTCACGGCGGCGAGATCGGCGAGCGCCTCAGCGGCGGTGCGGTTCGTTTCGGGGTGGCGCCAATCGGGCGCCAGGTCGCGCAGCGGGGCGAGGACGAAATCGCGCGTCGTAAGGCGCGGGTGCGGCACGCGAAGCTCCGCCGTCGCGACGATGCGTCGGCCGTAAGCGAGCAAATCAAGGTCCAACGTTCGGGGCGCGTTGCGCGCCCGACGGCGGCGGCCGAACCCCGCTTCGATCGCCTGCAGCATCGCCAACAGGGCGTGCGGCGCGAGCCGCGTCTCGACGGCCGCGACGGCGTTGACGAACGGCGGGTCGGCGGGATCGGGCCAGGCCGGACTGCGATAGAGACGCGACAACCGTGTCGGCCCGGCCGCACGCGCCAGGCTACGCGCCGCCGCATTGACGATTTCTGCCGACGTGTTGCCGAGAAACTCTTGGTTCGATCCAAATCCGACCAGAATCATGGCGTTATACGGCACGGCTCCGATTGTGGGAGAAGCGTGTATTTCGGCCCCGGGCACGCCGGCGTCGATCGCCATTTTAGGCCCTCCAGAGGCAAGGACGACATGACCGCGTTTTTAAACACCTACGCCGACGAAAAGACCGCAATCTTCATAGACGGCGCAAATCTATACAAAGCCGCGCGAAACCTCGGTTTCGACATGGATTACAAGAGCTTGCTGTCGCGCGCGCGCGGATCGTGCCGCCTCGTGCGCGCCAGTTACTACACCGCCATGCAAGAAGAGCGCGGTCAGGAATACTCGCCCTTGCGCCCGCTCGTCGATTGGCTCGATTACAACGGTTACGCCATGGTCACGAAGTCGACCCGCGAGTTCACCGACGCCCAGGGGCGCAAGCGCTTCAAAGGGTCGGTCGATATCGAATTGGCCGTCGACATGACGCTCCTTGCGCCGCGCCTTGAGCACCTCATTTTGTTCTCCGGCAACGGCGACTTCCGCCGTGCGGTCCAAGCGGTCCAAGGGCTCGGGTGCCGCGTTACGGTGGTCTCGACCGTGAAGTCCTCGCCGCCGATGGCGTCCGACGAATTGCGCCGCCAGGCGGATTTGTTCATCGACCTCGTCGACGTACAAGACGAGATCGGTCGCGCGGCCGGCCAACGTCGGGCGCGCCCGGCGCAGGACGACGGCGATGACGACGACTACGAGGAAGACGAAGACTACGAAGGCGATTACGACGACTACGAGGATTAGCCGGCCGCGACGACGCGGGGCCGGCGACCCGTCGGCCGACTGCGACGCGTGTCCCCGCCTCGTCGCCTATCGCCGCGACAACGCCGCCGCTCAGCCCGCATGGTGGAACGCCCCCGTCTTTTGCGTGGGGCCCCTGAACGCCCGCCTGTTGGTCGTCGGGCTCGCGCCGGGATTGCGCGGCGCCAATCGCACCGGCGTCCCGTTCACGGGCGATGCGTCCGGCGACTGGTTGTTCGAGGCGCTCGCCGCCTTCGCGTTCACCCGATCCGGTGCGCCGTCAGCGGCGGATTTGCACGATGCGGCGATCACCAACGCCGTGCGATGCGCGCCGCCCAAAAATCGACCCACCGGCGCGGAGACGGCCGCATGCCGGCCCCACCTCGTCGCCCGCATCGGGTCGATGCGCTCATTACGCGCGATCGTGGCGCTGGGCCGTGTCGCCCATGAGACGGTCCTTACCGCGTTCGGCGTCCGGCGGGCCGCCAACCCGTTCGCCCACGGAGCCCGCCACGTCCTCATCGACCCGCACCGACAGCGCCGCCTCGACTTGTTCGACAGCTACCATTGCTCGCGATACAACGTGCAGACCGGTCGCCTGTCGCGCGTCGCCTTTCATTCGGTGTTTGCGGCCGTCCGGGCGCGGCTCGACGGCGCCGAGGCCGCCGATGAGTAAAGCGCGCGCCGCCCGCCGCGATCGCGGATCGACGACCGGCCGCCGAACGCCGACGCAACGACGGAAACAGCGACGATGACGCGCCATTTCGGTTTGCCGCCCCGCGAGGGCGAACGCGGCTTCGGGCGAGCCCGGCAAGCGCGGCCGGTCGCGACGCTGGTCCTCTCCGCGCTTTTCGGGATCCTCGCCGCCGCGCTCGCGACGATGAGCTTCGCCGACGCGTCCGGCCGGTACGCGACGATCTTCCACGGCCCGTCGCTGGCCGCGGCGATCGTCAGCGCCGGGTTCGGCTGTTGGGGCTATATCTGGATCGCCCGCCCGCGTTTCGCCGCGCATTTTCGTCCCGCCGGCGACGCGTTCATCGACCTCGCCCGGTTTTTCGGCAAAGCAGGCGTCGCCCTTCTCATCGCGTTCGCCGTCGGCCGTTACGGGGCGCCGGCCCTCGGCGGCGGCGCGACGGGCTTGATGTTGTGCGCGGTCGGCGGCGCAGCGGCGGCGGCGGCCTTCCAGACCGTCCTCGCCTTCGTGCCCGCTTACGAACCCGACGCCGGCCGTTAAAGGTCGATCGGCCGCAACCCCTGATCGCGGATCTCCAAAGCGCGGTCCATTTTCGCCGCGAGTTCGAGATCGTGCGTCGCGACGAGCGCGCACAAGCCGCGACCGCGCACGGCCTCGATCAACGCCGCAAAGACCGACCCCGACGTCTCCGGATCGAGATTGCCGGTCGGTTCGTCCGCCAACAGAATTTGCGGCTCATTGGCGAGCGCGCGCGCGATCGCGGCGCGTTGGCGCTCGCCGCCGGACAACGCGCTCGGCTGATGCTCCAAGCGCTCGCCGAGCCCGAGCCCCTCCAAAATCCCGGCCGCGCGCTCCTGCGCCTCGGCGGCGCCGCGACCGGCGATGCGCAAGGGCAGCGCGACGTTGCCGAGCGCGGTGAATTCGGGAAGCAAATGGTGAAACTGATAGACGAAGCCGAGCGCGTCGCGCCGCAATCGCGTCCGCTCGCCGTCGTTGAGGCCCGACGCTGCGCGCCCGCCGATGTAGACCTCACCCGCGCTCGGTTCCTCAAGCAGGCCGGCGATATGCAAGAGCGACGACTTTCCGGACCCGGACGGCCCGATCAACGCGACGGTTTCGCCGGCATGCAAGACGAGGTCGGTCGGCTTCAAGATCGTGAGTGCGCCGTAACGCCGCTCGACGGCCTCTAACCGGAGCGGCGCGGCCGCGGGGTCGCGTCGGGGAGCGGTCGCGGTCATCTGACCCTCACGAATTGCGCAAGGCGACGACCGGGTCGAGGCCCGCCGCCCGCCGGGCCGGAAAGAGCGTCGTCAGAAACGACGTCGCCAACGAGAACCCGGCGACGGAGGCGACTTCCGCCCATTCGAGCTTGGCGGGTACCCCGTCGAGGAGGTAAGTCTCCGCGGGAAAGAGATCGGTGCGGAACGCCCAAGACAACGCCGTCTCGATCGCGTCGACATTCAGGACGAACGCGATCCCGAGAACGACGCCCGTGATCGTCCCCGCGACGCCGATCAATGCGCCGGACAAAAAGAATATCCGCAACACCGCGCCCTGCGTTGCGCCCATCGTCCGCATCACCGCGATGTCGGGGGTTTTGTTGCGCACGAGCATCACGAGCCCGGACACGATATTCAGCGATGCGACGACGATGATCAGAAACAAGATCAAGCGCATGATGAAGCGTTCGACCCCGAGCGCGCTGAAGTAGCTTTGAAACTTCTGTTGCCAATCGAGCAAATAAAAACCCGGCGCCGCCTGCCCGATCGCGTCGCGATAGCGCTTCACGGCGATCGGATCGTCGACTTTGATTTCGATCTGCTGCGTCGCGTCGCCATACTTGAAAAAGAGCTGCGCCTGTTCGAGCGGCATGAAGATATAGAGCGAGTCATATTCGGCGTTGCCGACATGATAGATCGCGCCGACCCGGTAAGACTTTTGCCGCGGCGACCGGCCGAACGCCGTTTCCGACCCACGGGCGGTTAAAAGCGTGACGCTGTCGCCGGCGCGCACGCCGAGCGCGTTGGCGACGCGGCTGCCGATCGCGATTTCGTCGCCGCCCTTGCGGCCGACGCCGAACGTATCGAACGAGCCGGAGACGACGCTGTCGGGGCCGCTGAGATGCGGCGTCGCCAAGATGTCTTTGCGGCGCACGCCGCGCACAAGCGCGCCGGTCTCGCCGTAGGCGCTCGCATAAATCGGCAACTCGATCAGCGGCGTCGCGCGGACGACGCCGGGGATCGCCTCGACGTTTGCGGTAATGGCGTCGTAATCGCCGATCGGTTCGTCCGACTGCAAAAACGCATGCCCGTTGGTGCCGAGGAGTTGGTCGAGCAACGTCAGCCGGAAGCCCTGCATCACCGACATGACGACGATGAGCGTCATGACCGCGAGGCTGATCGCGACGTAGGCGATGATCGTAATCAGCGAGAATTTACCGGCCTTCGTCGCGCCGAGATAGCGCCGTGCAACCATCCATTCGTAAGCGGAGAAGCCGAAGAACGACCCGCCCTCCCCGCCGGACGCCGCGGCGGAAGGCGTCGCGCCGCGCGCCGCGGTCGTCGGCGCCGGCGTCGTCATAGGGCGGCGAGCGCGGCGCGCACCGCGCCGGCGACCTCGTCGACGACCGCGTCGAGCGCAACCGACCGCTTCTCGCCGTCGGCGCGGGTTTTCACTTCGACCGACCCGTCGGCGAGCCCGCGCGGGCCGACGACGATTTGATACGGCAGGCCGATCAGATCCGCAGTCGCGAACTTCTCGCCGGCGCGCGCGCCGGTGTCGTCGTACAGCGTCTCAACGCCTGCGGCTTCGAGGGCGGCGTAGATCGTCTCGCAGGCCGCGTCCGTATCCGCATCGCCGCTTTTCAAATTGATCAGCGCGACGTGGAACGGCGCGACGGGAACCGGCCATTTGCAGCCCGCCTCGTCGTGGAACGCTTCGATCAACGCGCCCACGACGCGGGAGACGCCGACGCCGTAAGAGCCCATCTGGACGGCCGTGTCTTTGCCGTCCGCACCGGCGACGGTCGCTTTCATCGGCGCTGAGTATTTGTCGCCGAAAAAGAAGATGTGGCCGACCTCGATGCCGCGAGCCGCTACGCGGTCGCCCGCGGCGACATCGCGCTCGAAAACGTCCGTCTCGTGCTTTTCTTCGGTGGCCGCATAATAAGCCGTGTACCGATCGACGAGCGGCTGTAGATCGCCGTCAAAATCGGTGTCGCGCGCAGGGACCGGCAGATCGAGAATGCGACGGTCGCAAAAGACGGCGCTTTCGCCGGTATCGGCGAGCACAATGAACTCGTGGCTCAGATCGCCGCCGATCGGCCCGGTGTCCGCGCGCATCGGGATCGCGGTAAGCCCCATGCGCGCGAAGATCCGCAGATAAGAGGCGAACATGCGATTGTAGCTGGCCCGCGCGCCGGCTTCGTCAATGTCGAATGAATAGGAGTCCTTCATCAGGAACTCCCGCCCGCGCATGACGCCGAAACGCGGGCGGATCTCGTCGCGGAATTTCCATTGAATATGGTAGAGTATTTTTGGCAGGTCGCGATAGGACCGCACGCCCGCACGGAAAATCTCCGTGATCATCTCTTCATTGGTGGGGCCGAAGAGCATCTCGCGGTCAGATCGGTCGGTGATGCGCAGCATCTCTTTGCCGTAGGCGTCATAGCGCCCGCTTTCGCGCCAGAGGTCGGCCTGTTGGATCGTCGGCATGAGGAGTTCGACGGCGCCGGCGCGGTTTTGCTCGTCGCGGACAATGGCGGCGACCTTTTGTAGGACGCGCCAGCCGAGCGGCAGCCAGGCGTAAATGCCGGCGCCCTGTTGGCGGACCATGCCGGCGCGGAGCATGAGCTGGTGCGACGCGATCTGCGCGTCGGCGGGCGCTTCTTTGAGGACGGGCAAGTAAAAGCGGCTGAGGCGCATGGGACGAACTCGCAAGCGTAGCGTGCCGAGGCGGCGGCCCGCCCGGTCGAGCCCTGACGCCTATCGGCATTGCGGGGCGAATTCAATCAGCGCGGTCGGCGGCCCGATCCGGTTCAGCGGCGGGCCGCAAGGATGTCGGCGACGTCAAGGAGACCCGCAAGCAAGCTATGCGCGGTCGGCGTCGGCCCCGCCCCGCGCCCCTCGACGCTGGCCGTCGCGCCGGAGCGTACCGTCACGCGCGCCGCATTGCGCTCGCCTTCCAGGGCGGCGAACGGATGGTCGGGCGCGACCCGCTCAAAGGCGACGCGCGCTTCGGGGCCGTCCGGGCCGGCCTCAATGCGCGTCATTTGCCGCCAACGGCCGGGCGCGGCGAGCACCGCTTCACGGCGCGGCGCGTCGAAGGCTTCGCACGCCGGCGCGCCGACGAGCGGTTCGCCGAACGCTTCGACGGCGAGGATGCGCGCCTTGGCGACCGCATCCGCGCCGGAAAGGTCGGCCGTCGGGTCCGCCTCGGCGAAACCGGCTTTCTGCGCGACGGCGACGGCTTCGCCGAACGACGCCCCGCCGGCCAGCGCTTCCAGAATGTAGTTCACGGTGCCGTTCAAGACCGCTTCAATCGAGACGATCCCGTCGCCGCAACGCCCTAAGAGATCGACGATGGGCGTGCCGCCGCCGACCGCCGCGTCATAGTCGAACGCCGCGCCGCTCCGCGTCGCCGCCGCGCGCAGGGCGACCAAGTCTTCGGCGATCGCTTGCTTGTTGGCGGTCACGACGCAAACGCCGGCGCGCAGCGCAGCCGCCGTCAAATCATGCCCGACCGGGCCGACCGAAAGGACGTCGACGACGATCTCGGGATCGGCGTCGAACACGGCGTCAGGATCGGTCACGAACCGCGCGCGCGATGCGCCGGCCGGGCGCGGTTTGTCGCGATCGCGCACGAGGACGTCGGTCAGCCGGAACGTCTCCGGGAACGCCGCCAGAAGATCCGCGAGCGCGCCGCCGACGACGCCGCACCCGGCCATCGCAACGCGCACGGGCTCGCCCGGCGGGGGCGCATCCGCGCGGGCGCCGCCCGTGGAGTCGCCCCGCATAAACGTGACGTCCGGCGCGGGCCCGTCCGTCGCAAGGCCGATCGCGTCCAGCATCGCCGGCAAATCGCCGACGTCCTCGCTGACGCGGGCGGAAACGCCGGCCCCGGCGCGCGCGGCGCGATAGATGCGCGCCGCCGCGCGGATACGGGCGTCCGGCGCGTCGAGCGGCGCTGCGTCGACCGTTATCGGCGACGGCGGGTCTGTTTCAGGCACGGCGACAATCCAATTCGTCTTGGCCAAATCCGTCTTAGCCCCGCGCCCGCCGTCTTGTCGGGACCGTCAGGCGCGGCGGCGGGCGGGGAAATCTACATGGGCGACCGAACGGCGCGCCGCCGCCGCCTCGTCGGCGAGCGCCTTTGTCAGATCGTCGATCAGGTCGTCGGCGTGTTCAAGCCCGATCGAGAACCGCACGAGCGTGTCCGCGATGCCGGCGGCGGCCCGCGCCTCGGCCGGCATGGAGGCGTGGGTCATCAGCGAGGGCACGCAGACGAGGCTTTCAAACCCGCCAAGCGACTCAGCGACGGTGAAGATCCGTAAACGGCGCAGCAGCGCGTTGACGTCCACGTCGGCGGCGAATTCGACGCTGAACATCGCGCCGAAGGCGCGCTGTTGGCGCGCGGCGATCTCATGGCCCGGATGATCCGCAAGCCCCGGATAGTAAACGCGCGAGACGTCGTCTCGAACCGTCAAGGCGTCGACGACGGCCGCGGCGTTGCGTTCTTGTTGCGCAATGCGCGTGTGCAAGGTGCGCAGTCCCCTGAGCGTCAGATAGCTGTCGAACGGCGCGCCCGTAACGCCCGTACAGTTCGCCCACCACGCAAGCTCGTCGCCCAGATCCGCGTCGCGGGCGAGCACGGCGCCGCCGACAACGTCGCTATGGCCGTTGATATATTTCGTGGTCGAATGAAGAACGACGTCGCAACCAAGCGCGAGCGGGTTCTGGAGCGCCGGCGACAGAAACGTATTGTCCGCGACGACGACGGCGCCGATCGCCTTGGCGGCTTTCGCGACCGCCTCAATATCGGTCAATCGCAAGAGCGGATTGCTCGGCGTCTCGATCAAAACGAGGCGCACCGTCTCGTCCAACGCCGCCGCGAAGGCGGCCGGGTCGGTTTGATCGACGAACGACACGTCGAAATCGCCGCGCCGCGCGCGCGCGGTCAAGAGCCGGTGGGTGCCGCCGTAGCAATCGTGCGGGGCGATCACGCGCTCGCCGGTTTTGACGAGTTGCAGGACCAAATCGATCGCCGCCATGCCCGTGGCCGTCACGACGCCCCGCGCCGCGCCTTCCAGGTCGGCGAGCGCGGCTTCGAGCGTCGCCCGGGTGGGGTTGCCGGATCGCGCATAATCGAAGGTCGGCTTCTCGTCGGGCGCGGCCCATCCGTATGTCGCAGCCAAGTGCAAGGGCGGCGCGACGGCGCGGTGCAAGGGGTCGGCGGCGACGCCGGCGGCGGCCGCACGCGTTTCGGGGCGGTAATCGGACGGGGTCGGAGCGGTCATGGCGTTATCCTTTGGCGAGAAATTCGGCGAGGTGCGGCGCGAGGGCCGCGGCGTCTTTGAGGAACCCGTCATGTCCGTAGACGGATGAGAGCGCGACGAATGCGGCCGGTCCGCCGAGCCGCGCGGCGAGCTCGCGTACGTCGGCGATCGGCGCGATCTGGTCGCTCGTGATGCCGACGATGAGCGCCGGCACGTCGATCTCTTCGGGCCGCTCGAAATGGCGGTCGATCGACGCGCTGAGGGTTGTGAACGCGGCCGCGGAAAACCGCTCGCGATAGGCGCCGCCGCGCGCGCGCAGATAATCCGCAACGCCCCCGTCGGGGCCGTCCGCACACGAAAAGCGCGTATTGAATTCGCCGGCCGACCGGTAGGTCGTCATCGCGAGGGCGCGCGCGAGCGCGACGCCTTCCTCCGGCGCGCCGCATTTTTCAGCGAAAGCCAGAATGTCGCGTTGGACGGCGCGCCAGGCCTGCGCCATGGGCGCGGGGCGGTGGGCGGCGGCGATCACGGCGAGCCGGTCGAGCCGCGCCGGATAGGCGCGGGCGAAAGAGAGCGCGACCATGCCGCCGAAGGACGCGCCGACGAACGCGCTCAGGCGCGCAACGCCGAGTTCGTCGAGGACGTGCGCCCATAAGCTCGCTTGATCCGCAGGCGTCAGATCGAGCGGCGCGCGCCCGTCGCCGAAGACATGCTCCATCGACACGATGCGAATGCGCGCGGGGTCGAGCGGCGCCCCGGCGCGCGCCAGGTCTCGCCACCACCCGGCCTCGCCGCTCGCCGCATCGTCCGCGACGGCGCACGTAGCCGAGATGCCGCCGGACACCGCGACGGCGGGCGCGTCTGCCGGCCCGACGACGCGAACCTTTAGAACGACGCCGTCCGGCAATTGCGCGCCGCACGCCCCGCGCCAATCGGCGGGCGGCGCAAGCGCATAATCGCGGCTCGGACACGCCGCGTCGGCCGGCTTTCGGCGCGCCTTCGAAGGGGGGCGCGTGATAACGGAGGCCGACCCCTCGCCCGGCGAGCGGGCGGCGGGCGGCGTTTGAAAAGGCGGTTGGGCGGGATCGCAGGCTTCGGCAAGAACCATCGACGTCGTCTCCATTCGGAGCGCCGAGGGGTTTTCGCTTGCGGGATTGCTTAGCCTTCAGGACATGCGCTGAAAGCTTTTATCGCCTTCTACGCCGCCCCTCCGCTTTAGCACGCATTTGTTAAGCGCCCGCAAGCTGAAGGGATCAAATCGGCGCTGCGTCGTATAGACAGTCCGGACGCGATCTTGTCAACGGCTTTTCGCGCCCGCGCCTGAGAAACGTCGTCAACCGCCGCAGGATTCGCGGACGATCAACTCAATGGGCAGCCGTTCGGACGAAATTGCGGTTTCATCGCTGGCGGACACCAGCTTGGAGACGAGGATGCGGCCGGCTTTTTCCGTATTCTGCGCAATCGTCGTTATGGTCGGGCTGGCGTAGCGCGCAAGTTGAATATCGTCGTATCCGACGACGGACACGTCCTCCGGCACGCGCAGCCCCGCGCGCTTCAGGCCGCGCACCGCCCCGACGGCGGCGAGCCCGCTTGCGCAAAAAATCGCGTCGACGGGCGTGCGCCGATCGATCAGTCGGCCGACGGCCTGTTCGGCCGCGTCGACCTCAAACGGCGGCGCGGCGGTCAGATCGTCCTCGACGTCGAAGCCCGCCGCGTCGAGCGCGCGGGCGTAACCTTCAAAACGTTGCGCGACCTCCGGCTCGAGAACGTCCCCGAAAAAGGCGATCCGTTTGCGGCCGAGCCGGATCAGGTGCGCCGTCGCGCGCCGGCCGCCGCCGACATTGTCGCTGCCCACGGCGCAATAGCGCTGACCCGGCAATTCCGCCCCCCAGACGATGAAGCGCTTTTGCGCCGCCGCCAGTTGGTTGAACCGTTCGTGTAAAACGCTTTGGCCCAAAAAGATGACGCCTGCGGTTCGGCTCGAGCCGACGACCGCGGAGAGATCGTCGTAGTTTTTCGGCGCGGCATGGGAGATTGCAATGTCGCAGCCGGCCTCGCGCGCGGCCTCGCAGACGCCGCCGATCAACTCCAGGTAAAACGGATTGACGAGCGCGTTCGCGCCGCGTTGCGGCGGGGGGATGACGATCCCGATCGACGCGGCCGCACCGGTCGCCATCGCCGGCATGTGCGGCTTAAAGGGATAATGCTGCTCCCTGGCGATGCGCCAAATCTCCTGTTTGGTGTCCGCGTTGACCACCGGGCTGTCGTTCAGCGCACGCGAGACGGTGGCGATTGACACGTTGGCGATACGGGCGAGGTCTTGCAGGCGAGTCGCAGTCTGTCGGCTCATGAACTTTATCCAGGGCTAGGCGATGCACGACGGTTGGGCGCGGGCTTCGACCGAAATCGCAGATACGCGAAGTCCTCGCCGCGGGCCGCCGCTTTGGGATGCGGCGACGACGCCGGGAACGCTGATCCGAAGCGCCTGACGTCACCGATTTAATCCGCACGCGATCGTCGGCGCGCGAAGACCACGCACCGCCGTCCACGGATCGTTTTGCGTCTCCGCCTTACGGGCCGGCCGCCCAAAGGCGCAAACAGCGCGCAAGGCGGGCGGCGCCGCGCAAACATAAAAACGCGCAGACGTCGAAAATGGCGATGAACGGACGCTTGCCGCGTCTCTAGCGCAACGCCTGTCTACGCCCGCGCCGAAGAAGACGCGCGCTATCCAAGCGGATCGTCGCCGAAGACCGACGCTATGGTTGAAGGGCGCGTCCGATCGACGGCGTTAGGCCGGGTTCGCGAACCGCGATGTGGAGCGCATTCGAAAACCGCAGATCGAAGTCTAGCGCGCCGCGCGCCGATTGAAAGGGAAATCGCACGCAAATTGACAATTAAAAGCGTCAACGCAACTTGACGCCGAATGCGATCGGCGCGGCGCCCCTCACCCGTCGTAGCTGACGACGACCTTTTCGGTCCGGGGGTAGCTTTGGCAAGTCAGGATCGAACCGCGCTCGACTTCGTAGTCTTCGAGCGCGTAATTGGCCTCCATATCGACCTCGCCTTCGACGAGGCGAGCGACACACGTCGAACACACCCCGCCTTTGCACGCGAACGGCGCGTCGATCTTGGCCTCAAGGGCGGCGCTCAGCACGGATTGGTCGGCGCTCATCGACACGTCGCGGGCGACGCCGTCCAAAATGATCGTCGCAGAGACGCTCGCGGCGGCGCGGTCGCCGCCTCGGCTCGCGGCGCGTTGTTTCGCCCGCCCCTGCTGGGCGCCGGAAAAGAGCTCGATTTTGATCGCCTTGTCGGCCACGCCGCGCGCTTTGAGCGCGTCTCGGACGGCGAGCATCATCGGTTCCGGCCCGCAAATAAACGCAACGTCTGCGGACGATACGTCAATCCAACGATCAAACAGTGCGGCGCATTTCTCGCTATCGAGACGCCCCGTAAAGAGTTCGATGTCGGCCGCGTCGCTTTCGAGAATGTGCGTGACGTCGAACCGGCCCATATAGCGGTTCTTCAAGTCTTCAAGCTCTTCGCGAAACATGATCGAGGCGACGTTGCGGTTGCCGTAAACCAACGAAAAGCGCGCTTGCGGTTCGGCCGCGAGGATGGTCTTCACATGGCTGATCATCGGCGTGACGCCCGATCCGCCGGCAAAGCCGAGATAGCGCCGCGCGGCGCCCGGATCGAGGTCGACGAAAAATCGTCCCGCCGGCGCCATCGCGTCCAGCGTGTCGCCGACTTTGACGGTTTCGTTCGCCCACGTTGAAAACGCGCCGCCCTCGACGCGCTTGACACCGACGCGCAAGGCCCCGTCCTCGACGCCGGCGCAAATCGAGTAAGAGCGGCGAATTTCCTCGCCGTCGAAGTCGCGCCGGAACGTCAGATATTGTCCCTGCACGAAATGAAAAACATCGGCGGCGTCGGCCGGCGGCTGTAACGTCAGAACGATAGAATCGCGCGTGTCGTGCGTCGCGTCCACGACGGTGAGCGGATAAAACTGCGCCATGGCGAAACGCTCCGTCTTAGAAGCTTTTGAAGTAGTCGAAGGGCTCAAGACAGTCGGCGCACCGCCATGTCGCTTTGCACGGCGTCGAGCCGAAACGGCTGACCTCCTCAACGCGCGACGAGCCGCAATGAGGGCAAGACGACGGCGCGCCGCTGCGCAGCATGCCGGCGCACGAGGCGCCGGCTTCAGGCGGCGCGATCCCGTACGCGCGGAGCTTTTCGCGCGCCGCGTCGGTCATCCAATCCGTCGTCCAGGCGGGCGTGACTTGCGTCTTGGTGCGGACGGTATCGATCCCGCGGTCGCGGATGGCGTTTTCAATTTCAAGCGCGATAACGGCGGTTGCCGGGCAGCCCGAATAAGTCGGCGTGACGGTCACCGTCAGCGCGTCGCCCTCCCAGGCGACGTCGCGCACGATGCCGAGGTCGACGACCGAAACGACCGGCACTTCCGGGTCCGGAACGTCCTCCAACCAGCGCCAGACGAGCCGCGGATCGGGGCGGAAGGTTTGCGGCGCGCGCTCCGTCACCATGTCGCGTCCGGATAAGCGCGTTGCAGAAATTGCATCTCAGCCAAAAGAAAACCGAGATCTTCCGAGTGCAGCCCGCCCTTGCCGCCCGCCCGGACCGGGGCGTCGACGGGCGCGGTCAACGTCGCCTCGCGAAACGTGGCGGCGGTCTCCGCGGCGTAAGTTTTGGCCATATCGTCGAGCGCAGGCGCGAGACCGGCCGCCGCGAGGGCCGCATCGGTTTCGTCCGCCCTCGTTAGTTCGCCGGCGAACGGCCACAAATCGTCAAGCGCTGCTTGCATTCGGTCGTGGCTCTCTTGCGTTCCGTCGCCAAGCCGCACCACGAGATCGCGCGAGCGATCCAAATGGTATGCCGCTTCTTTTTCCGCTTTCGTCGCAATGGACGCGACGCCGTCGTCCGTGGACGCCTTAAGCGCCTGGAGCATCGGCAGGTGAAACGCGTCGTAGAGATATTGGCGCATGAGCGTCGCGCCGAAATCCCCGTTGGGCCGCTCCACCAACAGACAGTTCCGAAAAGCGCGCACGTCGCGCCGAAAAGCGAGCGCGTCGGCGTCTTCGCCGGCGCCGCGCAAGTCGGCGGCCCGGGCGAGCCATAATTTGGTCTGCCCGATGAGATCGAGCGCGACGTTCGCGAGCGCGATGTCTTCTTCAAGAACCGGCGCATGCCCGCACCAGGCCGAAACGCGCTGACCCAAGATCAACGCATTGTCGCCCATGCGCAGGCAAAGCTCGGCGGCGAGCGCGTCGGCGTTCATCACATGTGGCCCGCTTCGTCGGGAATGTCGAAAAAGGTCGGGTGGCGATAAACCTTGTCGTTCGACGGCTCGAACAACGGTTCCTTGTCGCCCGGCGAGGAGGCCGTGATGTCGGCCGCTTTCACCACCCAAATCGACACGCCTTCATTGCGCCGCGTATAGACGTCGCGGGCGTTTTTGAGCGCCATCTCCGCATCCGGCGCATGGAGGCTGCCGGCGTGGCGATGCGACAGGCCGTGCTGGCCGCGAATAAAGACTTCCCACAGGGGCCATTCCGACGACATGGGCGGCGCTCCTTACGCGCAGTGTTTCTTCAGCCAAAGTTTGAGGTCCGCAATGCGCTCCCACCCGAACGCGTCTTCGGACGGGCCGTCCGTAACGAGACGATCGAGCCTGGCCATGGCCTGGTCAACGGTCGGACGGTGTCCGGCCACGACAGGCCACATGACGAAGCGCGGCGTCGTCGCTTTTTCAAACCAGTCGGCGCGGCGCATGTAAAATTTGCGGTGCACCGTCGCGAACACGAACCGCTCCAGATCCTCCGGCGTTTCCCATACGGAGAGATTGACCAGGAGCCGCGGATCCTCCCCGAAACGCACGTCGGTTGCGTCGCCGGCTGGGTTATCGGGACGTTCGCGCTTCCGGGTTGTGCCGGGTGTGGCGTTAAGCGCGGCCCGGTTGTCGTCGATACCGCTTACATCATGCTCAACCGAGGCGGGAAAAAATCATCGGGCAAGTCCGCGGCGCAAGGCTCGCCACGCCGGCACCCCCGGCACAACGCCAAGGGCAAGGTGCGCTGCCAGCTCGGCGACGTGCTCGACCTCTCGGCCGGCGGGATGCGGGTCGCGTGTGACGGCAAGCCCGCGCTCAAGGCCGGCAGCGCCGCGAAGGTCAACCTCAACACCAACGCCGGCAGAGAAGCGGTC
>JBCCZS010000019.1:0-25866 GCA_039187035.1 Pseudomonadota bacterium | reverse complement strand
GGTTTTCCGCAGCCCACCGCGACGCGGCCGGGCTCGCGCTCGACTTAACGGGGCTTGTCGTCGGCGCCTTGACGATCGGCTTTGTCGGCGCGCGCCGCCTCGTTGCGCCGGTCGCAACGATCACCGTGCTTTTTGCGCCGCTCATTTGCAGCCTCGTCTTCGCGCGGCCGACCCAATGGGTCTTCTTTCTCGTCTCAACTTTGTTGGCGTACGGCTTTTCATTCGTTTTCGCCGAGGGCTTGCGGCGACAGTTCGTCGGCGCGATTTATTTGCGCGTCGCACTGCAGAAAGCGAACGCCGACCTCTCCGGCGCGATGGCGCAGATCAAGAGCGACTACCAACTCCGCGAGCGGTTCTTGCGCGGCGTCAGCCATGATTTGCGCCAGCCCGTCGCCGCGCTCGGCTTCTTTCTCAAACGTTTGGAGCGTGACTTCGACGCGGAAACCGTTCGCCAGTCGCTGCGGTGCCTCGATGCGACGAACGCCGTGATGGACAGTTTGGTCCAGATTAGCCTCCTTTCCCAAGCGCAACAGCCGGCGAAACGGGAACGCGTCGCGCTCGAGACCCTTTTCGATCAGATGCGCGTTGAGTTTGCATGGCGGGCCGAGCGCGACGGCGTCGCGTTCCGGACCCGCGGCGCGCACCACGCCGTGATAGCGGACGCGAAATACCTTGAGCGCGTCGTCCGGAACCTCGTATCCAACGCGTTGCGCCTGACCGACCGCGGCGGGGTGCTGTTGGCGGCGCGCCGACGCGACCGCACGGTCGAAATCCTCGTCGTCGACACAGGGCCCGGTATTGAGCACGCCTTTCATGACGCCGTCTTCGACGAGTTCTTCCAAACCGACGCGGTTGACGCCAAATCCAGCGGGACGCTCGGCGTCGGTCTTTATATCGTCCGTGAATTGACGAAAAAGATGGACGGCCGGGTGCGCTTGCGCAGTCGACCCGGCAAGGGGTCGACCTTCATCGTCTCCCTGCCCGCCGCCGAATTACGCTAGCGCGACGCCGCGCCCGCGCGCCCAACGGATCAACTCGATCCGATTGGCGACCCCGCACGCACGGAACATTTGGGCGAGATGGGTTTTCACCGTCTCCGGCGACACCGCGAGACTGCGGGCGATTTCTTTCGTCGACAGGCCCGCCCCGACCTTAACGAGAATGTCGCCCTGGCGCGGCGTAAGGCCAAGCTCGCCCAGCGGCGGAGACGCGTCGGCGGCGTCCGCCGTTTGCGAGCCCGCGATCGCGTCCTTCAGCGTCTGCGCCAAGGTGTCGACGGGCGCGCTTTTCGGGACGAACACCGTCGCGCCGAGGGCGCGCGCGCGTTCAGCATCCGCACGATCGAGCGTCGCCGACACCGCTGCGATGACGGCGTTCGGCGCCCGCCGCCGCAGTTCCGGGAGGAACGTCTCGGCGCAATAACCGGGGATGTAAAAGTCCGTGACGATGAGGTCCGCCGACGCGCGGTCGATCGTCGACGCGGCGCTGTCCGGATCGGAACACACAAAGAGCGTTGCAAAGTCGAGGATCTCGTCGAGCAGGCATCGCAGCCCGTTCGCAAACAATTCGTGGTCGTCCAGGATGACCCCCGTCATCCCCCGGCTCGCGCATGCGCCCATGAGGGTCTCCCTTACCTCGATGAGAACTCTCAAGGAGCTTGCAAAGCGAATGCGGCGCAAATGGGCGCATTCCAGGCCCGCGCGCGGGCGCATCGTGAACAATTAAGGCTTCGATCGGCCGCGATTGAAGCGCGCCGCGCTCGCCCCGGCGCTTGCCGGACGGTCCCCCATCCGGGTGATCGATCGCGCGAGCGCCGCCGCCTACCCTAGAGACGGGCGGACGACGGCATTGCACCGTACCCCCATCAATCGACGCGCCGCCGGCGGCGGCGGCGAGGAGAATGCGCCCGGGCGTGAAAGGAACATGATGATGGCGACGACAACTCTACGAAGCGCGGCGGCGGCCGGCGTTCTCGCCTGGTGCCTTGCGCACCCGGCCGCAGCGCAAGACTACGATTCCGGGTTCATCATCGACAACATCACCGTAACCCAATGGACGGCGACGCCGTTCGGCAAGAAAGTCGACGACGACAATCCGGATCTTTACATCCAATTTCTCGATGCGGAGAAAAAAGAGATCGGCCGCACCAACGTCGTCGCCGAAGCCCAGCCGGGCCGGCCGGTAAACTTTCGCGGCGCGGAGATGCCGTTTCGCGTCCGCAGCGGTCGAACCTATTATCTCAGACTGCGCGATTACGACGGCCAGAAACGAAATCGTGACGAGGTAATGTCGAACGACATACCTGTGAATTTCGGTCAGCTGACGACGGCGCAAGGCGCCCGCAAATCGTCCTACGGCGTCGGCGATACGGGCGCGGGCGTCGGGATGTTCTTCGGCGTGCGTTATGCGCGGCGCACCGAGCTGGCCGGTTACGCCGCCTACGTTCCATTCGTGAAAGCGATCGACCAAGAGATCATCACCGACATGTCGCCCGATCGCTTCGAGGGCTGCGGCCCGGTCGCGGCCGCAAGCGTGCTCGGCTGGTGGCAGACCGAGCGCGGATACCAGGTGATGAACCCGGCGGACCGCTATGACGGAACGCGCCATCCGACCCGGACGATCCGGGATTTCTATGGCAGCTCGGATACGAAGAAGTCTCCCGGCACGTCCGGCGGCGTCAATATGAGCTATACGCTCAAAATGAATATGCTGGACGGGCTCCAAGCGTTCGCGAGGCGCGCCAATGAGACGCGCGGCTATCGCCCTGCGCTCAAAGCCGATATTTTACGGCGGATACGGACTGACGCGACCAAGCGAAGAGCCGTACGCCGGCAATTGCTACGCGACAACCCCGTGATCGTGATGTTCGTCGGGCAGCCGCGCGGCTTGACCGGGGACGCCCGCTGGGAGAGAGGACGGCACTATGTCGTCGTGGTCGGCTTTAACGACGCGCGACGGGAATTCTACATATTGTCCGGTTGGAGCGAGCGAGACAAAGCGCAAAGCGCCGGCGCGAGCGTCCACCGGCGCGGCGGCAACCCGTTCGCTGCAATCTCCTACGACGAATTCGACGACGCCAATACGAGCGTGTTTATCCTGTCCGACTGACGCACGCTGAATAGCGGCGTAAGCCCGCCGGTCGCTGGGTGCGCACTCAACACCGTCATTGCGTCGGATGCGCGCTTAAAGGACCACGCCGGTCCCGCGGCGCGACGCGATGTATCCGCAAATCAACAATACGACGGCGGCCGGCGCGCCCGCGCTCAACGGCGGAAACGCCGCATGATAGTAAAGCGCGCCCACCATAATGATCGCGATGCCGAGCGCGGCCCATAAAGACGTCGGGCGGACCCAAATGCCGACCGCGCCCGCCAATTCCGCAACCCCGATAAAGGTCGCGAACCAACGCGGCAGGCCGAGCTTTTCAAAGCTCTCAAGGACTATCGGGGCGCCGGCGAGCTTCGCCGACCCGCCCATCGCCATCACCGCCGTGACGAGCGCCATTCCCGCCCACACTAGGTATTTCATGACTCTCGCCTCCCATTATGCGCCGCGGGATCTCAACGGCCTCGCCGGCCAGCATGGCGCCCGTCTGTATAGTGCCCGTCTGTATAGTGCCCGTCTGTATAGTGAACGTTCTGGCTGCGCGGCGCGGCCAAACGGACGAAAGCGTGGGGGCCCTTTTTGGTCATTCACGACGGCGCCGCGGAACCGAGCCCTTGCGTCTCCCTCGTGCAAAGCGTGCACGTCCCGCGCCCTAACCTTAAGCCGTCGCTCCGCCGGGCGCGACGTCGTTTCCCGGAGGGAACGTTTTCGTTAAACTGGACCGTGCCTGCATATAGTTGCGCCTGTCAACAAAATAGTCCGTACGTGCTGGAAGACGAAATCGCGCTGCTTCTCGATCGGCTCTTGCGCCATGCGCATTCGAGCCTGCACCGTCGTGCGCAAGCGCTGCGCAAGGACGGCCTGCTGCCGAGCGACGCCGTGATGCTGATCACGCTCGCCGACATTGAGCCGACGCCGGCCCACGCGCTCGCGGTCCGCCTGGCGCGCCATAAGTCCCAGGTCACGCGGTCGGTTCAAAAGCTGGAGGCCAAGGGGCTGATCACGCGGTCGGATCTGGCGGACGACGGGCGCGTGCGCGTTTTACGGCTCTCGCCGAAAGGCCGCGCCGCCGCGCGCACGCTGCGCCAGGCGGTCGTCGATACGCTGCGCGACGTGCTCGCGCCGCTGCCGCACGAAGACCGATGCGCGCTGCGGGACATCTTAAAGACCGCGCTCGACGACGACGACTTAAAGCACGCGCGGAAGGACCCCGCTGCCTAAAACCTCAAATCGACGCCGATCCCGAAGGCGCGAGGCGTATTGACCGTCGCGAAGGTCTCGTTAGGCGATAACGCGACGGCCCCCGAAACCTGATTGACCGATCCGAAATTGACGTCCGTGAGCACTTCCGTATTCAGAAGGTTCGTCGCGTAACCGAAAATCGTGACGTATTCGGTCTCAAATCCGATGCGCAGGGTCAGATCGGTTCGATCGTCGATCACCTCGGTCAACGTCGCGCCGAACTCCGGGTCCAGCCCGGCCGCCGCATAGGCTTCACGGAAATCGTCTCCGTCGAGATTGTCGACGTCGGTAAACTGCTCCCCGATATAGCTGAAGGCGAGGTTGCCGAAAAAGCCCGATGGGTGCTCGTAGTTCGCGCCGATCGTGAAGGTCACGTTGGGGGCCTCCGGCACTTCGTTGCCGGCGAGATTGGCGAAGCGCGGGTCCGTGGGGTTCACCGGCGCGCCTGTCCCGTCGATGGCGAACGGAAAGTCGTCGAATTCGGTCTGCAACAGGCCGACGCTCGCAAACAGGTTGATCTCGTCCGTCGGCGAATAATCGAGAAGGAACTCCGCGCCGTAAAGCGTGGTTTCGCCGGCGTTCTCGATCCGATCGTCGATCGTGTCGGCGCTCTCGCCCGGCAGTCGCAGCTGCTGATCGGTGTAGATTGAATAGAACACGTTCGCATTGGCGATGAGCCTACCGTCGAGGAACGTGTTCCGTGTGCCGATCTCAAACGTGTCCAGATATTCCGGATCGTATGTCCCGAGGACCCGGACGTTGCCGAAGCCGTCCGGATTGGGGACCGCAAATACGTTCGATCCGCCCGCTCGGTAGCCGCGTTGATAAGACGCGAAGACGGCGTTGCTGTCGGTCACGTTATAGGTGATGGCGAAACGCGGCAGAAAGGCCTCAAATTCATTGCCGAGGAGCGGGTCGGTCGGCGCGCCGCCCAAAAACCCGGCGACGAGTTGCGCGCACGGCAAGGTCACCGGCGTGAAGGGATCGACCCCGGGGACCCCGATGACGGCGTTAGGGGCCGTCGTTAAACATGTATCGGGTATGACGCTTGTTTCCTGGAAAACGTCGGACTGCTGAAATTCCTCATTGTCGTACCGGAACCCGACATTGATCGTCCATTTCGGCGAGAGGTCCCATTCGATCTGTCCGAAGAACGCAAAGTTCTCCGTGTCCGTTGTTTCCCCGTCTTCGAGCGAGATGATCGAGTCGGACGGATCGACCGCGACGAGAGGCTGTAAGGGCGGAGGAACGACGCCCACGACGGACGGCAGGAGCCGCGCCTGGATGTCGCGACGGACGACGCCTTCTTCCTCGTAAAAATAGCCGCCGAAGAGTCCGCGCACGACTTCATAGTCGAATTCGAAACGCAGTTCGGCCGAGAAGATCTTGGTGTCAAATTCGTTAAATGTGAGGCCGTCGAACGCGTCGAAGTCGTCGGCGACCCCGAACAGTCGGTCGGTTTCGGTGTCTTCATAGGTGAAGATCACGCGCGTGAGCCAAGCCTCTCCTAAGTCATAGGTCGACTCGCTGACGAAACGCAGCGACTCGACGTCGTTATTCGGAAAACGGCCGTTCGCTTCGTAATCGAGGAAATCGAAATCCTGCAGCAAGGGCGAGGCGCCGCCGAAATTCGTCGATACGATCGGACGGGACTCGCCGAGCGTGGCGTCGTTGTAGTCGACGGTGAGCTTCGTTGAAAAATCCGGTAAAAATTCCGGCTCGAACAGGATTTTCCCGCGTAGCAAAAGCGACTCGCGCCGGTCCGCCGAGCGACCCGCAACGACGTTGGTGATGAAACCGTCGGTATCTTGGTAATCAACCGCGATACGCGCTGCGAGCTGATCTTTGATAATCGGACCGCTCAGTGCTGCGGCGGCTTGGTAAGTGTCGAACGAACCGTAGGTGAAGCGCGCTTTGCCCTCATACTCGTAAGTCGGGTCGGCGGTGTTGACGATGATAGCGCCCGCGAGCGCATTTCGCCCTTGTACTGATGATTGGGGGCCGCGCAGCACCTCGACTTGCGCCACGTCCCACAGGGAATTCGGCCCGCGGCTCAACGCATTGCCTGATAGCGGCGCGCCGTCGACGTAAATGTTCGACGTCACGCCCTGGCCGGCCCCGCCGACGCCGCCGCGACCGATCCCGCGGATCGAAATCGCCCCGGCCGCGCCGCCGCGCGAACTGACATTCGGCGTCTTGAGAAAGATGTCGCCGATGTCGATGATCTGCTCGCGGTCCAGGCGGTCGGCGTCGAAGATCTCGACGGAGGTGTCGAGATCCTGAACGGAGGTGGAAAGCTTGGTGCCGGTGACGATAATCTCGTCACCGACCGCCCCTTGCGCCGATGCGCCGCCGACCGTCGCCGCTTGAAGCGCTAAAATTGAAACGCCGATCGCAAATTCGCGCATGTCCAACCCCGTCCAGCCTTGTACAAAAATTTCGTGGCGGCTACTGACACGAGTAATAGTGACTTGCAAGTGCAGCACGAGCACGCCGTGCGCATCATTGTAAACGGGACCGTGAAATGGCGTTTTCACTGACGGCGCTCGCGCCGCGTTGGCTCCGGCCGACGCACCGCGTGTTCCTCGGCGTGTTCTTCAATTACGCGGTCCTCTCGACGTTGGTGACCGCGAGCGCGCTCGCCATGTCGGCGGCCGGATGTATGGCGATGGAAAACGCCCTTATGTGGGCGATTTTTCTGGCGTTCTTCGCCTATCCCGGGCTGCTGCTTTGGTGCTTCGCCGAACGTCGGGCGTGGCGGATCTGGACGGCCTTTTCGCTCGTGGGAGGGATGAGCCTTTGGGTCGTCGCCGCGCTCGGCGGCGACGCCGGTTTCGGTTTCCGGTAGGCGCGCCCGCGATGGTCGGCTTTATCGCAAACTTGGTCGCCGTCGTACTTGCCCCGACGCTCGGCTTTGCATGGCTCGCCTTCGTGCAACGCAAGCCGTTTGAGGCGGTGTTCGGGCGCGGCGCGCCGGTCCCGCTTGATCGCCGACGCTTGTTGATCGCCGGGTACGGGGCCCTCGCGATCTCCGGCGCGACGATTTTGCGGCTGCACGGGACGGAATTCGCCGTACTGTTATGGCCGCTAAGCTTGGGCGTCGGCGCGGTCGCAATCTCGATGACGTTGACCTACGCGCCGCAACTTCTGGCGCCCCTCGCCCGGCCGTTCGTGAAGGCCGATGAAAAGAAGGCGGGCTGATATGCACACCGACTTCCGGAAATCGATGGCGTGGCTGCATACGTGGGCCGGGGTTATCCTCGGCTCGATTATGTTCGTGATGTTTTTCATGGGCACGCTGAGCGTTTTCAAGCATGAGATCGACCGGTGGATGCTGCCCCAGACGCGTCTGGCGGCGCCGGCGACGCCGGTATCCGCTGACGCGATCTACGACGTCGTTAAAGAACGCGTAGGCGCCGAGCCGAAAGCCGTTCGGTTCACGATGCCGACACGCGATTTTCCCGCGATCACGGTCTATGCGTTCCCGAAGGACGGGCGGCGCGTCGATCTTTTTCTTGATCCGGCGACGCTTGAATTCACCACGCCAATGGACAGCGCAAGCGCGCGGTTCTTCCTCTACCCGATGCATTACCGCTTGACGCCGATGCCCTACGGCCGCTGGTTCTCCGCCGCCGTCGCGATGTTCATGCTGACCATGATGATTTCCGGCATCGTGATACACCGGAAGATCTTCGTCGATTTCTTTACCTTCAGACCGGGGAAGAAACTTCCGCGTTCGTCGCTAGACTTGCACAATATAACAAGCGTCTTGGCGATGCCGTTTCACTTGTTGATCACAATTACCGGTGTCCTCATCCTGTTCGGTCTGTATTTCACGCCGAGCCTAAAAGCGGTCTATCCGGACGCCGAAGATCCACGCCGGGCGTTCTACCATGCCCTGGAAGGAACAGTCCCGGTCGTTCAACAGAACGCGACCAACCCCAATCGGATCGCCAGCATCGACGCGATGGCGCGGGAAGCGCATGCGGTGTGGGGCGGCGCCGAACTCGCCGACGTTTACATCGAGTATCCCGACGACCAGGGCGGCGTCGTATGGCTCTATAAATCGCTCGCCGACCAGGTCAGCGCACAAAACACCGCGATACAGTTCAGTTCGGCCACCGGCGCCATGCTCTCGTCGCCGACGTCGACCGCGGCGCTGACCGCGCAGCAATGGCTCGCCGGCACGCACATGATCTTCTTCGATCACTGGTTGCTGCGCTGGCTGTATTTCTTCGCGGGCGCCGCCGGCTGCGTCATGATCGCGACCGGCTTCATCTATTGGATGGAGACGCGCCGGAAGACCTACGCGCGCAATAAGTGGCCGGGCGTGCGCATCGTCGAAGGGTTCGCCGTTTGGGGCGTCATGGGATTGATGACCGCGACCGCCGCCTTTTTCTTCGTCAATCGCGCCTTTGAACCGGGCCTGTGGAAATGGAACGGCGTCCTCAAACCATACCTGGAAATCGCCGTCTTTTATCTGACGTGGCTTGCCGCACTGTTTCACGGCTGGGCGCGGGGAAAAGCAGCGTGGGCGGACCAGTCGCTTCTTTTGGGCGCGTTGTCGGTCGGCGCGGTCGTTCTGAATTGGACGAGCACCGGCGACACGCTGCTTGCGACCGCCGTGCGGGGCGACTTCGCAGTCGCCGGCATGGACGCCGTTTTGCTTTGCGCCGCGATGATTTGTTTTGCGAGTTTCTTCAAAATCCGCGCCGTCAGACTGCGCGAAGCGGGCCGCCTGAAGGCGGCCCCGCCGGCGGGCGCCGCAGCCGCCGAGTGAAGACCGCGCACGACGGCGCGCCCGTCCCCCGAGGTTGTTCGGTCTCTGCGTGTAACGAAAACAGCCGGTCTGCGCCGCCGCGACAGCATCCTTTTGTGGCGTATCGGCGACGCCGGCGGCCGATCGCCGTTACGCCGTCGGCGCGCCGTCGCGCCTTGCGGCGACGAAAAGCGACGCGGCCGCGCTCGACGCGAGCCGCGATTGGCGTCCCTCGGCCCGGCTCGTCAAAATGACCGGCACGCGCGCGCCGAGAACGACGCCCGCCGCGACCGCGCCAGCGAGATAATCCAACTGCTTGGCGATCATATTGCCCGCCTCGAGGGTCGGCGCGACCAGAATGTCGGCCCGGCCGGCCACCGGCGAGATAATGCCTTTCGTCTCCGCCGCGTCGGTCGAGATCGCATTGTCGAACGCGAGCGGGCCGTCGACGACGCCGCCATTGATTTGTCCGCGATCAGCCATCTTGCAGAGCGCCGCCGCGTCGATGGTTGAGCGCACCTTCGGATAAACGGTTTCGACGGCGGAGAGGACGGCGACTTTCGGCGCGTCGACGCCGAGGCCGCGCGCCAAGTCGATGGCGTTCTGGATAATATCGCGTTTGGCGTCGAGGTCCGGGTCGATGTTCACCGCCGCGTCGGTGATGAATAAGAGCTTGTCGTAGGCGGGCGTGTCGATGACGTAGACGTGGCTGACGCGTCGGTCGGTGCGCAAGCCGCCGCTGCGCGAGACGACGGCCTGCATCAACTCGTCCGTATGCAGGGCGCCTTTCATGATCGCCTCGAGCCGGCCCTCGGCGGCGAGACGGGTCGCTTCTTCGGCCGCCGCATGGCTGTGCGGCGCATCGACGACGTCCAGACCGGCGAGGTCGGCGCCCAGCGCGGCGGCCGCCGCGTCGATCTTTGCGCGCGGGCCGATCAGCACCGGTTTGACGATCCCCGCTTCGGCCGCGGCGAGCGCGCCGTCGAGCGAGCGCGGGTCGACGGGGTGGACGACGCCCGCAAGAAGCGGCGGCGCCGCCTTGGCCCGCGCGATCAACGCGTTCAGGCGGTCCCCGCGTTCATGCAACACCGCTTGCGGGGCGTCTTCGATTTCGTAGCGAAGCTTTTCGCGCGGGGCCACGACGGTCGCAGCGCCCTTCGCCACGACCGCGTCATGTTGGTTGCGGCATTCGCAATCGAGGACCACGCGCCGGTCGTTGAGCTTTTCGCGAACACACGCGGAAACAACGATCTCGTCGCCGATCCTCACCGGGCGGACGAAGTCGAGCGCTTGCGCGACGTAGATCGTGCCGGGGCCCGGGAGCTTCGTGCCGAGAAGGGCGGAAATGAGTGCGCCGCTCCACATCCCGTGGGCGGCGACGTCGTGCAGTTGTGTGCGTTTGGCGAACGCGGCGTCGAAATGCGCCGGGTTCAAGTCGCCGGACACCGCGCCGAAAAGCGCGATGTCCGTTTCGCTCAATCGTCTTGAAAGGCGCGCTTCGTCGCCAATTTCCAATTCGTCATAAGTGCGATTAACGACGACGACCATGGCCCGGGGCTCCGCGTACTAAGCTGCACACCCTCGGGGGTTGGGATTTTCCATGAAGATTTCAAGCCGCCGGACTGCATTTCGTCGCCGGCCTCGACGCAAAGTCCCGTCGTACCAGCGCGCGTCTCCCTCCGTATGGGATGTTTCGAGCGGCGCGTGTCGGCGCATTAACACTGTCGCGTTGAGTGCAATCAGACGCAAAAGGCGGCGCAACCGTCTGATCAACGGGTCCACAAGGCGGACGACGGGCGCTCGATGATTCCGCGTGAGAAACGGGCGCGGCGCCCTCTCCGCGCACCGGTCTTTTCGGGACCCGCAGACTAAGATCGCTTGCTCATTGACTACAATCGCCCAATTTCAGTTCGCAAAGACTAATAATTACGAATACTAAAGACGGCGCCTATAGCGACACCAACGGAACAGAACGGGAAAGCGCGGGCGCTGGATGTGAGAGCTATCGCAAACATCGGCAATATTTCGGGAACCGGCCCCGTCTCGCTCGCCGCCGCCGCGTCGATCGTGCCCCTTGCACGCGCGACGGAAACGGCCGTCGACGAGACCCACGCCGCCCTTCTACAAGATCGCGACCTGAAATTCGATTTCTCGGCCGCGGAAAAAACGACGCTTCCCGACTGGCTCGTGCGCGTTTTGACGCCGGTCGCAGAATTTCTCTCCTTAATCAGCCCGTTGCTGTCGATCCTCTTTTGGGGCGCGATCGCCGCGACGGCCGCGATTATCCTGATTTTTATGGCGCGGGAGATTCACGCACGGCTTAAGCGGCGCTCGGGCGGCGGCGAGCCGGAAAAGAGCCCGTATCAGCCGGAGCGCAGTTTCGCCCGGGCGCTTCTTGAAGAGGCCGACGCGCTTGCGGCCGACGGATCATTCGACAAAGCCGTCCACGTCCTGCTCTTCAAAAGCATCGAAGACATCAATGAAAAGCACCCGAACGAAGCGCCGGACGCCTTGACGAGCCGCGAGATCGCCGACCTCGACGTGTTGCACCCGCCGGCGCGAGAAGCCTTCGGCGCAATCGCCGCGATCGTCGAGCGGATGGCGTTCGCCGGCCAAAAGATGACGCAGTTGGATTTTGACGCGTGCCGCGACGCCTATCGGTCTTTCGCCCTAGCCGAGCGCGCCGCGTGACCGCTTCTTCCGCTCCGCAACGCGCATTCTCGCCGACGCTTGTCTTCGGGCTGATCGCCGTCGGCGTCTTCGCTTTTGCCGCCTATTTCGCTTTAGCCGCCTACGCCCCCGAGTTGCGCGATCGGAACGACGGCGGCCCGCATGCGCTTTCAAAAGGCGCGACCGGATACGCCGCCCTTGCGGCGCTTTTAAGCCGGACGGGCGCGCCGGTTCTGATCCCGCGCGGCGACGACTATGACGTCGGCGACGGCGTCGTCATTTATTCCCCTACGGACGGTCAGATCTTTGGAGCACGAGGGGTTGCGGTCGACGGCGTCGCCGCCGCGCTGGTCGTCGCGCCGAAATGGCGAACGACGCCGCACCTGTTGCACAAGGGGTGGGTTTTAAAGGCCGGCGCCATGGCGCCGCAGGCTCTGTCGGTCCCGGCGCAGGGGGAAACCTTCACCGTCCAGCTGGCGTACGACAAAGCCGTTACCCAATTCGTTCTCTCGCCGTCCGAGGCCTTAGGCGCGCGCGCATTGGGCGGCGAAAGCGACGGGCGGCTCGGCTCCGTCGACGGGCTGCAGCATCTTGTCGCCGACGACGGGCTCGAACCGATCCTCGTCGCCGAAAACAACGCGGTCGTCGTCGGTAAACTTAAATCGGCGCCCGTCTATATTCTTGCCGATCCGGACCTCCTCAACACGCACGGCTTGAGCCGGAAAGAGCGCGCCGCATTCGCCGTCGGCTTTGTCGACGCCATCCGGGGCGACGGACCCGTGATTTTCGATTTGTCCCTGCACGGCGTGACCCGTACGCGCAACCTCCTGCGTCTCGCGATCGAACCGCCGTTCACGGCGGCGAGCCTGTGCGCCCTCCTTGCAACGGGGCTCTTGGCATTTGGCTGCGCCGCCCGCTTCGGCCCGGCGGACCGACCCGCGCCGGCGCACGAATTCGGCAAAGCGGCGCTTGCGGAGAACTCAGCCGCGCTCATCCGCATGGCGGGTCGCGACGGCGACTTCGCCGCCCGCTATGTGGGCGTTCTGCGCCGGCGGATCGCCGCCTCGATCGCCGCGCCGGCGAGCCTTTCCGACGCCGATCTCGATCGGATCGTCGACGGCCTTCACGGCGCGCAGGGCGCGCAAAAGCCTTTCTCGGCGCTCGCGCGCGAACTCGAACAAGCCGAAACCGCTGCAGATCAAATCGCGCTCGCCGACGCCCTGTCGCGTCAATTGAAGGAACGCCGCACATGACGCTCGCCGACCTCAACGCGCTCGCCGACGCCATACGAACCGAGATCGCAAAAGCCGTCGTCGGCATGGAAGACGCGGTCGACTTAATGCTGGTGAGCCTGTTCACCGGGGGGCACCTGTTGCTTGAAGGACCGCCCGGCACAGCGAAAACGCTCCTTGCACGGTCCTTCGCCGCCGCGCTCGATCTCGATTTTAGCCGCATTCAGTTCACGCCGGACCTCATGCCCGGCGACGTCATCGGCGCAAATATCTTCGACTTTAAATCGAGCGCGTTCCGACTGACGAAAGGGCCGATATTCACCGAATTGCTGCTCGCCGACGAAATCAACCGAACGCCGCCGAAAACGCAGGCCGCGCTATTGGAAGCGATGCAAGAGCGCACCGTCACGATCGACGGTCAGCGCCACGAATTAGGCGAACGGTTCGTCGTCGTCGCGACGCAAAACCCGATCGAGCAACAGGGGACCTACCCCCTTCCGGAAGCCCAACTCGACCGGTTCTTGTTCAAACATGTGCTGGACTATCCGAGCGAGGCCGACGAGATCGCCATGGTCGAGCGCACGCCCCATGCGCCGGCGCACGACGCAACGCGCGCCATTCGTCCGGTCGCCGACGGGCCCGTAATCGCTGAAGCCGTCGCGCTTGCGCAATCAACCGCCGTTTCCGAACCGATTTCGCGCTACGCCGTCGCGATCATCAGAGCGACGCGCGAGGCCCCCGCGTTTTCCGTCGGAGCGAGCCCCCGCGCGGCCGTCATGCTGTGTGCGGCCGCCCGCACGCGCGCGGCGCTCGACGCCCGCGATTACGTGATCCCGGACGACGTGAAGTCGCTCGCGCGGCCAGCCCTTCGCCATCGCGTCAGCCTCTCGCCCGCCGCCGAAATCGAAGGGCGCGCCGCCGAAGACGCGCTCATCGAGGTCGTCAATCAGATCGACGCGCCGCGTTGACGCGCCGACGCGCCGTCAGAGGTCGAAGCCGGATGCGCTTCCCATGCTGATTTACCCGACACGGAGGGCGGCGCTTTTAGCGACCGGCGCGGCGCTGACCGCGTTCGCCGTCGCCGCGGCCGCGCCCGAGGCATGGACGCTTGGTTTGTCCGCGTTCGCGCTCGTCTGCGCTCTTGTCGTCCTGGACGCATTCGTGTCGCCATGGCCGTCCGCCTTGAGCATTTCCTACACGAGACCCGAGACCCTGCAAGTCGGCGTTGAAACGCCGATTCTCTTTCAAGCGACGTTTCAGGCCGCGCGTGCGCCGGCGGTCGAAAGCCGGCTGGAGACGAACGCGGTCATAGACGCGCGCCCCGGCGACGCGCCGCACCACTTTACGCTTGCGGCCAGGCGGCGCGGCGTCGCCGAGCTAGTCCGCCTATGGACGCGCTGGCGCGGCCCGCTCGGCCTCGTCTATAAACAACACGTCGCGCCGCTCAATTTATCCGTACCAGTCTTGTCCAATCTGGCGGCCGTTGAAAAAGACGCCGTCAAGATCTTGACGCGCGAGCTCTCCTCCGGATCAAAGTTGCTGCTTGAGCACGGAGAAGGGTCGGAATTCGACGCCCTTCGAGAATTCCTTCCGGGTATGGATCTTCGGTCGGTCGACTGGAAGCACTCCGCACGCCATCAAACCCTGCTCACGCGCGAATACCGAACGGAGAAGAACAACGCAATCATCTTCGCGATCGATAGCGGCCGACTGATGTGCCAACCGGTGCTCGGCGGATTGTCCCGGCTCGATCACGCGTTGAACGCCGCCCTCATGATGAGCTTTGTGAGCCTGAAGCTCGGCGATCGGGTCGGCTTTTACACGTTCGACGCCGAGCCCCGCATTGCGACCGGTTTCGTTTCGGGCGCACGCGCGTTCGGGCTTTTGCGCGCACTGTCAGCACAGGTCCAATACACAGACGCTGAGGCGAATTACACGCTCGCTCTCAACCGATTGCTCGCCCATGTCGATCGCCGCTCCCTCGTCGTGGTTTTCACCGACTTCGCCGATTCCACGAGTGCGGCGTTAATGTTGAAAAACTTGGGACCGCTCCTGCGGCGCCACCTCGTGATTTTCGCCGCGTTTCGCGACGTCGAACTGGAGCAAATCGCCGACGCGCCGCCGAGAAAGCCGCAGGATTTAGCGAGAACCGTCATCGCCGACCGCCTCTTGCGCGAACGCGATCTCGTTATTCGGAAGTTGCAGAAGATGGGCGTTCTGACGATCGACGCGCCGGCCGAGGCGATCGGCGCCGCGCTCGTCAATCAGTACTTGCGCATAAAGAAGCGCGATCTGTTATGAGCGATGAAAATTCTCTTTTGGACAGCACGAGGTTTCGCCGCGAGCGGGAAGCCGACTGGCGCCGTCTCGACGCGCTCCTCGAGCGCGTCGCCAAAAAGTCGAGCAAAGCGCTAAGCGAAGAAGAATTGATCGACCTGCCGCGGCTTTATCGCTCGACGCTTTCCGCGCTGAGCGTCGCCCGGACGACGTCTCTCGACAAGAATGCCGTCAGCTATTTGGAAAGCTTGTGCACCCGGGCCTATTTCTTCATCTACGGATCGCGGTCGACATTCGGCGAGCGCGTCTCGTCTTTTCTGCGGCGCGACTGGCCGGACGCAATACGCCGACTACGAAACGAAACGCTCGCCGCCCTCGCCTTCTTGACGATCGGTGCCGTAGCAGCCTTCATGCTCGTATCAAATGATCCGGATTGGTTTTACTCCTTTGTACCGGGAGACTTGGCCGCCGGTAGAACGCCCAGCGCGTCAACGGAGAGTTTGCGCGGGGCGTTATACGAAGGCGGCGGCGGTCTGTCGGTGTTCGCCACGTCGCTTTTCACCCACAACGCCGGGATCGCGATTTTCGCGTTCGCGCTCGGCTTTGCATTCTGCGCGCCGACGGCCGTCCTCTTGATCTGGAACGGGTGCATCCTGGGGGCGTTCCTCGCGGTATATGTCAGCCGCGGCCTCGGCTTTGAGTTGGGCGGCTGGTTGTTAATTCATGGGGTTACGGAACTATTTGCGATCGCCCTTGCGGGCGCGGCCGGGATGCATGTCGGTTGGGCGATCGCCGATCCGGGCTCGCGAACCCGGCTCCAAGCCGCGGCGGAGGCGAGCCGCCCGGCCGGGCTCGCCCTCGCGGGCGTTATCGTCATGTTATTCTTCGCCGGCCTCCTGGAAGGTTTCGGCCGCCAACTGATTTTGAACGACACGGCCCGTTACGCCGTCGCCGTCGGTACCGGGGCCTTATGGTGCGCCTACTTTTACGTCGGCCGAATGGAACGTCGCCCGTGACCGACGCCTCGCCGACAAGCGCCGCTGGATCGGCCCCGACGCCCTTTGCGGATCGGATGGATCAACGTCTGCAGCGCCGGTTCGTCACGCCCGAGGGCGTGGACCTTCGGTTACGGCTTGCGGAAGCCTCGGAGCGGTTCGCCGCCTTCGCCATCGACGTTATCGTGATCGTCTCAGGCCTTGCGGCCTTCACCGTCCTGCTCGCGATCACCGGTTTCGCGGCGCAAACGCTGGAGGTCGCCGTCGTCATCGGGTTGCTTGGCTTTTTCGCGGTTCGGATTTTCTACTTTTCGTTCTTTGAACTCGGCGCCCGCGCGGCGACGCCGGGGAAGCGAAGCCTCGGCATAAGGGTCGCGCCGCGCGACGGTGGGCGGCTGCGCGCGGAGTCCGTTTTTGCGAGAAACGCAATGCGAGAGGTGGAAGTCTTCCTGCCGCTGAGCTTCCTAGCGGCGAGCGCCGCGAGCGACGGCGTCGACGCGTGGATCGTCCTGGCAGGTTTCGTTTGGAGCGGGCTTTTCGCCCTGCTCCCGCTGTTCAACCGCGATAAATTGCGGCCGGGCGACATTGTCGGCGGCACATGGGTCGTGAAAGCGCCGCGCCGGCTTCTGCAGCCCGACATGGCCGAAATCGGCGCGGCGCCCGACCCCGCAGCCGTCGACGTCGCGTTCACGACGCGCGAACTGGACACCTATGGACAGCACGAATTGCACGTGCTGGAAGACGTCTTACGCGCCGGCCACCCCGAAACGATCGAGACCGTCGCCGCCCGCATTCGCGGCAAAATCGGTCGACCGGAAAAAGCGCCGGCTGACGACGACCTCGCCTTCCTGAAGAGTTATTACGCGGCGCTGCGCGGCCGGCTCGAAAAGCGCCTGCTGTTCGGCCGGCGCCGCCGCGACAAGCACGACATCCAGTAAAGTCCCAGGTGAAACCCCAATGAAACCACGCGACGGCGGCGCCGCGTTGAACGCGCGCCTCAGTCGAAAACCGCAGCCAGCGCTTCGACGCCGACGCCTTCTTTTTTGGTGCGCAATTCGTAGTAAACCGCGGCGACGACCACGGCGCCGATGACGGCCAATACGATCGTCAACACCGCATTGAATAAGGCGAAGGCGATGAGACCGAGGCCGGTCGTCAGCACGCCGAGAACGCCCACCGCCCCGCTTATAAGGATCAGAATAACGACATAAATCAAACCAAGGCCGAAAAGGGACCAGCGCGACCCTTTGGTCAATTCCTGGCTACGCCCAAGGGACTCCGTCACGCCCAACGATTCGACAACCCGAACCGGCACGCTCACGCTCCACATTATTGCAAGAATAATCCCAGGAACCACCAATAGAATAAGTCCCAACACCGTGCCCAGGCTGGTCAACAGCGCGATCGCGAAAATCGGCGCGGCGTGCTTAAGACCGGTGCGAAAACAGTCGCCGAATTCCGCTTTGGCGCCGTTAAAGTCGATGATCGCGCCGCGTACAATCGCCCCGATCAATATATACTGCGTCACCACACTGACGAGCGCGCCGATTAACCCGACGATCAACACGCCGGCGGAGACCTGCGTGCTTCCGTCCGCACCGCCTTGCAAGAGCCCGACGGCAAACGCCGGCACGCCGACGAGAACGGCGGACAAACCGGCGAATAGACGGGCGTTGCGGCCGATACTGGAGAATGTTCGGCCGACCACGTCGCCTATGCTGAATTTCATTGTTCATCCCCTTAAATCGCCACGCGCTTCGGTTGCATAGCATGTAAAGATGAACGGTGCATACAGGCCTGATCCGATTGTCGCGTCCTACGGACCGGGTTCCGAGGCCGAGGCTGAAAACTCCGCGATCGCTGGCGTTATTGGTGAACACCAACGCAGGTCAGCGAGGAGGCCTAGACTGCTTTCCCCGCCGACATATCGCGTCCGACATCCTCTCCGCGGCGCGGCGCTCTGCGAAATCAAGTGCTGTGGCCACCGCAAAACCGCGTTGAATCATTTTTTGAGGTCGAAGGGTAATTCCAACTTACCCAGCCAAATACTCTAGGAACGTCCCGGGCAAGTATTAATAATTATCCCCTATATGTATCAACAATAGGCCTCAGAATTACTGACCTTTATTGTAGTGTATATCCTGTAAAATTATTAGAAGTCGAGAACGCACGATAGATTTTTTCTTTCTGAGCAGGGCTTAGTTGGATGTCTTGCCGGAAACCGGATTTCGCGCGGGTCTTGAGTGAAATCTCGATGCCGAGTTCGACCCCGACCTCACGCAACTCTTCTTCAAGTCGCTCGTAACGCAAAATTCGGTTCACGAGCAGGGCGCCCTCTCTCGTAGTGTATTTGTCGGCATCGACAGGAAATTCAGCGCGCTCTATATACTCGTCGAAAGTTAGAGTTCCTGTTTCAGAATTATGATCCGGACTGTTTCTGATCATGCTGAAGTGGCTGACGCACTTGTCAATTGGTTCGCGCTCAACGCAAAACACGAAGTAATCCTCAAAGACCCGGGGTCCCACGATGCGTAAAACATCGCGCGCGGGCATATGATTGTAGAGCTGACGCCGCAATACGCCCCACTTTCGGTACTCGAAATTTTGCGGGCTGTGCCAGTCCACCGGCGGAAAAATTGGCGTCGCTATATCCTCCGGGCCCAAGACCTTGTTCAGATCGACTTCGATCGACGTGCCCGCCGTTTTTACCGTCTTTATAAAGATAAACTTGTGTTTGTGGCTGACTATCATCTCCCGTTCCGCCCCCTGCCGTGACGCCGTCCCCCGGCGAGCCGCCGCCCATTTATTCGATCGCCGGTTACTCGGCTCGTCGTCGCCGCGGCTAAAGTTATATGAATTCCGCAACCTATAACCTATGGCGGCGAACGCAACGTCGAAGATCTCGACATCGAACGCCGCCCGCCGGAGCGTTAAGCGCCGATACGCCGTCGCAACGCCGCGAAGGTAAACACTCGTTACGCGGCTTACCTCGGATTTGAGCGCTTAGCCGAGCGCCGTGTGCGGCCCCGACTTTGGCGAGCGCAACGAAGTAGGGCGCACCGCACATCGCCCGTCATCCGCCGCCTAGGCCAGCCGTCCGCCGCGCCGCCGGTGTCGGACCGACGGCGCCGGAGGACGCAAACGCGCCTTACTTTCCGAGTTCGGTCGGATAGGGCGGGGCCGTCTCGGGAACGGTGCTCGCCTCCGTTTCAAGGCGTTTCACGACTTCTTCGATCGCGCGTTCGAGTTGCGCGTCGCGGCCTTCATTATAGGCGACCGGGTCGAGCGCGACCTCAATGTCCGGCGCGACGCCCTCGTTTTCGACGGTCCATTTGTAATCGGCGTCGAAAAACCGGAAATACGGCACCGTCAAAAACCCGCCGTCGATCAACGACGGATTGGCCGAAATGCCGATCAAGCCGCCCCAGGTGCGCGTGCCGATCAGAGGACCGATATTCATGGATCGGAACGAGTAGGGAAGGAAATCCCCGCCCGAGCCGGCGTCCTGGTCGATCAGCATGACCTTGGGCCCGAACATCGCGCCGCCCGGCGTATTGAAGACCGCGCCGTCGCGGTCCTTCCAGCCGGAGAGATAGGTGCGGCTTAGAACGTCGGTGATGTAATTCGCCGCCTGCCCGCCGCTGTTGGAACGCTCGTCGATGATCATCGCGTCCTTGTCGACCTGCGCGAAGAACATCCGGTTGAACAACGTGTACCCGGCGCCGGCCGTGTTCGGCAGATAGACGTATCCGACGCGTCCTTCGGTCGCTTCGGCGACGCGTTTGCGGTTGCCCTCGATCCAGGACCACAGGCGCAACAGGTATTCCTGGCCCGTGGGTTGAACGACGACGTCGCGCGCGTCGGCCCCGTCCGCGCCGCTAGCGACGCGCAACGTCACCTGCTTGCCGGCGGTCCCTTGCAAGAATTGAAAGATGTTGTCGCGTTCGCCGAGCGGGCGACCGTCTACGGCGAGAATGTAATCGCCGACGGCGATCTCGAGTCCCGGCGCCGCCAACGGCGCGGTCAAAAACGGGTTCCAATTCTCACCGTCATAAATGCGCGCGATCCGGTGCCGCCCGTTGTCGAGGCGCAAGTCGGCGCCCAAAAGGCCGACGCCCGGCCCATCCTCATAATACGCGTCGCCGCCGCCCGTATTGTTATGACCGACCTGCATCTCAGCGATCATCTCGACCAACAACGCGCTTAAATCCTCGCGACGGCCGACATGGTCGAGTAGCGGGCGATAGCGCTCATAAACGGCGTCCCAATTGAGGCCGTGCAGGCCGGGATCGTAAAAGAACGCTTTTTCCATGCGCCAGGTTTCATCGAAGATCTGCGCCCATTCCGCACGCGGATCGACCAGCATGCGCACGTCGCCGAGGCCGACGGATTCCAGCTCCGGGTCCCCGCCGGTTTTGCCGGTCGACAGATCGCCGCCCGCTTTCTGGACGAGAATATGCTCGCCGTCGGCGCTGATCGCGAGGCCGGTGACGCCGGACATGACGGCTTCAGCCTTCTTCTCCTCAAAGTCGAAACGCATCAGCGCGTTTTCCGCCGCGACCGACTCGCCCGGCGGGGCGTTCGTCGCACCGGGCTGAACGCGGCGGACGAAGTAAAGCGAACCGTCTTTTGCGACCGCCAGATCGCCGTAATTGCGCTTGGCGACCGGCAAGGCGACGATGCGGTCGCTCAGGCCGTCCAGATCGACTTTGGTTTTGTTTTCGTCTTCGTCGTCGTCGGACTTCTTGTCGGCGTCGTCTTTCTCATCGCGGTTGCCGCGCAACGCGCTGAAAAACCCGCGGGAGCCGCCATCTTTCGCGTCCTTCGCGCCGGCGTCTTTCTGGTCGTCCGCGTCCTCGTCGCCATTCTCTTCGTCCGGCTCCTCATCGCCCGCGCCCGGCTTTACGGGCGAGACGCCGTCTTTGGCCAAAACGAGCGCATAGATCCCTGCGCGATAGGGCCGTTCTTGGCTCGACAGATCGAGACCGACCTGCAAGGGGCCGGAGTTCGTCGACGCGGCGAAGAAAAGATACTTCCCGTCCGGACTAAAAGCCGGCGCCGAGACGTCGGCGAGGCCGTCGGAAATGCGCGTCGCTTCCCCTGTTTCAAAATCATACAGGAATAGGTCGCCGTTGAAGTTCGGTTGTTCCTCCGTATACGCAAGCCAACGCCCGTCAGGCGACGACGACGCTTCGACGCCTTCGCGCCGCGCGCCCGTCGAAATGAGGGTCTTCTCGCCGGATTTCGGATCGATCGCGAAGAGGCGCAGGCGATTGTCGCGATAGATAATGCGACGGCCGTCGCCGCCCCAAAGCATCAAATAGTTGAATGCTTCGCCGAGCGAATAGGTCCGCGCCTCGCCGAGCCCGGTTTGCGGGCGGATGACGAGTTTCTGCTCGGCTTCGGACGCGTCGATATAGGCGATCTCCTGGCCGTCGGGCGACCAGATGGCGGTATACTCCCGGGCGCCGTCCGTACGCGTCAGGTTCCGCGTCGACCCCTCGTCTGTCGGCACCGTGAAAACGTCGCCCCGCGCGGTGACGGCGACGCGTTTACCCGTCGGCGATATCGCTGCAAAGCTGACGACGTCGCTTGCATCTTTCCATTGCGGGCGCAATTGCGGGAGGTCGGGGTTGATCGACACGACGATTTCAGCCGTTTCGCCCGATGCGACGTTGAGTTGCTTGAGCCGTCCGCCGGCCTCATAGACGATCGTCTCGCCATGGGCGTCCGCGGCGCGCACGTCCCAAACGGTTTCGTTCGAGACTTTCGCGACCGTTTTTTCCGCCGCGTCGTACTTGTACAAATTAAAGACTTTCCCTTCGCGGTCGGAAACGAAATAGACGTCGTCGCCGACCCACATCGGCTCAATGTCGTTCACGCGATCGCCGGGGATCTCCGACGCCTCGGCCGTCTCGCGGTTCAAAATCGTCACCGAGGGCGTCGTGCCGCCGCGATAACCGCGCCAACCGGACGCGCCGCCGTAAAGACCGCCATAGGCCGGCGCGTGATCGATATACGCAAAGCGGGCCGCCGCGGCGTCATAGGCGCCGCGAAAGATCCGCGCCTCCATTTGTTTTTCGGGCAAACCGCCGTCGACCGAGACGTGGTAGAGTTGGGCGGAGCGCCCATGGTCGGTCTCGCGCCGCGACGAGAACGCGACCGCCGAGCCGTCCGGCGCCCAGTCGAGCGCGACGTCCCGGCCGGGGTGCCACGTCAACCGCTTCGGTTGTCCGCCGGACGCGGCGATCACGTAAACGTCGCCGTTGCCTTCGGCGTTCGCCGTATAGGCGATCATGGCGCCGTCGGGGGAGAAGATGGGGTTGGCTTCCGTATAGGGCGTGGCGGTCAGGCGGCGCGGGTCGGCGCCGTCGCGACCGGCGATCCACAGATCGCCCGCGTAGACGAAGACAAGCTGTGTTTCGGACACCGTCGGGTCGCGCAACAACAGGGTTTGATCGGCGGCCCGCGCGCGCTGCGTTTGCATGGACGCGGCGAAAACCGCCGCCAAAAGAAGTGTCGCGACCCGCGCCGCTTTCGCCGAAAATGTCATAAATCCCGCTACTTTCGCTACTGATCCGGAGCTCTCGGCCTCCCCCTAACACCGACGCAAGGCGCGCGGAAGAAAACGAGTCCGTACTTCCGGCGCAAAACAACCGCCGCTTGTCGTCGCACACGGGGCTCAATCCACGCTCGCCGCCCTCATAAACGCCGGCGCCGGCCGTGGCCCCAACGCGCCCCGTCGCGCGCGATAAACGACCATGTTGCGCGCGGTATACGACAATCCTGAACATTCCCTTTTTGGACGCCGCGCGAGCCGGCTTCGGCTTCGGCGAATTTTCTAACGCAAAGTTAGAAAACTCTTCGCCCGACCGCGCGCCGCCCGCACGGACCGTCCGCTCACGGTAAAGGCGCCTTGTGAGCGCGGGTTGCGGATGCGATGAGTGCGCGGCGAATGCGGCCTGACGATTGGGCCGCGCAGATTAGCGCAAGGGACGCGATGAGGGTGGGACTGTACATGGTTATCAAGAAAACCGGTTTGCGCGCACTTGTAACGCTCGCGGTCGCAGCCCTCGCAGCCTGCGCCGACACGACGGCGCAGACCGACGCGGCCGCCGAACCGGCGCCGGACGAAGCCGCGCCGATTTCCGCCGCGACCGAAAAGGCGGATGCGGACGAACAATGGTCGCCGGAGGATTTCTACGGCGAGGCGATCGCTTACCGCAGCGTCGGGCCGTCCCGCGGCGGGCGGGTCACGGCCGTGGCCGGCGTCGCCGATGATCCGATGACGTACTATATGGGGGCTACAGGCGGCGGCGTCTGGAAAACGACCAACGGCGGGGCCCGCTGGGAGGCGCTGTCCGACGAGGACTTCATGACCGGGTCGGTCGGCGCAATCGCCGTCGCGCCGTCCGACCCGAATGTCGTCGTCGTCGGGATGGGCGAGTCGCCGTTCCGCGGCGTGTCGTCGTCGCAAGGCGACGGCGTTTACGTCTCCACCGACGCCGGACGCTCGTGGCGCCACGCCGGGCTCAAAGAGACGCGCCAGATCTCCGCGATCGTCATCGACCCGAGCGATCCCGACCGTTGGTTGGTCGCCGCCCAAGGCGACATCTGGGCGCCGAGCGCGGCGCGCGGGGTCTACCTGACCGAAGACGCCGGCGCGACATGGACCAAAGCGCTCGCCGGCGAAAACGAAACGACCGGCGCGGTCGACCTCAAAATCGACCCGTCGAACCCGCGCATCCTTTACGCCGCCCTCTGGGATCATCAGCGTACGCCCTGGCTAATCCGCTCCGGCGGGCCCGGCTCGGGGATCTGGAAATCCGTCGACGGCGGCGCGGCTTGGGAAGAGCTGACGGAGGATTTGCCCGACGAGATGGGCAAGATCGGCGTCGCGCCGTCCGGCGCCAAGCCCGGGCGCGTGTTCGCCGTGATCGAAGCGGCCGACGAAAAAGGCGGCGTTTACCGCTCCGACGACGGCGGCGAAAGTTGGAGCCACGTAAACAAGACACGCGCCGTCCAGCAACGCTCCTGGTACTATATGGACATCTTCACCGACCCGAAGGACGCCGAAACCGTTTACGTCCTGAGCGCGCCGTTCCTTCGGTCGATCGACGGCGGCAAGACCTTCGCCGGCATATCCAATCCGCATACCGATCAGCATGATCTGTGGATCAACCCGAGCGATCCGACGATCATGATCCTGGGCAATGACGGCGGCGGCACCGTGACCTATGACGGCGGGGCGAGCTGGTCGACGCAACGCAACCAGTCGACGGCGCAGTTTTATCGCGTGAACGCCGACAATCGCTTTCCCTATCGCATCTATGGCGGCCAGCAGGACAATTCGACGATCGCCGTCGCGAGCCGCGGGCTCGACGGGAGCCTCGGCCGCGAGGACTACCAATCAATCGGCGGCGGGGAGAGCGCGTTCGTCGATTTCGCGGACGACCCGGACGTGCGCTACGTCTACGCCGGCAGCTACCTCGGCACGATTAGCGAATTTGATCTGCAAACGAACATCTCGCGCGACATTAACGGCTACCCGGAGCTCGCATTCGGCGTGGACCCAAAGGACCGAAAGCGTCGCTTCAACTGGAATGCGCCGATCGTCGTGTCCGACCATGATCCGAGCGTGATCTATCACGCCGGCGAAGCGGTGTTCCGCTCAACCGACCGCGGCTATTCGTGGGAAGCGATCAGCCCGGACTTAACGCGCAATGAGGCGGACAAGCAGGGCCCGATGGGCGCGCCGATCACCAACGAGGTCTCGGAGAACTACAATACGATCGCTTACCTTGCGGAAAGCCCGCACGCAGCGGCCGTCATCTGGGCCGGGTCCGACGACGGCCTCGTGCACGTCACGGACGACGGCGGCGCGAATTGGCGCAACGTCACCCCGCCCGATCTCGACGAGTCGTTGATCAACGCAATCGATCCGTCTCCCCACGATCCGAACCGCGCCTACGTGGTCGCGACGCGCTATAAGTTCGGCGACCGTGAACCGTATATTTATCGGACGGACGATCTCGGCGCGAGTTGGACGCGGATTGACGCCGAATTGCCGCGCGAGGAAGCGTTGTTCGCCCGCGTCGTGCGTGAAGATCCGACGACGCCGGGGCTTCTCTACGCCGGCACGGAAACCGGCGTCTACGTCTCATGGGACGACGGCGCGACGTGGACGTCGCTCCAGCTCAACTTGCCGCGCACGCCCGTCACCGACCTGAAGGTGCATGCGGGCGATCTCATCGTTGCAACGCAAGGGCGCGGGTTTTACGTCCTCGACAGCTTAAACGTCGTGCGCGCCGGCGCGCCGGTCGAGGACGCCGCGGACCCGATCGCGCTTTTTGATCCCGAACCCTCGATCCGACGCGAAACCGGCGGCGGGGCCGGCGGCGCGGACGCGCAAAACCCGGCCGAGGACGGCGGCGCGCTGATCTTCTTCCGCCTGGCCGAAGAGCCGGACCTTGAAGAAACGAAATTGACGCTTGAAATTCTCTCTACGGACGGATCGGTTCTGCGCGAAATCGCCGCCGACGCGGAGACCGGCGTCGAGGGCGGAGAAGACGCGCTGCCGTACGCG
>JBCCZS010000018.1:0-26271 GCA_039187035.1 Pseudomonadota bacterium | reverse complement strand
TGCCGACCGCGGGCACGGGAGAGGAGACGCGGGAGGTCGATCTGGCGGACGTCGGCTTCGACATCACCCGGCGCGTCGAACCCGCCGCGGTCGCCGTCGATCGCCGGTTGGCGCAGGCGGCCGTGCGCAACGCGCTCGCCGCCTTCGAGGGCGCGCGCGGCGTCAGCGTCGAGATGCGTCCCGATCCCGCGTCCGGGATCGCGCGGGCGCTGTTCGAAGCCGACGGCGTTTCCATGGACGAAGCCGCGTTCGCCGACGCGACGCGCCCGCTCGTGGAAATCGAAAACTATCTGTCCGGTGACGGATCAAGTTTGCGGATGGAATTGCGGACGACCGCACGGGCGCTGGACATCGCCGGCGGATCGATCACCCGTTTGGACGGGGACGACGGCGTTCGGTTGGAGTTGACCTTGCCGTTGGCGGAACCGCTCGCCGCCAAGGAAGTCGAGCGCAAAGCCGCTTGAACCCGCAGCTCCTGAACATATAGTCCCCGGCGCTGGCCGACCGCCGCAACACCCGGCATGCTAGGCCGCTCGACATCGCGCAATTGTGCTCTAACGGCGTCACTCGCGCGAAGAAGTGCAATAATCACGTCGGTTGCGGGCCGAGGCGTCGCGCAGCCGATTGACAGCGCGGAACAAACCGAATACCCGCCGCTCAAGCTCGTTTGCGCGCGCCCTCTCGTTGTCGGCCGACCGGTAATCGCCCGCCGGCCTCCAACGACCAAAGGTAAGACGACGCGGCCTTACTCGAGCGAACTATCGATCGAACGACGCATCGCTTCTCTTGGCGGAACAGCGGGGCGTTTCAATTAATCCGCTGCGACGACTTCCGGGTACAAGACTTTGGAAGTCGCAAAGACGAGAGTGACAAAGCGCGTGACGACGTTTGAAGAACTCGGCCTTGAGCCGCGTTTGCTGCAAGCCTTATCCGAAGCCGGCTACGAGACCCCGACGCCGATCCAGGCGGCCGCGGTGCCCGAAGCCCTATCCGGACTCGACGTCCTGGGGATCGCCCAGACCGGCACCGGCAAGACGGCTTCGTTCACCCTGCCGATGATCCAGCGCCTCGCCAAAGGCCGCGCGCGCGCGCGCATGCCCCGCACGTTGGTCTTAGCGCCGACGCGCGAGCTCGCTGCGCAGGTCGCCGAAAATTTTGAAAAATACGGCCAATACCACAAGCTGACAATGGCGTTGCTGATCGGCGGCGTGTCGTTCGCCGACCAAGACGCAAAACTGACGCGCGGCGTCGACGTTCTCATCGCAACGCCCGGCCGTCTTCTGGACCATTTTGAGCGCGGGCGTTTGTTGCTGACCGGCATCGAAGTCATGGTCGTCGACGAAGCGGACCGCATGCTCGACATGGGGTTCATTCCGGACATTGAGCGGATTTTCAAACTGACGCCGTCGACGCGTCAGACGCTGTTCTTTTCAGCGACGATGCCGCCGGAGATCCAACGGCTCACCAAAGCGTTCCTGACCAATCCCGCTCGAGTCGAGGTCGCAAGGCCGGCCACGACGGCCGACACGATCACCCAACGCATCCTCCGTCTTGAGACGAAAGACGACGAAGCGAAACGCGGGGCGCTACGCATGCTGATCGCCGGCGAAGACGTCCGCAACGGCATCATCTTCTGCAACCGCAAGTCGACCGTCGACGTCGTCGCCAAGTCGCTCCAGAAGCACGACTTCAACGCCCGGCCGATCCACGGCGATCTCGCGCAGGCGTTCCGCATGGAAACGCTCGATAAGTTTCGCACCGGGGAGATCACGTTTCTCGTCGCCTCCGACGTCGCGGCGCGCGGCCTCGACATCCCGGACGTCAGCCACGTCTTTAATTTCGACGTGCCGATCCACGCCGACGATTACGTCCACCGTATCGGGCGCACCGGACGCGCCGGCCGGAAAGGCGCCACGTTGATGATCGTGACGCCCGCGGACGACAAACCCTACGCGGCGATCCTGAAAACCATCGGCAAAGACCGCATCGAGGAACTCGACGTCGACGAAGAGGCCTTGGCCGCCCTGCCCCGCGGCGGCCGGTCAAACCGCGGGGACGGACGCGGCGAGCGACGCGACGAGCGTCGGGGCGGCCGCAGCGGCGAGCGCGCGGCGCGCGGCGAGCGCACTGAGCGGGGCGAGCGCAAAGAACGCGGGGAACGCGTCGAGCGCAAAGACCGAAACGATCGCGGCGAACGCCGTCCGCGCCGGCGGCGCGAAGCCGAGGAACCCGCGCCCGCCGTCAAAGGCATGGGCGACCACGTTCCGGCTTTCATGCTCCGTTAAGCCGCGCCGACAATAACCTTTATTATCGCCTTGTAGACGCCGCTCGCGGCGGCGCGCACCGCTTTTTCCTGCAAAGGGGGTCGGTCCGGCGCCGCCTAGAGGTTTGGTTTACGTTCGTTTGGTATCTCGACCTTGCAGAACATGAAGGCTTAGTGAGACCGAGATGGATCGCGCCGTGGAACAATCCTATCGAATTGCAAAGGTCGCGCTTGACGCGCTTCGCGAATTGGCGCTCGTAGCATCGCCGCGCAACATCGAGCTCTGGTACGCGCACGTCGAGGGCCGAAACGCCGAGCTATCGCACGAAATTCAAAACGCGCTCGACGCCGCCGGCCGCATCAGCCAGGACAGCGCCGACGAATTCTACCACCGCTTCATCGCGAACGCCGACCTCTCCGATGACATGATGGAGATCGTCTCGAAGTTCGAAGACGAATTGAACGCCCTCAACAACGTCTTGGAAGAGAGCGGCGAGTCGGCCAAAGGCACGTCCACCGACTTGGAAGCGTTGAGCGATCAACTCGGCGCAGCGGACCAAGACGGCGCGCGGGTGAGCGAACTGCTCTCGGGCGTCATCTCAGTTGCGCAAAAGATGCGCGAAGAAAACGCGCGGCTCGAAACCCGTCTGGCCGAATCCGCCGGCGAAGTGTCGACCCTGCGCACCAGCATCGAGCACATCCAGCGCGAAGCGATGCTCGACGGCCTCACCGGGCTCAACAACCGCCGCACCTTCGACGCGTCAATGACGTCGCTTTACGAAGAAGCGCGCGAAGACAAGAGCGAGCTCTGCTTGATCCTCGCCGACATCGACCACTTCAAGAGCTTCAACGACCGCTGGGGCCACCAGACCGGCGACCAAGTGTTGAAGCTCGTCGCCGAAGTGATGAAGTCGAACGTCAAAGGCCAGGACATCCTCGCCCGTTACGGCGGGGAAGAATTCGCCGTCATCCTGCCGGAAACGTCGATCGACAACGCGCGCAAACTCGCCGAACGCATCCGCGAAGCGGTCGAAAAGCGCCGATTGAAAAAGCGCAGCACGGGCGAAGATCTCGGGGTCGTCACGATCTCGATCGGCGTTGCGGCGCTTAAAGGCCCGGACTCAATCGACGCGCTGATCGAACGCGCCGACGCGTGCCTTTACACGGCGAAAGACCGCGGACGGAACACCGTCGTCACCGACGCCGAACACCGCGCGCCGGACGCCGGCGATGCGGTGAATGTGGCGTAACGACGGCGCGTTCGGTCCAAGACGTCCCGATAAAGACCCTCCTCCCGGCGCCGGGCGGCGACAATCTCGCCCCAATCGGCGTTTATCTCCTGACCGTCGGCTCGGACCCCCGCTCGTATGCGCGGGTCTGCAAGGGGGCCACGGAAGGAGTTAAGTCATGGTCAAATTTCGCAACGCGTTCGTCGCCGGCGTCGTCGGCGCGGCGGCTTTTGCGACGGCCTCGGCGGCCGCGGCCCCGGCTGAGCGCGCAGAACGCGCCGGCCCCCAGACCTTTGAAACGGCGGTCTATACGCCCGGCGCCGCCCGCGCCGCCGCCGGCGACGCGTTTATCGTCAACGCCCATCACGTCGACCGCCGCCGGGGGTTCGACAACGGATTTAACGCGCGCCGGCGCCGGACCGTGAACCGGCTGACGTTGCCGACGCGCTTTCGCGCCCGCGTCGTCGTCCGTGAGGACGTGGTGTTGTCCCGCCGCGGCGTGCGCCGCCTTGTCTGCACCGTGACGCCGCGCGGGCCTGAAGCCGGCTTTGTTACAAACCGCCGGCTGCGCCGGGTCGCGCGCAATTACTGCTCTCCCCGAGCCCGCGTGCGCATTTTCTCATAACGCGCACACGGGCGAGCCCCCGCAGGACCGCTGCGGGGGCTTCGCGCATTTTTACAGGGTCAAGATCTCAGAGCGCGCCGGACGACCTTAGTCGTCGCGGTGCACTTTTTCGGACCGCTCATGGCGTTCCTGGGCTTCGAGCGACAAGGTCGCGATGGGCCGCGCCTCAAGACGGCGCAACGAAATCGGCTCGCCCGTCTCCTCGCAATAACCGTACTCGCCGGTGTCGATGCGTTTCAGCGCCGAATTGATCTTGGAAATCAGTTTGCGCTGGCGATCGCGCGTGCGCAGTTCAAGCGCTTTGTCCGTTTCGCTGGAGGCGCGGTCGGCGATATCCGGCAAATGCAGGCTGTCTTCCTGGAGCCCGTTCAGCGTTCCCTGGCTTTCGCGCAGGATTTCGTCGCGCCATGCGAGAAGTTTGCGTTTGAAATATTCCAACTGGCGTTCGTTCATGAAGGGTTCGTCGTCCACGGGACGATACTCTTCCAAATCCAAATCAACGGACGACATCGTTTTCCTCCCTGAACCGCCCCGGCCCCGGTCTTCGCCCTGCGTTCAGGCGCGGCCTCTATAGCCGCGCCCCGTTTCGGCCTCAAGCGGGCCGAGCGCACGCAAAGCACGCCGTTCGCAATCGCGTTCTGGGGGGCGTTTAGCCGCATAAGTTCACAGAAAACTTGACGGGACGGCGATTTCGACGCGGGGGGCCCCGCGCGCGGCGTCCAATTTGCCGCAACCGGCCGGGCCCGCCCCCTCCTCACAAATCCGGGAATGCGTTCCCCGCCGGCGCAATTCGCCTTATTGTGGGACTACAACGGCCACGAAACGACGGTTAAGATCAGAATCGTGAAGGGGATGCGCCGCCGTCGGCGGCCGAGGGGTGAGAGCCGGACGATGTTGCGAGCTGTGGAGTTTCAACGAGGCGCGCCGTCACCGATCGCCGTCCGACGATCCGGGCGCCGGATCGGAGGCGCGCCATGAAGACGTCCGAAAGCGGCATCGCCCTTCTTAAGGAATTCGAAGGCCTCGAGTTGGAGGCCTACCAAGACATCGCCGGCATTTGGACGATCGGCTACGGGCACACCGGACCCGACGTCAAACCCGGCATGCGGATTTCGGAGCGCGAGGCGGAAGCGCTGCTGCGCCGGGATCTTCGGTCGCGCGAGGACGCCGTTAGCAGTCTGACGTCCGTCTCGCTCAACCAGAACGAATTCGATGCGCTCGTCAGCTTCGTCTACAATGTGGGCATTGGCGCGTATCGCGGATCGACCGCCCGCAAACGCCTCAACCGCGGCAATCGCGAAGGCGCGGCCGACGCGTTGACCTGGTGGAACAAAGCGACCGTCGACGGCGTGTTGCGGCCGGTTCTCGGCCTCACGCGGCGGCGGGCGGCCGAACGGGCGTTGTTCCTGAAGCCGACCAACGCGCCGATCGTCGCGAACCCGACCGACTTGACCGAAAACTCGCGCGCAACGCCGGTCGAAGACCCGCCGCGCCGCGAAAATCTCGCATCGAGCCGGACGATCCAGGGGGCGACGGTCGCGGGCGGCGCCGGCGTGACCTCGTCGAGCATGGGCCAGCGCGACGCGCGCGAACTCGACGACGATTCGAACGAGCCGCTTCCCCCGCCGTCGGACGATGCGGGCGTGGACGCTCTCCCGCCGACGGACGACGAAGCCGCCGACGGCCCCTCCGAAGAGGCCGACGTCGACGCGGCCGACGACGCTGGTGACGGGGCCGCCGACGGGGCGGGCTCAACGCCGGAAGCGGGCGCGGCCGACGCCGAGGACGACGCGGCCTCGGGCGAAGAAACCGCAGACGACGAGGGCGACGAAGCCGACGAGGCGCAGACGGCCGAGCCCGCCGACGCATCGCAAGCCCCGCCGGGAGAGCCGGCCGACGGTCCGGCCCCGACGCCGATCGACGACATGTTCGCGGACGACGAGGCCTTCGTCGACGACGAGGACCCTGTCGATGATCCCCTCAATGATCCCGTTGAGGACCCGGTCGAGGACGCCCTGGCGGCCGACCCGGCAGACGGCGACGCCGCGGTCGCAACGCCGCCCGAAGAAGAATTCCCGCCGCTCGACGCCGAAAGCGAGTCCCTAAACGAGATGGCGGAGGTCGGCTTGCCGAACGCCCCGACGGAGTACGAGACACACATCGTCGACGCCCAAATTCAACTCGCGCTGATGATCCTCATCATCCTGTCGGTGCTGTTTATCATCTTCACCCGGGTCGACGATTGGCTGAAATACCGTCGCTAACCGTCTGATGACGGACTGTCCGACAACGCGGCCGCGACGGCCGCGCGCAACGCCGGCAAACAGGTCGCTTCGAACCATGGGTTGCGGGCGAGCCACGCATTGTTGCGCCAGGACGGATGCGGCAGCGGGAAGACGCGCCCGCCATAGTCGCGCCAATGCGCGACCGTTTCGGTCAGGGTGCGCCGAGCGCGCACGCCGAGCCGCCATTTGACCGCATACGAACCGACGAGAATTTCGAGCCGCAAGTTCGGCATTGTTGCAAGCAGCCGGTCCCGCCAGGCGGGCGCGCATTCTGGCCGCGGCGGTAGGTCGCCGCCCCGTTCGGCCGTCCCCGGAAAACAAAAGCCCATCGGCGCCACGGCGATGCGCGTGCGGTTGTAAAAAACGGCTTCGTCGACGCCGAGCCATGCGCGCAGCCGCACGCCCGAAGGATCGGCGAACGGGCGGCCGCGTTCGTGCGCCAAATTGCCGGGCGCTTGACCGAAAATCCCGATTCGCGCCGTCGCGCCGGCCTGCAGGATCGGCCGCGGCGCGCGCGGCAAGGCGTCCGCACACAGCGTACACGCGCGGATGTCGGCAAGGACGGCGTCGCAAGCGTCTAGGGCCGTCACCCGCGCGCGATCCGTAAACGGACGGGCCCGCGCGCCGTTTCGATATCGACCGGCGCGCCTTTCTGCGTCACGACGATGCGCCCGTCGCGCGCCAGCGCCGCCGCGGCCTTGCGCACCGGGTCCATCAACGCGCGCCAATCATCAGGGTCAAGCCGGCGCGCGACGTCCGACGGGCACGCGCTTTTGTCGGGGCCCCGCTCGGCGACAACCGCCAAAATCGCCGCGTCGATCCGTGCGCTCACGGCTTGGACAACGCCTCAAGCGCGCCGGCGTTGGCTTCCCAATTCAGCCCGTCGAACGGCTCGACGCGCACGGACGCGAATTGCGTTCGGTCAAGGCGCCGCATGTTCAAAGAAAAGCCGTCCGGGTTCGACCGCGGCACATAGAAGGACTTCACCCCGCAAAAGCGGCAAAACCGGTGCTGCGCGACGCCGGTGTTGAACGTGTACGTCGACAGCGCGTCCTCCCCGCGCACCAAGCGGAACGCCGTCGACGGCACGATTAAGTGCAAGAAGCCCGTCGCCGCGCAAATTGAGCAATTGCATTCGTGTACGACGACGTCGTCCGGCGTCATCGCCTCGAACGCGACCGCGCCGCAATGGCAACCGCCGGTTTTCAGGCTTTCACCCACCGCTCGTGGTCCTTTTCGCAATCGTTAACCCCGACATTGTAAATTTAACGACGGGGTGTAAGCCCTGCGCAAGCCGTCCCGTCGCGCCCGCGAAGCGCTCTTCAATAGGTGATGCCGATGTTGCCCGAACCCCGCGCCGACCTCACGCCCAACACGCTCGACTATGAGACCGTGCCGCTCGTCAAGCCGACGGGGTTTCGCGAATATGACGCGCGCTGGCTGTTCGGGCCGGACTTGAACCTTCTCGGCGTGCAGGCGCTCGGTCTCGGTCTCGGGACCCTCATTCGCGAACTCGGCAAACCGCCGCGCATCGTCGTCGGCCACGATTTCCGCAGCTACTCGACGTCGATCAAGCAAGCGCTGACGGTCGGTCTGATGACGGCCGGGATCGAAGTCAACGACATCGGCCTCGCTTTGTCGCCGGTCGCGTATTTCGCGCAGTTCGAACTCGACGTGCCGTGCGTCGCGATGGTGACGGCGAGCCACAATGAGAACGGTTGGACGGGCGTGAAAATGGGCGTCGAAGCGCCGCTCACCTTCGGACCCGACGAAATGGGCCGGCTCAAAGAAATCGTCTTGTCCGGGGGCGGAAAAACAGCGCCCGGCGGGTCGTACAAATTCGTCGAGGGCCTGCGCGAGCGCTATATCGCCGACCTCACCGACACCGTGTCCATCGACCGCAAACTCAAAGTGATCGCCGCGTGCGGCAACGGCACGGCTGGCGCTTTTGCGCCCGAAGCCCTGGCCCGCCTCGGCGTCGAGGTCGTGCCGATGGACGACGCGCTCGACCACACGTTTCCCAAATATAATCCCAACCCGGAAGATATGGAGATGCTGCACGCGATGCAGGCGGCGGTGCGCGAGCACGGCGCCGACGTCGCGCTCGGCTTCGACGGCGACGGCGACCGCTGCGGCGTCGTCGACGACGAAGGTGAAGAGATCTTCTCCGACAAAATCGGCGTGATGCTCGCGCGCGACCTGTCGGCGATCCACGAGAACGCGCAGTTCGTCGTCGACGTGAAGTCGACGGGGCTGTTCATGACCGACCCCGTCCTCGTCGAGAACGGCGCCAAGACCGAATATTGGAAGACCGGCCACTCCTATATCAAGCGCAAAAGCCACGAGATGAACGCGCTCGCCGGCTTTGAAAAGTCCGGACACTTCTTTTTTCGCGCGCCGATCGGGCGCGGCTATGACGACGGGCTCGTCGCCGCTATCGCGCTCTTACAGATGCTCGACCGCAACCCGGACAAAAAGCTCTCCGACCTGCGCAAGGCCCTTCCCAAAACCTGGTCCTCGCCGACCATGTCGCCGAAATGCCCGGACGAAGTGAAATACGACGTCGTCGCGCGGGTCGTGAAGGCGTTCGAGGCGCGCGGCGTCGGCGGCGAGATTATCGGCCAGAAAATCCGCGACATCGTCACCGTCAACGGCGTGCGCGTCACGGCCGAAGACGGCACTTGGGGCCTCGTGCGCGCCTCGTCGAACAAGCCGGAACTCGTCGTCGTCGTCGAAAGTCCGACGTCGGAAGACAATATGCGCGCCATGTTCAAAGCGGTCGACGCCGTCTTGCGCGAGAACCCCGAAGTCGGCGCGTATAATCAGACGATCTAAGGCGCAAGGACCCTGCGGCTCCTAACGAGCCGGCGGTCCCGCTGCGCTGGATAACCGCTTAGCGCCGCCGTGACCGATTAAACGGCGTTGAGGATCATCGCCCCGCCGTCCTAAAACGACCGGGCCCGCAACGCCGAGCGGGCGCCGTCGGACATCGGGCCCATGAACAATCAGACGACGCCGAACGCGACGATGCGCGCGATCGAGATCACCGCGCCGGGCGGACCGGAGGTCCTGGCCCTATGCATGCGGCCGCGCCCGACCCCGCAATCGCGCGAGGTTTTGATCAGAGTCGACGCCGCCGGCGTCAACCGTCCGGACGTCCTCCAGCGCCGCGGGCTTTACCCCCCGCCGCCGGGCGCGAGCGATCTGCCGGGACTTGAAGTCGCCGGCCGGATCGTTGCCGCTGGCCCCGACGCCGGGCGCTTTAGCGAAGGGGACGCGGTCTGCGCGCTTTTGCCCGGCGGGGGCTATGCGGAATTTGCGACCGTCGACGCGCGCTGCGTCCTCCCCGTTCCGGCGGGTCTCTCGCCGGTGGAGGCCGCCGCCTTGCCGGAAACGGTGTTTACGGTGTGGGCGAACGTTTTTGACGACGCAGGGCTCAAAGCCGGGGAGCGCCTGCTCGTCCATGGCGGGACGAGCGGGATCGGCGCGACGGCGATCGCGATTGCGCGCGCGCGCGGCGCTGACGTCGTCGCAACGGCCGGATCGGCTGAGAAAGTCGCAGCCGCACAGGCCCTCGGCGCGGGCGCCGCTTACCATTACGAAAAGGATCCGTGGGACGAGGTCCTGAGCGCCGACGGCGGCGTCGACGTCGTCCTCGATATGGCGGGCGGCGACTTCGCCGCGCGCAACCTCAAGGCGCTCGCACCCGGCGGCCGACATGTGTCGATCGCGTTCTTGCGCGGCGCGTCGGCCGAAATCAGTTTGTTCGACATCATGCGCAAACGCCTGCGCCTTTCGGGCTCGACGATGAAAGCGCGGGACGCGGCCGAAAAAGGACGCCTCGCCGAGGCGATCGAGCGCGAGGTCTGGCCGCTCTATGCCGACGGCCGCGTGCGTCCGGCGATTGACCGAACCTTCCCGCTTGCGCAAGCGGCGGACGCGCATCGCCACATGGAAGCCGGCGCCCATGTCGGCAAAATCGTTCTCACCGTGACGGACGCGGCGAACGCGGCCGGGCGCTCGGACTAAGACGGGCGCGCAAGCCTTAGAAGCGCGGAGCGATCCGAAAGCGTTCGGCCTGAACTTGGCCCCGCCGTGCGACGACGCCCCCATGAACTCCGCACGGGAGACGACGCCTTCCGGACGGCGGTCGCGGATCCGCCAAGCGCGGCGGCGACGCCCTGACCGACCAAGTCGTCGCGAGGGCCCTCAAGGCGCGGGCGCTACGCAAGCCGCCGCTTGGCGGCGGCCGGAAACTCCCCTATATGACGGAGTGAAGCGCGCAACGCGCGCCGCTTACCCGACAATCTAAGGTGGGCGCGGTCCTGAGACGTCGGGGCCGAACGACGCTCTTTGCGCCGCCGACGCGAAACGAATTGGAGACGGGCCCATGGCCGACCAACCGCTAATGCCGATCGCAACGGCCGTTTGGCTGATCGACAACACCTCGCTGACGTTCGATCAAATCGCCGAATTCTGCGTTTTGCACCCGCTTCAAGTGACCGGGATCGCCGACGGCGACGTCGCGGCGGGCGTGCGCGGCATCAACCCGATCGACAACCACCAGCTGACGCGCGACGAGATCGCGAAAGCGGAAGGCGACAACGGCTACCGCATGAAACTGTCTCGCCCGAAAACGCTCGTTGCGACGCCGAAAAAGAAATCGGCGCGCTACACGCCTGTTTCTAAACGCCAAAATCGCCCGGACGCCATCGCCTGGATGGTCCGCAACCACCCGGAAGTGGCGGACTCGCAGATCTCGAAATTGCTCGGCACCACGAAAGCGACGATCCAATCGATCCGCGACCGGTCGCACTGGAACAGCGCCAATTTGCAGCCGCAGGACCCGGTCGGTCTCGGCTTGTGCTCGCAGATCGATCTCGACGCCGTGGTGCGCAAAGCGGCGGCCAAAGCCGCGAAAAACGCGCCCCCGCCGGATGCGAGCGCGACCCTCGCGCCCGTCGAGCCGGCGCAAGCCGCCGTCTCAGCGGCGGACGAAGAAGAAGAACTGTCTCGCCGGACGTTCAACGCCGACGAGGTCTTCGCCGGCCTGCAAGGCGACGCGACGTCGTCGGACGATGACGAAACGGGGCCCTCGGACGAACCGGCCGTCGCCGACGAGGAACGTTAAGGAGCGTCGGCCGCAGCGGCGGTCGCAGTGGCGGTCGCGTTGTCCTCGGCACTCTTCAGCGTAAAAATCTTATGGCGCTCTTCAGCGCGGGGCGGTCACTCCGCTTTTTCGGCCGGCGCGCTGACCGCGCCGGACAAACGGCCGCCGTCTAGATACAGCGTTTGACCGGTAATGAACGCCGCCTCCGGCGAGGCCAGAAAGAACACCGCTTCGGCGGCGTCCTGCGCGTCGCCCATTCGGCCGAGCGGCGCGCTGGCGCGGATCTCTTTGCGTTCGGCGGCGTTTTTGACGTCGCCTTTTAGGGGCCCGACGCCGACCGCGTTGGCCCGCGCGCCGTAGGGCGCGACGGCGAGCGCGACGGCCTTCGTCAGTTGTTTGAGCCCGCCTTGCGAGGCCGCAAACGCGACATGGTCCGACCGCGTCATAATGGCTTCGTCGGAGATCAAATTGACGATCGCGCCGCCGGGCTCCGTCCCCGTCGCCTCGTCGGCTTGTTTGGCGAGCTGGCGGGCGAACGCCTGGTTGATCAGGAACGCGCCGGTGACGTTGCGCTTGAGAACGGCGTCGAACGCGTCTTCGTCGATTTCTAGAAAATCGCCGGCCGCGCGCGCGTTCGCGAGGTGTGCCAAAACGTCGACGCGGCCGTGGGCCTCAAGCGCTTCGGCGACGATATTGTGCACATGCAGACGATCGGCGACGTCCGCGGCGACGAATGTCGCGGCGCCCTCGCCGCCGCCGAGATCGTCCATCAGGCTTCTAACGGCGTCCTCGTCCCGGTCGGCCAGTACGAGCTTGTCCCCGGCCGCCGCGAAACGGCGCGCGCAGGCGGCCCCGACGGCGCGCCCCGCTCCGGTAATGATGACGCATCGCCCCGCCATGTCGCGTCTCCTCTATCGTTCCCGCGCCGCGCGCACTTAAAGCGGTCGTTCCCCCATACGCACGTCTCCAATGGAAAAGCGCCCCGGAAGGGGGCGCTTCAACACGTCTTTACCAATGGCTCCGTCAGCTGACTGACTGTCGAAGGGTCTCGATCTCGTCCTTGATCTTAAGCTTCTGGCGCTTTAGCTCTTGCAGCCGAATGTCGTCATGCGCGGGATGTTTGAGCTCCGAAGCAATCGCCGTTTCAAGTTCGACGTGGCGTTGAGCAAGCGTCTCCAAGTGTGCTTCCAGTGCCATTGTCAAGACCTCCTTCATGCGTCAATCCGATAAGTAGACACCAAAAGCTGCGACGTGTCGACAGGATTGCGCGTCCGCACGAGCGCCGGCGCGCCGCCGGCACCGCGCCAATCCGCTCAGGTCGCCAGCGGAACCAACGGAACAACCCATTGAAATATTTATGAAAAATAAAAAGCACATCATCATCGGCCTGACCGGCGCCTCCGGGTCCGCATACGCCGTATGCGCCCTTTCGCTCCTGCAACAAGAGCCCGATGTCGAGGTTCATTTCGTGGCCACCAAAGCCGGCGCCATGACGCTGCGCTACGAGGCGGATCTCGGCGTTGACGCCCTCGCGGATCTTGCCGATCATCATTACGCGGTGGGCGACGTCGGCGCGCCGATCGCTTCCGGGTCGTTCGAGACGATCGGCATGCTGATCGCTCCGTGTTCGGTGAAAACAATGTCCGAAATTGCAACGGGCGTGACGGATAATCTGATGGCGCGGGCGGCGGACGTCGTCTTGAAAGAACGCCGGCGTCTCGTCCTCATGGTGCGGGAGACGCCGTTTCACCTCGGCCATTTGCGGACGATGACGGCGTTGACTGAAATGGGCGCAATCGTCGCCCCGCCGCTGCCGGCCTTCTATGCCGAACCGAAAAGTGTGGACGACCTCGTCGCCCAGTCCGTGCGCCGCTCGCTCGATCTCTTCGGTTTGCGCCTGCCTGGAACGCGCCGATGGGGCGTCGATCTCAAAAAAGGAGCCCGGCCATGACGTCGGACGCCGACCTCTCCGCCCCCGTCGTCGACGACCGCCCGCCGGCAAGCGACGCCGACGCGCCGCGCCCGGACGGGTTTTGGGCGTGGTCGAACGAAATCTACGAAGCGAAAGGCGTCGCGGCGACGCTGCTGCGGCTGCAAGACGACGCGGGCCTCAACGTCAATATTCTCTTATGGTGTTTATGGTGTGCACGGACCTTTGAGCCGGCCCCGGCGAGCGTGATCAAAAGCGCCCACGAAGACGCCGCCGCCTGGACCGCGGACGTCGCCAAACACTTACGCGCCGCAAGACGCGCGTTAAAGAACCCGCCCAAGCATGTCGACGCCGATCGGGCGCGCGCATTGAAAAAGCGCGTTAAGAAAGCCGAACTCGACGCCGAAGAGATCGAACAAACCATGTTGGAGGCGTTGGCCGAGGACGGCCTCGCCGCCGCGCAAAACGAGGCCGGCGGGTCGGCGCGCGACCGCGCGCTGGCGAATTTGTCGGCCTATCTCGATCTCGTCGGGGCCGCGGCGGACGGCGACGACCGAGCCGGCGTCGCCGCGCTTGTAGGCCTGGTCTTCGACGCGCCCGCCAAAGGCGAAGCCTGACGGCGCCGGGGCCGGATACAAAACCACCCTACGGAATCTCATGGAAACTGCGAGGGGCGACACGGTGAGCGGAGACGGATCGGACGAACGACCCGGCGAGGCGGAGCCCGATCGGCAGCGTCGGGCCGGTTTTGTGGTCATCGACGGCGCGGCGGATGCGGATGGGGTAGCGCCCGCCGCCGACGCCCCGGACGCAAACGGCGCCGCGCCGGGCCCCGCCGCTAACGACGAAGCGCTCTTGATGCGGCTCCACGCCTTGCAGCAGGACCACGCCGACCTCGCAGCCGCCGTCGATGCGCTTACCGATAATCCGCACCATGATCGGTTGACCGTAGCGCGCCTGAAGAAGAAAAAGCTCTCGCTGAAGGACCAGATCGAGGCGGTCAAAGACAAACTGACGCCCGACATCATTGCGTAGGCGCGCGGCCCCGTTTCCAGCGATCGACCGGGATCGGGCGCGAGCCGGCTGACGCGCGACGCTCAAGCGCTCCGCCGCGGATTTCAAACGACGAAGACGCCGCAACCGACGGGTCCCGCCGATGTCGGGGGCCGCACGGCATGGCGGCGATCGTCGGAATTCCTGCGGTCGGGTATTGATACTAATCTCATATGAGACATATATGTCTCATGACCGATCCGCTCCGCCCCCCCGCGAAAGACGCCCTCATCTGCGCGGCGTTTGATGTTTTCAGCCGCAACCGCGGCGCGGCGCTGTCGGACGTCGCGGACCGCGCCGGCGTCGGGCGCGCAACGCTCCACCGCCATTTCGCCGACCGGAAGGATCTTTTGCGCACGCTCGCGCTCGTCGCGCTCGACGAGATGGACGCCGCCGCAGACAAAGCCTGCGAGGCGGCCGAGACCTACGCGGAGGCGCTGCGCCTGTCGCTCGGCGCGCTTATCCCGTTGGGCGATCGCTACGGCTTTCTCGCGAACGAGCCGTTCGACGACGATCCGGCCATCGCCGCGGCCTATGAACGCCAGATGTCGGAGATGCGCGACATGGTGGAAGACGCCAAACGCGAAGGCGCCTTCGACCGCGATGCGCCGACCGCGTGGATCGTCCAGGCGTTCGACCATTTGCTTTACGCCGCGTGGGAGAGCGTCAAAGCGGGCGATGCGACGCACGCACAGGCGGCCGACCTCGCCTGGCGGACGCTGACGACCGGCCTGGGGAGAACGACGCGATGACGACGGAGCAAATCGAACGACTTGGCGCGACGTCCGAGAATGCGTTTTTTCTGATCGGCGCGGCGATCCTCGCTATCGAAGTCGTAAAGGGGCTCTTCTCGAAAGAGTTCCGGGGCCGCGGCCATCTCGACATGATCGCCGGCGTTTCAACGCAACTTCCGACGATCCTTGTCGAGACGGTCGTTCTATCGTTCGCTTACGTAGGGTACGTAGCGCTCGCGGACGCCTTCGTGACGTGGACGTTTCCGATCACGGTCTGGACGGTCGTCCTGGCGGTCTTTGCGTGTGATTTCATTTATTATTGGGAGCATCGCATCGCACATGAGGTGCGCGTGTTCTGGACCCAGAACGCCGTTCACCATTCCTCGCGCTATATGAACACGAGCGTCGCCGTGCGCTTCGGCCCGTTCGAGGGCGTCGTCTCGGCGATCTTCCATTTGCCGCTCGTCTTGATCGGCTTTCCGCCGGCGCTGGTCTTTTTCGGCATTATCTTCGTACTCGCCTATCAGACGTGGATCCATACCGAGCTCATCGGCAAGCTCGGCGTATTCGACGCGTTTTTGAACACGCCGTCGAACCATCGCGTGCACCATGCGTGCGACGACAAATACATCGATAAAAATTACGGCGGTATCCTGATCATCTGGGATCGTCTCTTCGGCACCTATCAGGCGGAGGAAGAACGCCCAACCTACGGGCTGAAGCGCGCCTTCGACAGCGTCAATCCGTTGGTCGTTTGGTTTTCCGAGACGCCTCAGTTTTTCCGCGACCTGCGGAACGCCGGCTCCGTTGCTGAGGCTCGGCGCGCCATCTTCGGCAAACCGGGATCGGTCCCTGACGGCGCCGGTGACCGGGCCGGCCGCGCAAACGCGTAACGCGCATATGGGGATCGCTGAACGTAAACTGTCGCTCGGATCGCTCATCGGGGCCTACCGGATGCAGGTGGGCGTTACGTGGGCCCTTACGCTGCTTGAGACGGTTTTGCTTGCGGGCCTTCCGTTGCAAATCGGCTGCGCGATCGACGGTCTCTTGAGCCGTGATTTCACGCCGTTCTATTTGATGATCGGATTGATGGCCGCGGCGTTGGCGCTCGCCGTCGCACGGCGCGTTTACGATGCGCGGGCCTTCGCATCGATGCGCGTCGACATCGGCGACGCGCTTGTCCGACGAACCAAAGCGAGCCCTGTATCCACGGTCAACGCCCGTCTCGACATGACGGGCGAGATCGTCGACTTTCTCGAACACGAAGCGCCCGCCGTCATGGCGTCATGCGTCCAAGCGCTGGTCGCGGTTGCGGTTCTTTGGTCGTTCGACGCCGTCCTCACCCTCGCCGCAGGGGGCGCGACGCTCGCCGTTTTGCTGATTTACGCGGTCGCGAGCGGGCGCTTTTTCAATCTCAACCGTACGCTGAACAAACAGGTTGAACGACAAGTCGCAACGCTGCACGGCGGGCATGCACGCACGATCCGCGCGCATTTGACGGCGATCCGCGACCATCGGGTCGCGATATCCGACGCCGAAGCGCTGACATACGGTCTGATCCTTGCGGTATTGATGTCTATGCTGATCTTTAATTTGCAGCATGCGACGCTTCAGCTCGACGCCTCGCCCGGGCGGGTTTTCTCGATCGTCACCTACTCGTACGAATTCTTGGAAGCCGCCGTCGTGCTGCCCGCAGCCCTGCAGAGTTTGACGCGCATCGCTGAAATCACTCAGCGCATCAACGGATCGGCGGAGGCGCATACGGGCGAACGGCCCGCCCACCCGGGCGGATGCGACGACGCGCCTAGCGCGGGAACGTGCAGATAACGTCGCGAACCCGAACGGGGCGGCGGTCGGGGGCGATTTGCATCGTCCCTCGTGGCGCCCGACAGTCACCGCGAGGACGCGACGCAGAAACCGAAAGGGCCGGCGATGCTTTCGATGAGACCGAATTGCGAATGCTGCGACAAGGACCTGCCGCCCGACGCGGACGACGCCCTCATCTGCACGTTCGAGTGCACGTTCTGCACCGACTGCGCCGAAAATCGCTTGCCCGGCGGGCTCTGCCCGAATTGCGGCGGCGAACTCGTCAAGCGCCCGCGCCGGCACGCCGGCGCCTTGGCGACGCACCCCGCATCACCCGACCGGGTGCGCGGCGCACATTCCTTTTGTTCGTAGCGGCTGAAGCGCGCCGTCAGCCCTGCGCGGCTTTCGTTTCGCGTTTGCGGGCGTACATTTTCGCATCCGCCGCGTCGATCGCTTCTTCCGCGGTTTTCATCGGACGCAACGGGACGACGCCGCACGCAATCCCGAGGCGCCGCGGCGCGCCGTCGAGCTCGATCGGCGCGGTCGCCACCGCCTGGCGCAACGATTCCGCTTTTTCTTGCGCGACGTCTTCTTCGGTCATCATCAAAATGAGCCCGAACTCGTCGCCGCCGAGGCGGCCGAACGTATCGGTCGCGCGGATGTTCTTCTCGACGATCGACGAGACGTGCGCGAGCGCGGCGTCGCCGGCGGCGTGGCCGAGCCGGTCGTTGATGAGCTTCAAATCGTTGAGATCGATGAAAACGAGGCTCGCCGGCGTGCCGTAGCGCTGGACGAGGGCGAGCGCGCGATCGAGCTCTTGCACAAAGGCGCGCCGGTTGTTGATCCCGAGCAGCGGATCGGCGTTCGCCAACGTCTTGAGTTCGGCGAGTTGGTCGCGCGCTTCTTGGAGTTCGCGGCGCAGGTCGCTCACCTCTTCAAGGAGCGAGAACAGCGCTTTGCGCACGCGCGGGGTCAGTTCCGCGTCAGGAACGCCCGCAATATTGACGGTGTCGGTGATGCGTTGCGCCGGCGGCGCGCCGTCGCCCGCGGGCTCGGCGGCGCTCGTCGCGCCCGCGCTTTGCCGCGCCGGCCGGGCCGCTCGGGGAGAGGTCACTTTCATGGCTCGATCCGCCTTTTCGCCAGCCGTAACGCGCGTCGGTCGAATTGTCTCCCTGCGCGTCACGATTCGTTCACCATAGCATCGGCGAATTTATCTAATAGAGCGTTGCCGTATTCGGGCGGGCCGTCCCGCCCGGCCGCACGCCCGCGTGACAAGTGTCGCTTCGGCGCGCAACGCGGTCGCTCCGCCGCACGCCGCTTGAGACGACGCGCGCACCGGCGCACTGATCGTTTTGCGGTCATGACGCCGGCGCTGTTCCCCTTCAAAGCGCGCCGGCGGCCCCCCGCACCTGAAAAGAGGAGGCGGCGGCGACAGCGCCCCCGTCCAAGGCCGCCGTCTCCTCGCTTCCCCGTTCAAGCTGAAAGCGCCCCGGCTCGCGGTCTGCCCGCGCCCGGGCACGTCCGGTTTTCCTTGCCTCTGGCGCGGGGTCTGGTACACGCGACGACTTTTCAGGAACGCCCCCGATGTCGGAACCGTCCCCAGGCCCCTCGCCCGCGCCGCTCGTCGGCGTCGTCATGGGCTCGCGCTCGGATTGGCCGACGATGGCGCACGCGACGGCGGTCCTGGAGACGCTCGACGTGCCGTTCGAAGCGCGCGTCGTCTCCGCCCACCGCACGCCGGACCGCCTTTACGCGTACGCGCGCGCCGCCCGCGAACGCGGCCTCAAAGCCTTGATCGCCGGGGCCGGCGGGGCGGCGCACTTGCCGGGCATGCTGGCGAGTTTGACGTCAGTCCCGGTGATCGGCGTTCCCGTTAAAAGCCGCGCGCTCAGCGGGCTCGACAGCTTGTTGTCCATCGTCCAGATGCCCAAAGGCGTGCCGGTCGCGACTGTGGCCATCGGCGAGGCGGGCGCAGCGAACGCGGGCCTCCTCGCCGCCGCGATTATCGCCGGCGCCGACGGCGCGCTCGCCGGCCGGCTCGACGCGTGGCGCGACGCGCAAACTGAGGCGGTTCCGGAGTTCCCCGAGGACGCGGCGTGACGCCGCCGGCGCCCCTCGCCGCGCCGACCGGCGTCGTCGGGGTGCTCGGCGCGGGCCAGCTCGGCCGGATGTTGGCGCAGGCCGCGCTGCGCCTGGGGCTGCGCACCCACATTTTCGCCCCGGAAGCGCATGCGCCCGCGCACGACGCCGCCTTCGCGACGACCGTCGCAGCCTATGACGACGAGGACGCCCTCGCCGCCTTCGCCCGCGCGATCGACGTCGCGACCTTCGAATTCGAAAACGTCCCTGCGGAGACCGTTCGCCGATTGACCGCGCTCGGCGTCAGCGTCGCGCCGGACGCGCGCGCGCTTGCGACCGCGCAGGACCGCATTATCGAAAAAGACTTCGCGCGGTCTCTCGGCGCCCGAACGGCGCCCTTCCGCGCGGTCGACGACCGGGCCGCGCTCGATCGCGCCGCGGCCGAGATCGGCGCGCCGGCAATCTTAAAGACCCGGCGCGAAGGCTATGACGGCAAGGGCCAAGCGCGGCTCAAAGACGATCGGCCGGAGAGCCTTGATGCGGCTTGGGCCGCCGTAAACGGCGCGCCGTCCGTCCTGGAAGGCTATGTCGATTTCGAATTCGAGCTGTCGGTCATCGGCGCGCGCGATCGAACCGGCGCGATCGCGCTCTATGACGCCGTGCGCAACGACCATGAGGGGGGCATCTTGCGACGCTCGGCCGTTCCGAGCCCGGCCTCGCCGGAAACCGCGGCGCGCGCCGGCGCGATCGTTTCAGCGCTCCTCGCCGCGCTCGATTATGTCGGCGTCGTCGGCGTGGAGTTTTTCGTGACGGGAGACGGGGAGGTGCTGGTCAACGAGTTCGCCCCGCGCGTCCATAATTCAGGACACTGGACGATCGAAGCGTGCGTGGTTTCGCAGTTCGAGCAGCACATGCGCGCCGTCGCCGGTTGGCCGCTCGGCGCGCCGACCCGGCACGCGGACGCCGTGATGGAAAATTTGCTCGGCGACGAAGCGCAGGCCTGGCGCGACGTCGCCGGGGAACCGGGCGCGGGTCTCCATCTTTACGGCAAAGCGCGGCCCGCCCCCGGCCGCAAGATGGGGCACGTCACGCGTTTGGCGCCGCTAACGGGCCGCTGACGATCGGCGGGCGGAAAACGGGTAGCGCAGTCGCGCGAGAACCCCGATCGCCGCGCCGGGATCGATCCCCAGTTTTTGCACGCGGGCCTTGGCTTTCTCAAACTGCATGACGTTCTCGATGCGCGCGTCCAGGAACGCGCGGGTCGCCGATAAATCGTCGGTCTCGTCGCTCAACCAGCGCAGGAACGTCGAGGACCAAACGCCCGAAAGAATGGTTCTCTTTGAGTAGAAATTATAATCGGTCGAGGTGTCGCCGAGCGCGCGCCAAACCGTGTCGGCCGTCGCCCAAACAAGGCGCGGCGCGAGCCCGGCGTAAAGCGGCAGCGCGGCGGTCGCCGCGGCGCGGCGCGCCGCTTCGCGGTGATCGGCCAGGAGATCGAGCCGGGCGTTGAGCGCAAACGCGACTTTGGCGCGGATCCGTTCCGTCGGCGCGTCGGGGCCCTTAATGGCCGCGTGCATTTGCGCGTCGAGCCGGCGCGACCAAAACTCCAACAGATCGGCGACGCCGCCGGGGAACGCCGCGCGCCGCGTCGCCTCATCGCGGTCGGCGGCGCGGGCGGCCTCGCGCATCATCGCGGTCGTCCAGCCGTCGAACGGGGCGAGCATCAACGCCTCGTCGAGGATCGCCGAACGCGCGTCGTCAAATCCGTCATCGCCCTCGAGACCGCCGTCCTTCGGGGCCGGCACGTTCGAACCGGTCGTCATCGCCTGCTCCTTTTTTCCGTCAACGATAGGGTATACGGCGCGCGAACGCTTCTGGACATCCGCCGCGCAGATTGATAGGTCCCCGGCTCCGGCGCGGCGGACAGACCGCAGGGCGGGCTTTTGCATCCGCTTCCTGCATCCGGCCGCCCGACATCGAACACGCAGTTTTTCATCGGCCGAAACCCGGGGGTCGGCGCCGACATCGAGGAGGGCCCAGGCCATCGTTCAGATCCAAGTCCGCGACAACAACGTCGAACAGGCCTTGCGCGCGCTCAAAAAGAAGATGCAGCGCGAAGGAACGTTTCGCGAAATGAAGCGTCGCAAATATTTTGAAAAGCCGTCGGAGAAACGCGCGCGCCAAAAGGCCGAAGCGATCCGCCGGGCGCGCAAATTGGTGCGCAAGCGCATGCAGCGCGAAGGCTTGCTCTAAGCAGCCGCCGGACTGCGCCGTGCAAAGAGCCGGCGCGCCCCCTCCTCCTCGAAGACGCGCAACGCCCCGTTTGCGGTGAACGGCCGGAAATTGGCCGTTTTGATAGGATAGAAGCGCCCGTCCGGTCAGATTTTTCTATCGGCTCGCGTCAAAGGGCGCTAATTAAGCCAATAGTTAACGAACGGGCACGCGACGGCCGGCCGGGTTAACGGTATTTTCGAAACCGTTTGCCACGATCCTCGACGGGCGTCGCCGCCGTTCGGGTCCGGCGGTTGCGGTTTCGAGGGGACTTTCAGGCATGACGATCAACAGAGCGCTTGCGTCATTCGGCGTGCGGGCCGCCGCCATGGTCGGCGCGCTTCTCGCGGCGACGGCCGTCGGGTCGACCCCGGCCGACGCGCAGCAACAAATCGACGAACCGCGGATCGACCCCATTTTCGGGCAGAAACAAAAACGCCGCGACTCGCCGGACGTTCTGAACGACGACGAATTCGACGACTACGACAAGCCCTGGTCGCCGTTCCGCGGCCTCGTCGGCGTGTTGACGTTTTTGACGCCCGACACGACCGATTTGTCGATCGGCGTCGGGCCGGTCTACCAGCCCGACTATTTCGGTTCGGACGATTTCGAACTCGAAGCCGACCCCCAAGTTTACGTTAAATTCCGTCGCCTCGTGTTCTTCGACGACGACGGGGCCGACTTCGCCTTGTTCGGCTTTTCCGGCTTCTCGTTCGGTCCGTCGATCCGGATCGTCGGCGACCGGCGGGAAGAAGAAAACCCGGCCCTCGTCGGCCTTGGCGACGTCGGACTGACCGCCGAGCTCGGCGGTTTCGCGGCGACGACGTTCCTCGATCGCTTTTCGTTCCGCTTTAAAGCGCGCAAAGGCTTTCGCAGCGGCCACCGCGGCCTCATCGTCGACGCGGCGACGACGGCGGTCTTGTTCCGCTACGGTCCGGTGTCGATGTCGGTTACCGGCCAGGCCGCCTGGATCGGCGAGCGCTACGCCGACACGTATTTTAGCGTCACGCCGGAACAGTCGGTCGCGTCGGGGCTCCCGATCTACGACGCCGGGGCCGGCTTGCGCGATTTCGGCGGCTCGGTGAACGGCTACATCAATGTCGGCAAACGCTGGTCGCTGAACCCGTACGCGTCCTATCGCCGGATTATCGGCGACGTCGCCGATGCGCCGCTCGTGGCGATAGAAGGCGACCGGAACCAATATATCGTCGGGTTCCACCTCATGCGCGAATTCGAGTTCAGCATGTTCCGGCGGCGTCGCTAACACGCCGCGCGGGCGTCGTCAGTATCCGCCTAAGCCGCCAAGCGGCCGCAGCGGTCGACGCAAGATGCCGTAAACCGGCAAAAACGCGACGGCGAACAAGAAATAGACGCCCGTCGAGGCGACCGTCCAATGCACCCACGGCGCGCGCGCGCCCCAATAGGCGGCGGTGAAGTAAACGAGCGCGCCGCCGATATACCCGGTCATCGCCGCATAGAGCGGCGCGCGCCACCACGCCCCGCCGCCGCGAAGAATGTCGAAGGTCGCTGCAGCCGCATACCCGCTCACCATCCCGCACGCGACGAACGCGACGACGAACCGCGTCGTCGGGAACTGACCGGCGTCGAGCGTCGGCGCGAGAAACGCCAGCTCAGCGGCCGCCGCCAAAGCCGCCACGGCCCAAGCGGCGGTCACCGCTTTGGACGCTTCTTCCCCCCCGAAGCGGCGCGCGAACAAAATGGCGAGCATCGGCGTCGCCGCCAAAAAAGCATGCCCCCACGTGAACCAGAGGCTCGGGCGCGCCGCCGCGTCCGGTAGGAAGCGGTCAAGCGCGCGGAACGGCAAGTCCGCCGTCAAAAATGCGGCGAGCACGAAGGGCAGCATGATCAGCGCCAGAAAAAGCGTGCGAAGGAGACCGACGGAAAACCCGGCTAGGCGCCCAAAAACGCTGGAGAAAAACCCGGGCCGTTCGTTGACGACTTCGACGGCGCGGACGCGCGCTTCGTCGCTCGGTTCGTCAAAAACGCTGTCGTCGACAATCATGGCGACGGCGTCGCTTTCCGTGACGGGATCATCGGCCGCGACGGAGTCATTGGCCGTGCCGGCGCTGCCGCCCGCTTTCGCGGCGTCGCCCGCCTCGGCCTTATCCGACGCGAGCGCGTCTCTTACGAGGCGCGCTGCCGGGGCGTCGGGCGCCGCGGCGTCAACCGTCTTTGGGGGATCGCCGGCCGCCGCGTCGGCCGCGTTCGGCGCATCATCGTTCGAGGTCGTCACCGCCGAAACCCTCCCGATCGTCGGGGTCCGGGGCGCCCGCGCGGCCGGACCGTTAAGCGGCGGAAGCCTTCGCCAGTTCGCGCTTCACTTTCAAGGCGCTCGGCGACAACGCGTCGTCTTTAGCCTTAATCAAAAACGCGTCGAGCCCGCCGATATGATCGACCGAGCGCAGGGCCGCGGCCGTGATGCGGAACTTGAATTTCCGGTCCAGCTTCTCGCTATGCAAGGTGACGTTGCAAAGATTGGGCAAAAATCGCCGACGCGTTTTGTTGTTGGCGTGGGACACGTTGTTGCCGGACATCGGGCCGACCCCGGTAAATTCACAGCGGCGCGCCATGGCGGCAGCTCCTTCAGCGTATTTGGCGGCCGCCGTCGGGCCGCGTTGACGGGTAATAATGGCGGCGACGCCGACGCTTAGCGCACCTGTCGCGCAAGCGCGGTGAATTACCGGTCGAACGGTTAAGCGTCAAGCGGCGCGCAGTCGGGAGCCGCGCTGCGCCCAGGGCAGCCGTGCTCCGCACAGTGCAGCGCAACCGTCGCCTTTCGGTTGAAGGCGCGCGCGCCATCGCTATGGTCGCGCGCATTCGCAATCGTTACTCGCAAGCCCCCACCGGGAGACCGCGCCATGTCCGCAAACGCCGCCCCCTTAAACGCGATCGTCACCGGCTCGACGAGCGGCATCGGCCTCGGGATCGCCCGCGGCTTCGCTGCGGCCGGCATGAACGTCATGTTGAACGGCTTCGGCGACGCCGCCGAAATCGAAGCCGCACGCGCCGGCATCGAGACCGAATTCGGCGTCAATGCGCGCTACAACGGCGCGGACATGACCAAGCCCGACCAGATCCGCGGGCTCGTCGCGGAGGCCGCCGAGGCCTTCGGCCAGGTCGACGTCGTCGTGAACAACGCCGGCATTCAATTTGTCGGCCCCATCGACGAGTACCCGGAAGAAAAGTGGGACGCGATCATCGCGATCAACATGTCGTCGGCGTTCCACATGATTAAAGCGGCGCTGCCCGGCATGAAGGCCCGCGGCTTCGGCCGGATCGTCAACGTCGCCTCCGCGCACGCCCTCGTCGCCTCTCCGTTCAAGTCCGCATACGTCACCGCCAAGCACGGGATCGCCGGCTTGACCAAGACCGTCGCCCTTGAGACCGCCGAGCACGGCGTAACGGTCAACGCGATCTGCCCCGGCTATGTGAAAACGCCGCTGGTCGAACAACAAATTCCGGACACGGCCAAAGCGCGGGGCATGACCGAGGACGAAGTCGTCAAGACCGTGATTCTCGACGCGCAACCGACGAAACGTTTCGTCGAAGTCGACGAAGTCGCCGCGCTCGCCGTCTTTTTGTGCTCGGCCGGCGCGGCGTCGATCACCGGCGCGATCATGCCCGTCGACGGCGGCTGGGTCGCGCAGTAAGAACGGGAACGCACGGAAATGGCGACGCGGAAAAACGCCAAGGCGATCAACGTCGCCTTGCAGGGCGGCGGCGCCCACGGCGCGGTGACGTGGGGCGTGTTGGATCGGCTGCTTGAAGACGAGCGCCTCACGATCGATTCGATATCCGGGACGAGCGCGGGCGCGGTCAACGGCGTCGCCCTCGCCTACGGGCTCCACAAGGGCGGATCGGAAGGCGGGCGCGAGAGCCTGGAGACGATCTGGCGGACGATCAGCGACGTCGGCCGCCGTATGAACCCGGTCCAACGAACGCCGTTCGAGCAGTTCCTCGGCGCCTACAATCTCGACGACAGCGTCGCTTATCGCGCCTTCGACATCTTTACCCGGACGTTGTCGCCGTATCAGTTCAATCCGTTCGACATTAATCCGCTCCGGGACATTCTCGAACGCTGCATCGACTTCGAGAGCTTGCGCGCGTGCACGGCGGCGCAGATCTTCTTATCCGCGACCAATGTGCGTTCCGGGAAAGTGCACGTCTTCCGCACCAAAGACCTCAGCGTCGACGCGGTTCTCGCCTCAGCCTGTCTGCCGTTCCTTTACAAAGCCGTGGAGATCGAGGGCGAGCACTATTGGGACGGCGGCTATATGGGCAACCCTGTCTTGTTCCCGTTCTTCTACGAGGCGAAATGTTCGGACACGGTCATCGTCCACGTGAACCCGATCGAGCGCGACGAAGTGCCGATGACGTCGTCGGACATCGCCAACCGGATCAATGAGATCAGCTTCAACTCGTCCCTGTTGCGCGAATTGCGGGCGATCAGCTTCGTGCATCGCTTGTTGGACGAAGGCTGGCTCAAAGAGGACTACCGCGAACGCCTGCGCAATGTGCGGGTCCACTCGATCCGCTCGGACCGGTCCATGATCGATCTGTCGGTGGCGAGCAAATTCAGCGTCGATTGGGCGTTTTTGACCGAACTGCGCGACCGCGGGCGCCGCATCGCCGACGCCTGGCTGGACGAGCACTACGCCGCGATCGGGAAATCGTCGTCGGTCGATTTGAAAGCGATGTTCGCCTAGGACGTCGGCGCTTTGTATTGAATCACGCCGACGCTCTAGGACACCGACTCATAATTCCGGATCCATATCCTTGCGGCAGCGAGTTTGACGAGGGCGAGGAAGTTGTCGTCGTGCTTTTCGTATCGCGTGGCGACGGCTCGGAAGTGCTTGAGCCTGTTG
>JBCCZS010000017.1:0-27135 GCA_039187035.1 Pseudomonadota bacterium | reverse complement strand
GAACGGGACGGTGCATGAAAAACGGCCGGTCGCCAAGGCGGCCGGCCGCATTAAATTATCACCTAACGCCCTTGCTTTTTTCTAGCGTACTGAATGCGCGACGCAAATTAGTTTTGCCCGTCCTCCGGGTCCGGACCGTCGGCCGGTTGTTCCTGCGCCGCAGCGTCTTCCGCGTCGCCGTCCTGCGCGACGGGGGCGCCGGTTTCCGGGTCGAAGAACTCCGGCGTTTCCGCCTCGTCCTCATCAATCTCGTCGACCTGCGCGAGGACGTTTTCGCCGCGCGCCTGGCGTTCGGCTTCCTCTTCAGACCGAGCGACATTGACCTCGACGGCGGCGTCGACTTCCGGGTGCAGTTTGATTCGCACCGTCGCAATCCCGAGCGTTTTGATGGGCTTGTCGAGCCGCACTTGTTTTCGCTCAATGGAAACGCCGTCTTCGCTCGCGGTCTCCGCGATGTCGCGCGTCGTGACCGAGCCGTAGAGGAGGCCCATGTCGGACGCTTGGCGAATGACGACGAATTGCCGACCGTCGAGCTTTTCGGCGACGGCCTCGGCTTCTTTTTTGCGCTCAAGATTGCGCGTTTCGAGTTCCGAGCGACGGTTCTCGAAAATTTTCATGTTGGCGTCGTTGGCGCGCAGGGCCATGCGTTGCGGCAACAAAAAGTTGCGCGCGAAGCCGTCTTTGACGGTCACGACGTCGCCCATTTGGCCGAGATTTTCGACGCGTTCGAGAAGGATGATTTGCATCGGTTTTACGCTCCCCGCTTAGTCGGCCGCATAGGGCAGAAGGGCGAGGAAGCGGGCGCGTTTGATCGCCCGGGCAAGCTCGCGCTGCTTCTTTGCGGATACGGCGGAAATACGCGCCGGGACGATCTTGCCGCGCTCCGAGACGTAGCGCTGCAAGAGTTTCGGATCTTTGTAGTCGATCTTCGGCGCGTTATCGCCCGAGAACGGGCAGGTTTTGCGCCGGCGCATGAAGGGTCTGGCCATGTCGTGTCTCCAGGAATTCGATTAACGGCGACGGTCGCGGTCACGGTCGCGATCTCTGTCGCGATCGCGGCGGGACATGACCGGGGAGGGCGCTTCGTTCAGCTCCTCGACGCGGATCGTCATGGCGCGCAGGACGTCGTCGTTGATGCGCTCCTGGCGTTCCAACTCCGCGATCGCTTCCGGCGGGCCGTCTATGTTGAGGAGGCTGTAGTGGCCTTTGCGATTCTTTTTGATCTTGTACTGAAGATTGCGCAGGCCCCAATACTCGGCCTTTTCGATTTTGCCGCCGTTCTCTTTCACGATGTTCGTGAGGGACTCGGTCAGACCTTCGACTTGGGCCGGCGATATGTCTTGGCGCGCGACGAAAACATGCTCGTAATACGGCATGGCGGTCAGCTCCTGATCGGCGACGGAGACCGGTCCGACGCTGTTCGGACCGCCTTCGGCTCGGCGTCGACCGGGACCATCCCGAACCCGGCATTAAAGGGACGCCGGGCGACGTCGACCGTCGCTCAAGAGCGCGCAGGTATCCGACGAACGGCCCCGTGGCAAGGGCGGATCGCCAAAAAAGAACGCGCCGGCGCGGGGCCTTGTTGCGGGCGGGCGGCATCCGCGCTAACGACCGCCCGCGGTTGAAGGACGGCGACGCCGGTCCGTTTCGCCGATAACATCGCACGTGAAGCAGTTGGAGGCCGCGTGGCGCGCGCGTTCGTATTTCCGGGTCAAGGCTCCCAGGCGATCGGCATGGGCCGCGCCCTGTGTGACGCGTTTCCCGCGGCGCGCGAAGTCTTCGAAGAGGTCGACGACGCTTTGGAGCGTCGGTTGTCCCGCATCATGTGGGACGGGCCCGTCGAGACCCTGACCGCGACCGAGAATGCGCAACCGGCGATCATGGCGGTCTCCGTCGCCGCCGTGCGCGTCCTCCAGAAGGAGACCGGTCTCGACGTCGCCGACGCGATGTTCGCCGCCGGCCACTCGCTCGGCGAGTATTCGGCGTTGTGCGCCGCCGGCGCCGTCGATTTGGCGCAAACGGCGCGGCTTCTTCGCGTGCGCGGGGAAGCCATGCGCGACGCCTCGGCCAAAGAAGACGGAACCATGGCCGCGCTGCTCGGCGTCGACCGCGACGGCGCGGAGGCGATCGTCGAGGCGGCCTTGGGCGAGGGCGCGCTCGTCGTCGCCAACGACAATGCGCCCGGGCAGATCGTGATTTCCGGCGCGCGGGCGCGCGTCGAGTTCGCAGCGTCGATCGCGAAGGAGCACGGCGCCAAGGCCGCTAAGATGCTTGACGTCGCCGGCGCTTTTCATTCCCCGCTCATGGGCCCCGCGGCCCAGGCGATGGCGGACGCTTTAGAGGGCGAAACCGTGCGCGTGCCGATCGTTCCGGTCGTGCAGAACGTCACCGCGGCGCCGACGAGCGACCCGGAAACCATTCGGCCCGGCCTCGTCGATCAAGTTGTCGGCAGCGTGCGGTGGACCGAAAGCGTTGAGATGATGGTGAACGCCGGGGCGACGCGTTTTGTCGAACTCGGCGCGGGAAAAGTTCTTTCCGGTCTCATTCGCCGGATCGACCGCGACGTCGAAACGCTGCAAGTCGGTCAACCGGCGGACGTCGACGCGTTCGTTGCGGCCGTTTGAATTCCGTCCCGTCGCGGTCCTAAAACCCGCCGCGTTCTTAAACCGAGGAGAAGACCGCCATGTTCGATTTGAACGGCAAATGCGCGCTCGTGACCGGCGCGACCGGCGGCATCGGCGGCGCGATCGCGCGCGCGCTCCATGGGGCGGGCGCTGCGGTCGCGCTTTCCGGCACGCGGGAGGAGAAGCTCGCCGACCTCGCCGGCGATCTCGGCGCGCGCGCGGCGGTCTGTCCATGTAATCTCTCCGACCTCGACGCCGTCGACGCCCTGCCGAAAGCGGCGGCCGAGGCGCTCGGCGGGCTTCACATCGTGGTCGCGAACGCGGGCGTGACCCGGGACACGCTGATGATGATGATGAAGCCGGCGATGTGGGACGAGGTTCTGCAAGTCAATCTCACGGCGTACTTTCGGCTCGCCAAGGCGTCGTTGCGCACGATGACCAAACAACGGTGGGGCCGCATCGTCGGCGTCACGTCGATCGTCGGCGTCACCGGCAATCCCGGCCAGGCGAACTACGCGGCGTCGAAGGCGGGGATGATCGGCTTGTCGAAATCGCTGGCCCAGGAGGTCGCCTCGCGGAATGTGACCGTAAACTGCGTCGCGCCCGGCTTTATTGCGACGGCGATGACCGAGGCGCTGAACGACGACCAGCGCGGCGCGATCCTTTCGCGCATTCCCGCCGGCGAGATGGGCGCGCCCGACGACGTCGCCGCGGCGGCGCTTTACCTCGCGTCTGAGGAGGCGCGCTACGTCACCGGTCAGACGCTGCACGTCAACGGCGGCATGGCGATGATTTGACGGCGTTTCGCCGCGCCGTCCCGGGCGCAGACGAAGCCATTGCAACACTTCGCAATTTGCCGTAAGCGCCACGGCCTGTGACGGCGACGGCCGCTGACGACCGCGGTTGAGGCCTGCACGATCCGCCCGCGCCGACCGGCAGACGCCGAGTTCGGCCGACCCCGAAACCTTGCGGGCGGCCGCCACGCTAAAAGGAGCCTTCGCATGGCTGATCTAGACGAACGCGTAAAGAAAATCGTCGTCGAGCATCTCGACGTCGACGAAGCGAAAGTCGACGCGAAGGCGAGCTTTATTGACGATCTGGGCGCGGACAGCCTCGACATCGTCGAACTCGTGATGGCGTTCGAAGAAGAATTCGACGTCGAAATTCCGGACGACGCCGCCGAAACCATTCAAACGGTCGGCGACGCGATTAAATTCATCCAAGAACAAAAGGGCTAAGCCCTTCCGCGGCCGCCGAGCCGCGCGAGGCGTCCCGCCTGCGCCGACAGTCGACGTCTTGCCGCCGCCCGGCTTGAACATTCCGCGGCGACCGAAGACGGAGGCGATCCTTATGCGGCGTGTGGTGATTACGGGGCTCGGTCTCGTCAGCCCCCTCGGCAGCGGCGTCGACGCGTCTTGGTCGCGTCTGATCGCCGGCGAAAGCGGCGCGCGCCGCATCGAGAAATTCGACGTCGACGGCCTGCCCTGCCAGATCGCCTGCGAAACGCCGCGTGCGGACGGATACGCCGGCGGCGACGCGCCGGGCGTATCGGCGTTCAATCCCGACGACTGGGTCAGCCCCAAAGAGCAGCGCCGGCTGGACGACTTTATCATGTTCGGCGTCGCCGCCGCGCAGATGGCGTTCGACGACAGCGGATTGACGCTGAAGACGGCCGAGGACCACGAGCGCGCCGGGATTTCCGTCGGCGCCGGCATCGGCGGCTTGCCTGAGATCGAGCGCTCCGTGCTCACGTGCCATAATCGCGGCCCGCGCAAGGTCTCGCCGTTTTTCATCACCGCCAGTCTGATCAATCTGGTGAGCGGCCAGGTTTCGATCCGCCTCGGTTTGAAAGGCCCGAACCACGCCGTCGTGACGGCCTGCTCGTCGGGCGCGCACGCGATCGGCGACGCCGCACGCATGATCGCGCTTGACGACGCCGACGTGATGCTCGCCGGCGGCGCGGAATCCGCCGTTTGTCCGATCGGCATCGCCGGTTTCGCCGCCTGCAAAGCCCTCTCGACGCATTTCAACGACGAGCCGACGCGCGCCTCACGGCCTTATGATCGCGGCCGCGACGGCTTCGTCATGGGCGAGGGCGCAGGCATCGTCGTCCTCGAGGAGTACCAAAGGGCGAAGGCGCGGGGCGCCCGGATCTACGCCGAAGTCTCGGGATACGGCCTTTCGGGCGACGCCCACCACGTCACCGCCCCGGCCGACGACGGTGACGGAGGGTATCGGGCCATGAAGGCCGCACTCAAACGGGCGAAACTGACGCCGGCGGACATTGACTACGTCAACGCGCACGGCACCTCGACGCCGCTCGGCGACGAAATCGAGTTGCGCGCGGTGGAACGCCTGTTCGGCGACGCGGCCGACGGGCTCGTCATGTCCTCCACGAAATCGTCGACCGGCCACCTGCTCGGCGCCGCCGGCGCGGTGGAGGCGGTGTTCTCGGCGCTCGCGATCCGCGACAACGTCGCGCCGCCGACCATCAATCTCGACGACCCGTCGGTCGACACGCCGATCAATCTCGCGGCGAATGCCGCGGTTGAGAAGCCGATCAACGCGGTCTTGTCGAATTCGTTCGGGTTCGGCGGAACGAACGCCAGTCTGGTGCTGACGCGCGTCGACGGTTAATCTCCAAATGATTCGGAGGATCGTCGCGCGGCCGCTTTGCAAAGCCTCGTGCCGAGCGGGAGGGCTGGCGATGCGGGCCGATGTGTCATTAACGACAAAACCCGAGCGGCAAGCCGCGAGGCTTAGGCGGCAAGCGGGCGGGATCGTCGGCGCGCTCGTCGGTTTGCTGGCGTTCGCCGGGTTTCTTGCCGGGGCCGCGGCCTATTTCGGTTGGCGCGAGGCGTCGCGGCCGGGGCCGCTCGCCGACGAGAAAATCGTCATGATCGAACAGGGGGCCTCGGTTGGCGCCATGGCCGATCAGCTGCAACGCGAGGGCGCGATCCGCAGCGCGCTCGTCTTCAAGGCCGCCGCCCGGGCGCGCCGGCAAGACGGCGCCTTGAAGGCCGGCGAATATGAGATCCCGATCGGGGCAAGCACGCTCGACGTCCTCGACCTTTTAGTCTCAGGCAAAAGCGTCCTGCATACATTGACGATCCCGGAAGGTCTGACCACGGCGCAAATCCTTCGGCTCGCCGCCTCTGCGCCGAAATTGACCGGCGAGATTTCGCTCGAGCCCGCCGAGGGCGCGCTGCTCCCGGAGACCTACGCGTTTACGCGCGGAGAAAGCCGGGACGCGATCGTGAGCCGCATGGCCGACGCGCAAACCGAATTGCTGGACGCATTGTGGGAGGGCCGCGCGACGGAACTTCCGTATACGACGCGGCGTGAGGCGATCATCCTCGCCTCGATTGTCGAAAAAGAAACCGGCGCCGCCGACGAGCGTCGCCGCGTGGCCGCCGTCTTCGTGAACCGACTGAAGCGCGGCATGCGGTTGGAATCCGATCCGACGATCATTTACGGGCTGACCGGGGGCGAGCCGCTCGGCCGCGGGATCCGTGAAAGCGAGTTGCGCAAAGAAACGCCGTACAACACCTATCGCGTCGCCGGACTGCCGCCGACGCCGATCGCCAACCCGGGCCGAGAGGCCATCGAAGCGGTCTTGGATCCCATGCAGACCGAAGAGCTGTTCTTCGTGGCCGACGGAAACGGCGGCCACGCCTTCGCCGAAACGCTCCAAGAGCATAACGCGAACGTCGCAAAATGGCGGCGCATTGAACGCGAGCGTCAGCCATAGCCGGCGCGCGCGACAGCTCCAGCGGCGACGGGCGCGGGACCGGCGCGTCGGCGATCTCCTCAATGACGGGCTTCGCCCGCGTCGACGGGGAGGCGGCCGGCGCCGCCTGGACGTGGGAAATCAAAAGCGTGAACGCGCGGGGTCTTGAGCCGCGTTTCCGCCTGCCGCCGGGCTATGACGGGTTGGAGCACGCGTTGCGGCGGGACCTCGGCGCGCGGCTCGCGCGCGGCGCATTGTCGATCCACCTGTCGCTCAACCGCGGCCAGGGCGCGTTCCGTCTGGCGGTCAACGAAGACGCGCTCGCGGCGGCGGCGGCGGCGGCCGAAGCGGTCGCCTCGAAGACCGGCGGGTCGGTTTCGGCCGACGCGATCTTCGCAGCCCGCGGGGTCCTGGAGAGCGTGGAGGGCGAACCCACGGCCGAGGAACGCGCCGCGCTCGACGCCGCCTTGCGCAAAACGTTCGCCGCCGCGCTCGACGCGCTCGTTGCGGCCCGACGCGACGAAGGGGCCGCCGTCGCCCGCGTCCTCCTCGACCGGCTCGCCGCGTTGCGCGCGCTTCTCGACGCCGCGCGCGCCGACGCGGCCTCCACGCCGGAAGCAATCCGCACACGCCTCGACGCGCAACTTGGCGAGCTATTGTCCGGCGTCGGCGCGGAAATTTCCGACGACCGCCTTGCACAGGAAGCGGCCGCGCTCGCAGTTAAAGCGGACGTGCGCGAGGAACTCGATCGTTTGGGCGCCCATATCGACGCCGTCGGCGCGCTCCTCGCCGCCGGCGGCCCGACGGGGCGCAAAATCGATTTCCTGACCCAAGAGCTTGGGCGCGAAGCGAATACGTTATGCGCCAAAGCGGCGACCTTGTCGCTGAAGCGGATCGGGCTTGATATGAAGGCGGTCGTCGATCAGATCCGGGAACAAATTCAAAATGTTGAGTAAACACGGCGATCGCGGTCGGTTCGACGGGCCGGCGAAAGGCGGCGGGTCATGATCGGCGGCGATCTGCGCCTTCCTCGGCGCGGCCTCATGTTTATTTTGTCGAGCCCTTCCGGCGCCGGAAAAACAACGCTTGCGGATCGCTTATTGAAAAGCGATCCCGACGTCCGCTTGTCCGTCTCGGCGACGACCCGGGCGGCGCGCCCGGGCGAAGTCGACGGGCGCGACTACCATTTCGTGACCGAAGACGCGTTCATCCGTATGCGCGAGGACGGCGCGTTTATGGAGTGGGCCAACGTGTTCGGCAATCTCTACGGCACGCCGCGCGGCATGGTCGAGGAAACGCTGGCGCAAGGCAAAGACGTCCTTTTCGACATCGATTGGCAAGGCGCCCAGCAACTCGCCGAAGTCGCGGGCGACGACGTCGTGAAAGTGTTCATCCTGCCGCCCTCGCGCGAAGAACTGGAACGGCGCTTGCGCGCGCGGGCGCAAGACCCGGACGACGTCGTCGCCAAGCGGATGGCCAAAGCGGATTCGGAAATGTCGCACTGGGCCGAGTACGATTACGTCATCGTCAATTTCGACCGCGACGAATCGGAAACCTTGCTGCGCTCCATTCTGCTTGCGGAGCGTTTGAAGCGGCGGCGCCAAACCGGCTTGTCGGCGATCGTCAAGGAGATGATGTCGGAACGCTGAGCCGGCCGCTCGGTTTTCCGGCGACCCACCGGCGCGCCTCTTCGACCTCGTGCATCGGGAAGATGCGTGTTTCCATCCGCCCGGCCTTCGCCAGCGCCGCGACGGCGCGCAGGACCAGCGGCGGATCGTCGGCGACGACCGCGTATCGCTTCCATTTGCGCAACATCTCCTCGACGTTGAGCGATTTTCCCGACCAGCGGGCGATCGCCGACATGGTGTTCGTCGGGCGCATATGGTGGATTTCCAGCTCGCCGATCGCGTCGTGGCGCGTCGCCAAGTCGCTGAGCGCTTGAACCACTTGCGTGACGCCTTCGTCGGTGTAGGCGCCGTAGACCGCTGCTTCGACGTACGCGTCCTGTTCGTAAACGGTGACGGTGATCATCGCGCGCGCCGCCGATCGATCCCGTCAGCTCATATTGGCGATGAAGCTGTCGGCTTCTTGGATCGCCGCGTTCATCTCGTCGATCAACGCCTCGACACGCTCTTCGATCTTGATTTTCTCAAGCTCTAAAGAAGAGATCGCCCGCGCGTTCAAATTGTGTTTGAGGAATAAGACTTGGTCCTGATAGAGCGCCAGGACGGGGTCCATTTTAGCGGCGGCTTTGTTCATCGCGGCGAGGAGTTGGGTGTATTCCGACCGGGTGTCGTCGAGCTGCGACTGAGAGCGGCGTCGCAGGTCCGCGCTGTCATATTGCGTCAGCTCGCGCTCCCATTCTTTGAACAACCGCCCGCCGACGTCGTTGACCGCTTTAATCCGGCTGCGGACTTCATTCGCTTGTTTTTTCGTCCGGTCGAACGACGCGCTCATCTTGTCGTATTGCTTTTCAAGATCGCCGCCGTCGACGTCGACGAGCGTGCGGAACTCGTCGAGCGCGCTTGTGAACGTTTCTTGGGCTTGCGCCTGCTCGCCCCGCGCCGCCTTGACCCGGCTGACTAGCACGTCGCGCTTCTCAACGCCGAACTGCTCGAGCGTCCCGTAATAGGTTGAGGCGCACGAGGCGCACAGCGCGAGCCCGACGGCGAGCGTGAACGCGCGAAGTCCCGGCCGTTTAGCGCGTCGTTTCGCAACCGTGGCGCCTACCGTCATGTTTCCGTCTCCGTAACGTTTGCCCGGTTTAACTAGCAGGCGTCGCCCGGCGCGTCACCTGGACGGCGCGGCCGCGAAGCGGCTTCATCGCTTACCCGCGCGGGCAGGTCGTCGCTTGCGCGCGCGGGCAGGCGGTCTTATCACCGGACCGGCGGGCGCGCGCGAGCGGCCGGGGAGAAACGGCATGACGGGATTTTGGATTTTCATCGGCGTCGTCGTCCTCATCGGCGTGTTCGTCGTCGTCACGTACAACCGGATCGTCGCGCTCAATCAGCGCGCGGACCAAGCGTTCGCCGACGTCGACGTGCAGCTGAAACTGCGGCACGAGCTCGTGCCCAATCTCGTTGAGACCGTGAAAGGCTACGCGGCGCATGAAAGCGAGACGCTGGAAGCGGTGATCGCCGCCCGCAATACGGCGGTCAGCGCCAATGGTCCGGCTGCGCAAGGCGAGGCGGAGGGGCTTCTCGGCGCCGCGCTCGGCCGGCTCTTTGCTCTCGCCGAAGCCTATCCGGACCTTAAGGCGAATACGAACTTTCTCGAGTTGCAGCGCGAGCTGTCCGATGTCGACAACAAGATCGCCGCGGCGCGCCGCTTCTTCAACAACGCGATCAGCGAGTTCAACACGTCGATCCAGCAGATCCCCGGCAACTTCATCGCGCCGATGGGCAATTTCAAAGAACGCGACTTCTTTGAGCTCCCCGAGGAGAGCCGGGCGACGATCGAAGCCGCGCCGGACGTGAAGTTCTAGCCGGCGGGCCGGCGCTCGCAGCGGAACGTCAGCCATGAAACGCATCGGTCTCGTCGGCGGCACCAGTCCGGAAAGCACCGTCGTTTACTACCAGCTCATCAACGCCGCGGCGCGTCGTCGGCTCGGCGGCGAACACTCCGCCAACATGGTCGTTCATTCAATCGACTACGGGCGGGTGCACGCCGCTTACGCGGCCGGCGACTGGGACGCGTTCGGACGAACGATCGGCGAGGCGGCGGCGCCGCTCGTCGCCGCCGGATGCGAGGTTTTCGCGATCGGCTCCAATACGAGCCATCTCGGCGCCGAGCGCGCACAGGCCCATGTCGGCGACCGGCTCATTCACATTATGGACGCGCTCGCCGACGCGATCGAGGCTGCAAGCGTTCGAAAACCGCTTCTCCTCGGCACGCGGTTCGTAATGGAGGGCGACTTTTACCGGCCGACGCTGAAGGCGCGCCGGGGCGTCGAAACGCTGATCCCCAACGCGGAGGACCGCGACGTCGTCGAACGGATCATCTTCGACGAGCTATGCGTCGGGGTCGTCACGGACGAAGCGCGCGCGGCCTATGAGGCGATCGTCGTGCGCGGCGCGGCAGCGGGCGCCGACGCCGTGATTTTCGGCTGTACCGAAATCAACCTTCTAATGAAGCCGGACCGGTTGCCGGTTCCGGCCTTCGACACCACCGTTCTGCACGCCGAGGCGATCGTCGCGGCCGCATTCGGCGAGCGCGGCGCCGGCTAATGGGCGCGTTCGGCCTTCAGACCCACATTTGGAACAACAATCTGAAATCGGTCTTGTTGTTGGCCGGCTTTCCCGTGTTGCTCTTGGTGCTGCTTTACGGCCTCTGCGTCGGTTATGTCGGCGTCACCGGCACATATGCGAGCACGGCAGACGGGTTCCGCGAAGCGCTGACGATGTTGCTGGAAATCTGGCCCTTCGCTTTTTTGGCGGCCTTTATTTGGTTTGCGATCGCTTGGTATGCGAACCAAACGATTATCCGTCTCGCCGCCGGCGCAAAGTCGATCACGCGCAAAGAAGCGCCCGATCTCTACAACATGCTGGAGAACCTGTGCATTTCGCGCGGCCTTCCGACCCCGAAACTCAACATCATCGAGACAGACGCGTTAAACGCGTTCGCCAGCGGCATCGACCGCTCCACCTACACCGTCACCTTGACGCGCGGGATCATCGATCGGCTCGACCGCGACGAGCTGCAAGCGGTGATGGCGCATGAATTGACGCACATTATGAACCGCGACGTGCGGCTCTTGATCGTCGCGGTGATCTTTGTGGGGATCTTCTCATTCTTTGGGGAGGTCCTTTATCACAACCTCTTCCGCTCCGGCTTACGTATGGGCGGGCATACGCGTTCGCGCAACGGCGACAGCCGCGGCGGCGGCCTTTTGATCATCGCGGCCCTCCTCATGATCGCGGTCGCCTACGTTCTCGCCATAGCGATCCGCTTCGCCTTGTCGCGAAAGCGCGAGTATCTGGCCGACTCCGGCGCGGTGGATCTGACGAAGGATCCGGACGCGATGATCTCCGCGCTGAAGAAAATCTCGGGGCGCAGCGACGTCGACGCGCCGGCGGACGTCCGCCAGATGATGGTCGACAACGCAAAGCCGTTCGCGGGCATATTTATGACCCACCCGCCGATCGCCAAACGGATCGACGCGCTCGTCGCCTACGCCGACGGCCAGGCCTGATTTACCGGCCGAGGACGCCCGGCAACCACGTTGCAAGCGCAGGGAACGCCGCGATCGCCGCCAGACCCGCCACCTGCAGCGCGATAAACGGGAGCGCGCCACGATAGATGTCGCCGGTTTTGACGCTGTCGGGGGCGACGCCGCGCAAATAAAACAGCGCAAAACCGAACGGCGGCGTTAGAAACGACGTCTGCAGATTGACCGCCATCATCACGCCGAGCCAGACCGGGTCGACGCCCATCGCCAATAGCGGCGGGCCGACCAGCGGCACGACGACGAGGCCGATCTCGATAAAGTCGAGAAAAAAACCGAGCACGAACATAACGACCATCACGGACAGGACCGCGCCGAACACGCCGCCCGGCGTCGCTTCGAGCGCGGCGCGCACCGTTTCGTCGCCGCCGAGCCCGCGGAACACGAGCGAAAACGCGGCCGCGCCGATGAAGATCGTGAAGACCATCGTCGTCACCCGGGCGGTTTGTCGCGCGATGTCGCCGACGATCCGTTGGCGGTTCAGGGCGCGGAACGCGGCGACGATCCCGACGGGGATCACCAGAACGGCGAGGCTTGCGAGCGCGATGCCGGCCGTCTCCGCGCCGCTCGTCTCGGCGCGCCCGAGCCGCAAGTCGACGCCGCTTCTCAAGCCGACGAGGAGCGCCAGCGCGAGCACCGCGGCGAAAACGGCGCCGCGCGTCGACACGATGCCGCCGCCCGTCGCCGCACGCGTGCCCGCAATCAACAAGGCGCCGACCGCGCCGACGCTCGCCGCCTCGGTGGGCGTCGCCGCGCCCGCGAGGATCGATCCGAGTACGGCTATGATCAATAAGAGCGGCGCGGGCAGGGTGCGCAGCGCGCCGCGCCAGGCCTGCGCGCGCGCGCCGATTTCCTCAGCCGGGATCGCCGGCGCCTTTTCGGGCTGCGTGACGGCGACGAACGCCTGCCAAGCGAGGTACAGCCCGACGAGGGCGAGACCGGGAATGAGGGCGCCGGCGAACAAATCGCCCACCGAAACGGTCTCCGGCGCAAAGACGCCCTGTTCCAGTTGCGCTTTTTGGTAGGCGTTCGAGATGACGTCGCCGAGCAGAATGAGCACGATGGACGGCGGGATGATCTGGCCGAGCGTGCCGGCCGCGGCGATCGAGCCGCAGGCGAGCGCCGGGTCGTAACCGCGCCGCAACATCGTCGGTAGACTGAGAAGCCCCATCGTGACGACCGTCGCGCCGACGATCCCCGTCGAGGCGGCGAGGAGCGCGCCGACCACCGTCACCGAAAAGCCGAGCCCGCCGCGCATTGAGCCGAAGAGTTTCGCCATCTCGTCGAGGAGCTCCTCGGCGATTTTGGCCCGCTCCAGAATAACGCCCATAAGAACGAACATCGGCACCGCGATGAGCGTCGTGTTGGTCACGGCCCCGAAGATCCGTTGCGGGAGCGACTTGAAAAAACTCGGGTCGAAGACGCCCATGGAAAGACCGAGGACGGCGAAGAGAATGGCGACCCCCGCCAGAGTGAACGCGGCCGGAAACCCGGCGAGCAACAGAACGCACAGCGTCGCAATCATCGCGACGTCGAGCCAACCGGCCGCGGCGCAAAGGCAAAAGCCCTCGGTCATGCCGCCTTCTCCGATCGCAACGTGTCGACCGCGCGGCTCGCCAACGCAAAACCGGCGGCGATGAGGACGAGCGCGAAGAGCGGGATCAGCGTCTTCAACAGGAAGACGCCCTGGATGCCGGACTGTTCGTTCGACCCTTCCCGCGCCGCCCAGGCAGCCGAGACGTACGGGGCCGCCGTCCACAGGACCAGCAAGCAAAACGGAAAGAGAAACAGATACGCGCCGGCGAGGTCGATCATCGCTTTGCGTCGCGGGCTCGCGTCTCGATAAAAGAGGTCGACGCGCACATGGTCGCCGGTTGCGAGCGCGTAGCCGGCGGTCATCAGAAAAAGAGCGCCGTGCAGATAGGTGACGCTCTCTTGCATCATGATGAAATTGACGCCGAACACGTAGCGCAACACGACGATCGTGAATTGAACGAGCGCCATCGCCCAGACGAGCCAAGCCGCGCCCATGCCGACGGCGCGCGCGAGCCGATCTAAGCGTTCAGCCAACCGTCGAACGTCCGCCTGCGGATCGCGTACGAGGAACGCGGTCGCCGCGACGACGCCGGCGATCGACAGCGGCGCGGCGGCGAGCCGCCATGACGGCGCCAGACGCGGGAGATCGACGGCGAAATGCGTAAACGCCGCGCCCGCGGCGAATGCGGCCAAGGTGAGGCCCGCGAGCGCGGCGGCGAAAGCCGCGCGGCTCGCGCCTGCAATCAACGCGGCGAGCGGCGCCGCGACCAGCGGCGGCAAAAGGGCCGCGCCCAGCCAAAACAATGCGCCCGCGACCATCGCTTGCCGCGCCCCTAAAGCGAGAAGATCCGCCGGCGGACCGCCATAAAGGCCTCGTCGCCGATGCGGTTCCACTCTTGCGACCGGGCGAGCGCGGCCCGATAGCTCTCATAAATGCGCTGCGAAAGATCGTCGGCTTGGCGAAACTCCTCAAGCACCTCGGCGGCGGCCTCTGCGAGCGCGTCGAGCGCGTCGTCGGGCATGCGCCGCAGTTCGACGCCGTGTTGGTCGATTAACTGTTTTAGGGCCGCGCCGTTATGGTGCGCATATTCGGCGATCGCCAAATGGTTCGCCTGGTGGCACGCCGCGCGAAGAATTGAGCGCTCCGCAAGCGTCAAATCGTTCCACAAATCGAGGTTGACGCCGACGCTCATTTGCGCGCCGGGCTCGTGGAAGCCCGGCCAGTAATAGTATTTGGCTTCGCGGTAAAAACCGAAGGCGAGATCGTTCCACGGGCCGACCCATTCGGTGCCGTCGATGGCGCCGGACTGCAGGGCCTGGTAGATCTCGCCGCCGGCGAGCGCGACGGCCGAGGCGCCGACGCGCCGCACCACTTCGCCGCCCATGCCCGGCATGCGGATTTTCAGCCCGCGGAGGTCGTCGGCGGACTCGATGGGTTTTTTGAACCACCCCCCCATCTGGTGGCCGGTGTTGCCTGCGGAAAACGGTTTGACGTTGAAGCCGGCGGAGAGTTCGTCCCAAAGGGCCTGTCCCCCGCCGAACTCCGTCCACGCCATAATTTCCGTCGCCGTCATGCCGAACGGCACCGCGGTGAAGAACGAGTAGGCGTTCGATTTGCCGACCCAGTAATATTCAACGCCGTGGTAAAGATCCGCAGCGCCTTGCGAGACCGCGTCGAACGCTTCGAAGGCGGGTACGAGTTCGTTGGCGCCGTAGAGTTCGACGCGCATCGCGCCGCCGCTCATCTCGGTCACGAAGCGCGCGACGCGTTCGGCCGCGCCGCCGAGCCCCGGAAAGTCTTTCGGCCAGGTGGTGACCATCTTTAGCGACCGCCGGCGGCCTGACGACGCCCCGCCCCCTTCGACGCCCTCGGCCTCCAAAACGCCGCTGCAATCGCAACCGGCGGCGAGGCCCGCCGCGCCCAAGGCGCCGCCGGTCAAGAGTTTGCGTCGGCCGATCAAGCCGCCGGGATCGCTCACGTGGTTTCCGCCCCGCTCATTATTGACGTGCCGCCGCGGTTGGGAACGCGCTGAGAACGGCGCGCCTATCGGCTTAAACGCGTTGAGTTTTTTGATTTCGTAGGGCGCCCTGCAGCGCTTGTCGACCGCATGGGCGCGCCGCGCGTCAGCCGGGCGTGCGCGTCCAGCCGTCGCGGGTCAGATATTCGAGCGGTTGAAAATCGACCTTGTACTGCATTTTCGCCGACCCTTTGACCCAGTAGCCGAGATAGACGTAGGGCAAGCCGAGTTCCGCCGCGAGGGCGACGTGATCGAGGATCATAAACCGGCCGAGGCTGCGCGCGTCGAGGGCGGGGTCGAAAAAGCTGTAGACCATCGACAGCCCGTCCGACAGGCGATCGGTCAACGCGCAAGCGGCGAGTTCTTCCGGACCCGATGCATCGCGCGCCGCATATTCGACCAACACCGTGTCGACCGCGGTCTCCTCAACCATGGAGGCGTAATCGAGCACCGTCATATCGGCCATGCCGCCGTCCGCGTGGCGCGCGTCGAGATAGGCGCGCAGCAGCGAAAACTGCTCCGAGCGGGCCCGCGGCGCGCGTAATTGTCGGATCAGATCGCGGTTCTTATTGACGATCCGCCGCCGCGACTTCGTCATGTCGAACGCGTCGACGACGATCCGCACCGGGATGCACGACATGCAGGTTTCGCACGCCGGCATATAGATGATGTTTTGTGAGCGCCTAAAGCCGCGCTGAGACAGAAGCGAGTTGAGCGTCGGGGCCGAGCGCCCGCCCAGATAAGCGAAGACTTTCCGCTCCACGCGGTTCGGCAGATACGGACAGGGCGACGGGGCGGTGAGATAATACTCTCCGGCCTCAAGCCCCAATCGCCGCCGAATGTCTTCTTTACGCATGCAGCTATCCTAATTCGTCAAACGTTAGCGGCGGTTATCCGCGCCTGCAATCGGCGCGGCGGCTGCGGGGAAAAGCGGGGACGGCGGCGACGCATCACAAAGCCCCGATCATACGGAAATATACGGGCGCGACCGCCGTATAGAGCAGCCACACTAAAATAATGAGCGGTCCCCCGACGACGATAAAGTCCCGGAACCGGTAGTGGCCTGGCGCCATCACCAACAGATTCGTTTGATAGGCGACCGGCGTCGCGAACGAACAATTCGCCGCAAAAATGATCGTCAAGACGAGGACGTGCGGGTCGACGCCCGCGAGTTGCGCCGCGTTCACCGCGATGGGCGTAAACAGAACGACGGTCGCGTTGTTGGACAGGACATTGGTTAACGCCGCGCACAGGATGAAAAAGCAAGAGATGAGGGCGGTCGGGCCGAACGGCGCGGCGACGGCGGCGAGCGTTTCCCCGATAAGGCGCGCCCCGCCGGTCGCTTGCAACGCGGCCCCGAGGGCGAGGCTCGCGGCGATCAGGAGGACGATGCGCCGGTCGATGGCGCGGGCGGCTTGGCGAACGTTGAGACATCCGGCCGCGACCATCAACGCCGCGCCGGTAAGCGCCACGACCGCCACGGGCGCGACGCCCGTCGACGCCGCGGCGACGACGAGGGCGAAGATGCCGCCGGCCACGCGTGCGTTGCGCCGGTCCGGCAAGCCTTCCATCGACCGTTCCAGGAGGAGGATGTCGCGTTCGGCGCGCAGACTGCGGATGTTGTTGATGTCGCCGAGGATCAGCAGGACGTCGCCGGCCTCCAGGCGGATCGAGTTCATGCGAGCACGGATCATCCGGCTACGGCGCTCGATGCCGAGGATGACGCAATTGGTGCGGTAATTGAAACCGGTCTGCGCGATCGTCTGGCCGACAAGGCGCGAGCCGGGCGCGACGACGGCTTCAACCAGGGTCAATTGCGCACGCTGGGTGCGGTCTTCGCTGATTTGGATTTCGGTTTCGGCCATGAGGCCGTCGAGGATTTTCGGGTTCGCTTTGAGGAGCGCCGTCAACGCCTGCCGCGTCGCCGCAAGAATGAGAATGTCGCCGGTACGGAATTTCAGATCGTCGAAGGGCGGCAAGATGGGTTTGTCCCGGCGCTGAACCATCCGCACCGTGATGTCCGGAAGCTGCGGGAACAGCCCCGCGACCGGCCCCTCGCCGAGAAGCGGGTGATCGCGCGTGACTTCGATCTGTGCGATAAACTGCTTGCCTTCGCGTTCTGCCGGCGAGGGGTCGTCGCCGGGGCCGGCGCGGTCGGGCAGCAATCTGCGCCCCACGGTCGACAGATAAACGACGCCGATCAGCGCGATAAACAAGCCGAGCGGGGTCAATTCGAAAAACCCGATATCGACGCCCGACTTCGTCTGGCGATAGGCCTCGACCGCCAACATGTTGGTCGACGAGCCGATGACCGTCGTCATGCCCCCGAAGATCGACAGGAACGACAACGGGATCATCAACCGGGAGACCGGCGTTTTGCTCTTCTGGGCGAGCGCCGCGACGATGGGGATAAACATGACGACGACCGGCGTGTTGTTCAAAAACGCGCTGACCGCCATGACGAATACAAAGACGGTCGCCACCGTGAGCCGGGGGTAGCGCTCATGCAGCGTCAAAAGCCCCTGCGTCGGGTGTTCGAGCGCGCCCGACTGGAACATGCCCTGACCGATGATCAATAGCCCCATGATCGAGATCAGCGCGGCGCTGGAGAACCCGTCGAGGAGATCGTCGGTCGTGAGCAGAAGCCCGCCGCCGATGTCTTCGAGCGGCGCAAAATGAAACAAAAAGAGGAGGGCGACGAGGGCCCCCGCCGACACCAATTCCAGCGCGAACCGTTCCGAGACGTAGGCCGCAACGACCGCGCCGATGATCAAAAACACGGCCCACATCTGCCAGGGCGTTGCAACGGCCAGTTCCATGGGTCAGTCAGGTGTCGTCGACTAGGTTTCGCCGAACGGGTCGGCGTCGGTTTATGGGCGCGGACGCGAGGGGCGCCGCCGCCCGCGCGGCCGTGTCGCCGTGACGGAGCGGGGCGCGCCGCCTAGCATCGCCGCTTGGTTTCGATCCTACAAGAAATAAGGCTTTCAACGTGTTAACCATTCGTTCCCAGCCTGAGCGCGCCGCCCGATGAGCGACCCCCACCGTAGCCTGAAGGACTCCTTCGGACGCTTTGCAACCGGCGTGACGGTCGTCACCTGCCGGAGCAAAGACGGGACCGTTTCGGCGTTGACGGTGAATTCGTTCGTGTCGGTCTCGCTGGAGCCGCCGCTCGTTCTTTGGTGCGTCGAACGCCGCGCGTCGCTTTTTTCGCGTTTTTTTGAGGCCGACAATTATGCGGTCAGCGTCTTGCGCGCCGACGGCCAGGCGCTCTCAAATCGCTTCGCCGGTCGCAATCCCCCGCCGCTCGAAGGACGCGAGATCGAGATTTGGACGACCGGGGCCCCGCTTTTAAAAGCGCGCCTAGCCGGCTTCGACTGCCGGGTGGTCGATCGCCACGACGCCGGCGACCACGTGATTTTGGTCGGCCAGGTGTTGCGCCATGACGCCCGCGCCGGGGCGCCGCTCACCTACTTTGCGAGCGGCTACGGCGTTCTCCCCCCGATCGACGGCTGAGCGGCGATGGCGAGCGGACGCGCATGAAAGTCGCTTTTCTCGGCCTCGGCGTTATGGGCGGCCCGATGGCCAGCCATCTGGTCGCCGGCGGCTTCGACGTCGTCGGCTATAATCGAACGCCGGCGCGGGCCGACGCGTGGCGCGCGCGCACAGGGGCGACCGGCGTCACGTCCGTCGCGCAGGCGGTGGACGGGGCGGAAGTCGTTTTTGCCTGTCTAGGCGACGACCCGGACGTCGCCGCGGTCATCGACGCGGCCGAAGACGGGTTGCGGGCCGGTGCGGTTTTCATCGATCACACGACGGCGTCGCCGACGCTCGCGCGCACGCTGCATGCGCGCCTCGCCTCGCGCGGCGTCGGCTTCGTCGACGCGCCGGTCTCCGGCGGGCAGGCCGGGGCGGAGAACGGCGCGCTCTCCATTATGTGCGGCGGCGGCGCTGAAGATCTGGAGCGGGCGCGCCCGGCGATGGAAACCTACGCGGCACGCATCGTCCACATCGGGCCGCCGGGCGCCGGCCAGCTCTGCAAATCGGTAAACCAGATTTGCATCGCGGGACTCCTCCAAGGGCTCGCCGAGGGCGTCAATTTCGCGCGCGCCGCCGACCTTGATATCGACCGCGTGTTGGACGCGATCGGCGGGGGCGCGGCGCAAAGTTGGCAGATGGACAATCGCGCGCGAACGATGGCGGACGGTGCGTTCGATTTCGGGTTCGCCGTCGACTGGATGCGCAAAGACTTGCGAATCGCCCTCGACGAAGCCCGGCGTAACGGCGCGGCGCTGCCTGTCGCCGCGCTCGTCGACCAGTTTTACGCGGACGTTCAGGCGATGGGCGGCGGCCGCCAGGATACGTCCAGTCTCATTCGGCGTCTGGCCGCGTCGCCGGCGGACCGTTCCTAGAAATGTGGCGCCGCACAATTTTGACGATGATTAACAAGTGACTAATCGGTTTCGTTAATATAAAGCTTTTGTGACGGCCCGCGCCTTATTTGGCGATAAAGCGAACGGCGCACGCGCCGAACGGTCAAAACCGGCCCTATTTTGATCACACTTTGTTAAGTTTGCCTCATTTTCGCCACAATGTGTGACGATATAACAACGCTGGGGAGCAATCTTACGCGTCGTGGTCGCGGCGCGCCGGGGGGCGGCAAAGGTAGGGTATGCTTTCAGTTACTGCGGCGATTGGTTTAGTGAGTTTCGGGGCGTTAATTGTGGCGATAAGCGGGGTTCTGCGCCAGTTGGGCGCGACGGACGTCGCGAAGGGGCTCATGGTTTTTTCCGTCATTTCGGTCGTTGCGGCCTTCGCAATGACCTATCTTCCGGGGCTTTTGCTTCCGTAAGGACGGGACTTCCAACACGTTACATAGTCGGCCGGAAAGCGATTTCCGGCCGATTTTGATTCAGAACGCCGACAGTCGGGCGGCCGTTTGGTCAAGCGGGCGCCAACGCCGCGATTTGCGCTTGCGCCTTGGCGAGGCTTGCGGCCGGGTCGACCGAAAGGCGGTCGGCCGATACGACATCGACGGTCTCGACGCCGACGAAATTTAGAAGATGGCGCAGATAGCCCGTGGCGAAGTCGATCCGTGATCCGACTTCGGTCCCGCCGGACGCCGCCGCGATGATGGCCCGTTTATTCTCCAACAGGCCGACCGGCCCTTGCTCGGAATAGCGGAACGTTTTGCGCGCCCGGCAGATAAGGTCGATCCACGCTTTCAGCGCGGCGGGGACGGAGAAATTGTAGATCGGCGCGCCGATCACCAAGATATCAGCCCGTTTCATCTCGTCGATCAGCTTATCGGAAAACGCGAGCGCAGCGCGCTGCGCTTCGGAGCGTTCCTCGTCGGGCGTGAAGTTCGCAGCGATCCACGCGTCGTCGACGAAGGGCAAGCCCTCCGCCAAATCGCGCTCGATCACGTCGATGGGCTTTTTGGAGCTGCTCAGCTTACGGATTATATCGTCAGTGAGCGTACGCGTCGTCGATCCGTCGAGGCGGGCGCTGGCGTTCAGTTTCAAAATGGCGGTCATGGGGCCTCCTGGGCTTTCGGGACGTTCGATTTAGGCTGGCGCATTGTCTGTCAAGAAAAAGCCGCCGCCTGAGACGGCGGCGGCTTTCGGTTCTTGGTCCTAAGCGGCGAGATCGAAGACGAGCACTTCGGCGTCGTCCTTGCCGATGATTTCGATCGCTTTCTTGTTGGTCGCGGCGAGCGCGTCGCCGGCCGACAATTCGCGCCCTTCAATGAGCGCGGTGCCGTTGGCGACGTGCACCCACACGCCGCGGCCCGGCGCAACGTCGAGCGTCGTTTTCTCGCCGTCGTCGAAGAGCCCCGCGTAGAAATTGACGTCCTGATGGATCGTCACCGACCCGTCGCGGCCGTCTTGCGAGCCGACTAGGCGCAGTTTCCCGCGTTTGTCCTCGGCGCTGAACGCTTTTTGCTCATAGTCGGGGTTCAGACCGTCTTTCTCCGGAATGATCCAAATTTGCAGGAAGTGAACCGACGCCTCCTGCGAATGGTTGAACTCCGAGTGGCGGATGCCGCTCCCGGCGCTCATGCGTTGGACGTCGCCCGGCCGGATCACCGAGCCGGTGCCGATCGAGTCTTTATGCTCGAGCGCGCCCTCCAGGACGTAGGAGATGATCTCCATATCGCGGTGCCCGTGCGTGTCGAAGCCCGCGCCCGCCTGCACCCGGTCGTCGTTGATGACGCGCAACGGGCCGAAGCCCATATGCTCCGGATCGAAATAGTGTCCGAAGGAGAACGTGTGCCGGCTGTCCAACCAACCGAAATTGGCGACGCCGCGTTCGTTCGCTTTTCTCACCGTAATCATGTCGTTCCTCCTGGCCGCAACCGCGCGGCCGCTTGTTTCGAAGAGGAAGATAGACGTTTCCAAAAATCACACTAGAACGGGTTTTTGAAACACATTGTCTCGTTCAAGCTGACAATAGGGCGCGCCATCGACAAGTTCGCGACATTGAGCGCCTTCGCGGGCGTTGTGGAGGAGGGCGGGTTCGCCGCGGCCGGCCGCCGGTTGGGTCTGTCGCGCGCCCAGGTCAGCAAACACGTAATGGCGCTTGAAGACGCCCTCGGCGCGCAGTTGTTGAACCGCACGACGCGCAAAGTCTCGCCGACGCCGGCGGGCCGGGCGTTTTACGACAAAGCGGCGGCGGTGCTCGCCGATCTCGCCGCGGCGGAACGGTCCGTCCAGGACGCGGTCGACGAACCGCAGGGGGACTTGCGCGTCAACGCGCCGATGTCGTTCGGCACGATGCACCTGGCGCCCGCGATCGCGGACTTTATGCGGGCTTATCCGAAGCTGACCGTTTCCATGGCGCTCACCGACCGCCAGGTCGACCCGGTCGCCGAAGGCTTCGACGTGACCGTACGGATCGGCGCGCCGGTGGAGACGTCGGCGCTGATCGATCACCAGATCGGCGGGATTCGCCGCGTCGTGTGCGCGTCACCGGATTATCTATCCGCTAACGGACGACCGACGACGCCGAGCGACCTCGCCGGGCATGATTGCCTCTATTACGGGGCGTCGCCGGGCCAGGCGATTTGGCGGTTGACGAAAGACGACGTCGCTTACGAGACGCGCATACGGGCGCGGATGACGGCGGACAATGGCGAGGCGCTGCTCGCCGCGGCGGTCGCCGGTTTGGGGTTGGCGTTGCTTCCGACCTTTATCGTCGGGGCCGACCTCCAGGCCGGCCGCCTCGTCACGGTTCTCGACGATTATGCGCCGCCGCCGATCGAGCTCTGTTTGATTTATCCGCCGAACCGGCATTTGTCGCCGCGCCTGCGGGCGTTCGTGGCGTTCATGTATGACCGCTTCGGCGAGCGGCCCTATTGGGACTTGGTCGACTAGGGGAATGCGCGGTCGGGGCACTTGGCGGCTCGGCGCCCCAAATGCGGGAGCGGCCGGCGATCGTCGCGATCGAAAGATACTGGACAGCGCCGGGATCGTCTCCTTTCTGATGATCGCCATACGAACCGAACGCGTCTCGCGCGCGACGTCATGCAGCGGGACGCGCGCGGCGTTTCAGGCTTCGCATTTCGGCGCGCTTATGTCAGTCTTTGCGGCGTTTAGTCTGAGGGAGAGAGACGATGCGGAGACTCATTTTTGCGGCGGCGGCGTTGTTGACGACGGGCGCCGGAGCGGCGGCGCAGACGGCCGACGACGGGGCCGCGCAGCGGCAAAGCGAGACCGAGGCGCTCTGGGACGCGCAAGCCGGCCAAGCGGCTGCGCCCGCGGGCGCGGCGCCGACCCGCAACGCGCCGCCCGCCGGTCCGTCGCCTGACGTCTCGCCTGCCTCCTCGGCCGGGGCGCCGAGCGGCATGGGCGCGCTCGCCGCCTACTTGCCGCAAACCGGCGGCGCCGGCGCGTGGCGGTACCGGAACGCCGGGGCGACGTTCGCCCTGTCCAACCAAACCGACCCGAACAGCATCGAGTACGTCTATGTCGGGGCGCTGGACGGCCAGGACCGACGCGTTGCGGCGACGGTCGCCCTTGAAGGCGGCGCGCCGCAAGGGTTCGCCGGGTTGTTGCTCGGTTTCGACGGGGCGCGAAAGGCGTACCACGTCTTTTCGATCAGCCCGAACGGCGGCGTTTCGATCTTCAAACGCGACGAAGGCGGATTTCGCCCCACGATCCAGTCGACCACCGATGCGGTGCGCGCCGGCCCCAACGTTTTGGAAGTGCGCGAGCAGGGCGATTCCGTCACGTTTCTCGTTAACGGGACGGAGATCGCCGAGCTCGCAAGCGCCGGCCTCGGCAGCGGCGACGTCGGGATCGCCGCGGGCGGCTTGGTCGACGCGCTTTACACAAATTTCTCGGTCGCGCCCGCACAGTGATCGCGTCGTCCCGGCTCGGCCGGCTTGTCGGCGGCGGGCGGCTGGCGCGTCGGACACGTCGTTTGATGCAACCGAACGCGTTAGATTTTGTTTCGAGGGCCGGTGTTTCCGGATCTCAAATCGTCGTCCGCGGATCGAGCGGCGCCGACTGTCGGCAGGTCGCGCTGCATCGCCGGCGTGACACAGGCGGCGTTATTTGTTGAGATTGAGTATGATTGATATTCTCACTTCCGCTTCGGTCATCCTGTTCGCTGCGCTCGCCGGCTATTACTCGGGCGCGTTGGGGCGGGCCGGTCGGCGCGGAACGGTGCTCGTCGAACGCGTGCTCGACGGGGAGAGCTTCCAGTTGGACCGACGCTTTGACGGCTTCTTGAATGTGCGGATTGCCGGCGTGCGTGCGCCCGCGGGAGCCGAGCGCGGCGCCGGCCGGGCGGCCGAGGCGCTCGAGGCGCTCGTCGCCGGCAAGATGTGCCGCTTGCGTCCGGTGGATGAGGACCCCGACGGGTTCCTGATCGCCGAAGTCGCCGTCGACGATCGCGACGTCGCCGACGAACTCGTCCGCCAAGGCTGCGCGGTGCGCTCAAAGACGCTCTTCCGCGGCGCCTTTCGCCGCCCCGACGAGGTGTAAAGCCGACTGATCGGGCCTGGCCGCGGCGTGTTGACGACCGCCTCGACGGAGCGTCATCGTTCGCCCCCCGTTTGGGCGAACATGGGCGCTCAGTATACGCGCCTCTAAGTCGCCGTTGTTGCGGGGCGCGTGACGCGCTGGGGTTTGGGCAGCGCTCTGTAGACTGATGGCGGCGCCAAAATCCGGCGGCGCCCAACGCCCTTGTTTCCGGCCCAAATCGCTGGAGCGCCGGATGATCATATTGGATCGGGTAAAGACCGGCTCGGGCGCTCAAAACAAAAAATCTAGAGCGTCGGCGTTATTCAATACAGAGCGCCGACGCCGTTGCGCCTTTGGCCTCGTGGGCGACGACGGCTCTGCCAAAGCACACTGTTTTCCGAACGAGCCCAATAGGCTTACCGCGCGCAAGTCCGATTGAGCGGCGTTCAGCGATGTCCCATGGATGATTTCGGGGACGCCTTTCCTGGTGAGGAGGCGTCGAGCGGGGGGGGGGGGGGCGATACGACTGTTTCGAACACCCACCATCGAGATCGGCGTCGTCGTGCACGGCCCCGGCGCAACTCGGGTTCCGCGCGCCGCGCGCCCAAGACCTATCGGTTACCAGTTAGATAAATTTGTCTCTATCGGGAAAATCTAAATTTGAGGCGCGATCGATACTGAGGAGTTGAACGAAATCTTACAGAACGACCACCGGCCATGTCGACAGAGAAATTCTTCGCAGTCTTCTGGCCCGACGATCCGGATTGGTCGCCGCTCGTACGGGCGCGTCATCGCATTCTGGCGACGCTATCGGGGATCGCCTTCGTCGTGGCGGCGGCGCAGCTTCTAACCCACCTCGACTTATACCTCGCCAATCCGGTCCGGTTGGCGATGATCATCGTGTACACGGCGGCTTGTGGTTTATCGCCGCTTTTTGCTGCACGATCCGGACGCGTTGAAGGAACAGCAAAGGTTCTCTTGGGAATCTGCCTCCTCGTCTTGTGTTACACAACATTGCGTATCGGATTCCACGCGCCGTCCACGCCCATTCTCGCCGTGCACGCTATCGCATCGGTCATGCTCCTTGGCGTCGCGTACGGCGTGGGCAGTGCGGTCGCGGGAGTGGCGACCATCAGCGTCAGTTATGTCATCCACCGTAGTTTCGGTGAGCTCGATCCGTTCGTTATCGATAGCAGTTTCGCCTTGACGTTTGCGGCGTCCTTAGTGGCGGTGGTGATCTTTACGGTGATCTATGCACAGGGAATGGTGGCTGCCGTTGGCGAGGTTGACCGGGCGCGTGAAGACGCCGAGCGTGCAAATCGAAGCAAGTCTGAATTCCTGGCGAACATGAGCCATGAAATACGAACGCCGATGAACGGGATCATCGGCTCCGCAGAGCTTGCATTGGATACGGACCTCTCCGGCGCCCAAAAGATGTATGTCGACACGATCCATTCATCGAGCACCGCACTTTTGTCCATTATAAACGATATCCTCGACTTATCGAAAATTGAAGCTGAAAAAATTCAAATAGATCGACAGCCATTTGATCTACAATCACTTCTATCTGAATTGATGGCGTTATTGGCGCCCGCCGCGTCGAAGAAGTCCATCCGCTTTGAATTGGAAGTCGGAGACGACGTCCCGCTTGATCTCATCGGCGATGGCGGACGTTTGCGGCAAGTGCTCGCCAACACGATTGGAAACGCGATCAAGTTTACCCACGAGGGGGGCGTCTTTCTTGGTGTAACGACGGTGCGGCGAGATAACGGTGGGGCGACGTTGCTTTTCACAATCCGCGATTCGGGTATCGGCATACCCGAAGATAAAATCGATCTTGTGTTTGAGAAATTCACTCAGGCGGAGTCGTCGACAACGCGTGATTACGGCGGAACAGGTCTTGGCCTCGCAATTACAAAACGTCTCGTCGATCTTATGGACGGAGATATTTCGCTTGCGTCGGAGGTCGGACAGGGCACCGAAATAAAAGTCGTCATGCCGTTCGCACTCGGCGCGAAGCGGGCGGCGGCGACGCCAGTAGCTGCTGGCGAAAAAAGTGCTGCGCTATCTCTTCGCCAGCAAAACGACCGCTTTCGGATTCTCGTCGCTGACGACAATCCGGTGAACCAGATGGTTCTTTCCCATGTGCTGGGCGTTGATCGCCACGATATTCAGTTTGCGGACAACGGCGTCTTGGCCGTCGAGATGGCGGCGCGACATCGATTCGATGTTGTCTTTATGGATATCTCCATGCCTGAGATGGGCGGCGAAGAAGCGATGCGGATTATCAGGTTGCGTGAAGACGAAATGGGGACCGAACCCGTTCCGGTCGTCGCTATCACCGCCCATGCGATGGAGGGAGATCGGTCGCGATTTCTCAGTCAAGGCTTCGATGCGTATATCGCAAAACCCGTGAAGAAATCTGACGTACTCGATACGATAACAAGGTTAGATATAAATAGCACAATATATGCTTAAATGTATCAGAGACTATATAAGCGATGCGTTACAGTCTCACCGTGTACGTCTGTGATAGTGGCGGCGTCTACAATTGTGATCGGCCGGTCACGCGCCGTCATCACGACATGATCCCGACGCGGCGGCACGCGCCGCTTCTTCGTTCAAATCTACGACCCGTCGGTCCGGCAGAGCATGACGGTGTGCCGGGGAGGGGGGAAGACGAGCCCTCCGCGTTAAGCGGGCGCGTGAAGCCGGAGCTAGCCTATGGGCTTGACGGCCGATGCCGAAGCCTTCATCCGGCGGACTGGCTCCACGTCGGCATGAACGGCTTAACCGCCGCCCATGTTTCATCGCCAAACCAAAGCACTTTGCCCGTATACCGTTCCAACAAGCGATCTTATGGGCGGGGTGAGGCGTGATTTGTGGTCTTACGTAAATAACTTGACTGGAATTAGACGCTTGGATTGTTTGGGGCCCATCTTTCAGTCGAACACGACGGGGTGCGCCGCCGGCCGCGGCCGGCGGCGCCGATGGTCGCCCTCTATTATTTGATCCGAACCCCGACGATGCGCGTCTT
>JBCCZS010000016.1:0-27158 GCA_039187035.1 Pseudomonadota bacterium | reverse complement strand
CGCGACGGGCGACGGGTACCTCGTGGCGACCGTTTCGGTCGTCGTCAAAACGGCTCTTCTTTATACGATCATGGTGACCGGCGCGTTTTGGGAAAAGGCGGTGTTCGGACGCTACCTCTTCGCCGGACCGTTCTTCTGGGAAGACGTCTTCTCCATGCTCGTGATTGCACTGCACACGGCCTATTTGGCGGCCGCGGCGTTCTCGCTTGCGGACGCTCGCGCTCAGATGGCGATCGCCCTCGCCGCCTACGCAGCGTACGTCGTCAACGCCGCGCAATTCGTCTGGAAGTTGCGGCTCGCCCGGCTCGAAGCGCGAACCGCCTTGGCCGCCGGCGCCGTCGAAGGAGCCGCGTCATGAGCGTTGTTTCTCTCCTTGATCGCACCGCCCCCGCCGCACCGCGCCCGGTCCTGCGCGAGCGGGGCCAACGCGAGGTCTTCTGCGGTCTGACGGGTATCGTCTGGCTGCACCGAAAGATGCAGGACGCGTTTTTCTTGATCGTCGGCTCGCGCACCTGCGCCCACCTGATGCAGTCGGCGGCAGGCGTCATGATCTTCGCCGAGCCGCGATTTGCGACCGCGATCCTCGAAGAACGCGACCTCGCCGGCCTCGCCGACGCGAACGAAGAACTCGACCGGACCGTGGCGCGCATTCTCGACCGCCGGCCCGACATCAAAACGTTGTTCCTGGTCGGCTCGTGCCCGTCGGAGGTCATCAAACTCGATCTGTCCCGCGCGGCCTCGCGACTGTCGCGGACCTACGCGCCGGACGTGCGCATTCTCAGCTACTCCGGCAGCGGGATCGAAACGACGTTCACGCAAGGCGAAGACGCATGTCTCGCCTCGATGGTTCCCGACATGCCGGCGGCCGATGCGCACGGCGGCGACGATGCGGCGCCGTCCCTGTTGGTCGTCGGTGCGCTGGCCGACGTCGTCGAGGATCAGTTCGATCGCTTGTTCCGCGATCTCGGGATCGAGCGGTTCGGGTTTTTCCCGCCGCGTAAGTCCGCCGAGCCGCCGGCCGTCGGTCCGAACACGCGCTATCTCCTGGCGCAGCCGTTTTTGCGCGATACCGCCGCGGCGATGGAAGACCGCGGCGCGCGGCGCGTGGCGGCGCCCTTTCCGCTTGGCGCAGAGGGCACGACAGCGTGGTTGCGCGCGGCGGCGGATCTGTTCGACGTCTCGCCGGAGCGATTTGAGACGATCACCGCCGCGCCGCGCGCCCGCGCGGAGAAAGCGCTCGCCCGCGAACGCGAGCACCTCTCGGGCAAACGCGTCTTTTTCTTCCCCGACTCCCAGCTCGAAGCGCCGCTCGCTCGGGTTCTCTCGCGCGAACTCGGCTGCCGGATCGTGGAGATCGGATCGCCCTACCTACACCGCGGCCATCTCGACGAAGAACTCAAACTCATCGGCGAAGACGTGCCGCTCTCCGAAGGCCAGGACGTCGACAAGCAACTCGACCGCTGCCGCGCCGCGCGGCCCGACATCACCGTTTGCGGGCTCGGGATCGCCAATCCGCTGGAGGCGGAAGGTCTGACCACGAAGTGGTCCATCGAACTCGTTTTCACCCCCATCCAGGGCTACGAACAGTGCGGCGACCTCGCCGGGCTGTTCACCCGCCCGCTCGACCGTCGAACGAGGATCGCCTTCTAATGCAGTTGTCGGTTTGGACCTATGAAGGGCCGCCCCATGTCGGGGCTATGCGGGTCGCAACGGCCATGAAGGACGTGCATTACGTCCTCCATGCGCCGCAGGGCGATACGTATGCAGACCTTCTATTTACGATGATCGAACGCCGCGATCATCGCCCGCCCGTCACCTATACGACGTTCGAGGCGCGCGACCTCGGAGCCGACACGGCCGAGATTTTCAAGAAAACGGTCAGCGAGGCGTATGAGCGCTTTGAGCCCAAGGCGTTGTTGATCGGCGCGTCGTGCACGGCCGAATTGTTGCAGGACGACCCTGCGGGGCTCGCCAAAGCGCTCGATTTGCCGGTCCCCGTCGTCCCGTTGGACTTGCCGTCTTATCAGCGCAAGGAGCATTGGGGCGCGGCGGAGACGTTCTACCAGATCGTCCGCCGCCTCGCCGACCCCGAAGCGGTCCGCCGCTCCCAAGAAACCGGCCGCGCGTCGGTAAACATTTTGGGCCCGACCGCGCTCGGCTTCCGGGCCCGCGACGACGTCCGCGAGATCAAAAGCCTTCTCGAAGCGATCGGCTGCACGGTCAACGTCGTCGCGCCGTTCGAGGCGCGCCCCGCCGACATCGAGCGGCTCGGCGCGGCGGACGTCAACGTCGTCTTGAACCCGGAAATCGCCGAACCGGCCGCGCGCTGGCTGGAGAAGACATTCGGCCAACCCTACGTCAAAACGCTGCCCTACGGCGTCGGCGCGACGAACGACTTTCTGGAGGAACTCTCCGGATACGTCGAAAAAGCGGGCTTGCCGGCGCTCGACCGAGCGGCCGCGCCCGGCTCGAATATGGGGTGGTGGTCGGTCTCGATCGACTCCAACTATCTGACCGGCAAGCGCGTCTTTATCTTCGCTGAAGGCTCGCGCGCCGTCGCCGCCGCGCGCGTCGCGTCGGAAGAGCTCGGCTTCGAGGTCGTCGGCCTCGGCTGCTACAACCGCGAATTCGCCCGCGACGTTCGGGAGGCCGCAAAACGCTACGGCGTCGACCCGCTCATCACGGACGATTATCTCGCCGTCGAAGCCGCCGTCGCCGAGGCCGCGCCCGAACTTGTTTTGGGCACGCAGATGGAACGCCACCTCGCCAAACGGCTCGGCGTTCCGTGTGCGGTTATTTCCTCGCCGGCGCACGTGGAGGACTACCCCGCGCGTTATTCGCCGCAAATGGGCTTTGAAGGGGCGAACGTCCTGTTCGACACCTGGGTGCACCCGCTCGTCAAAGGGCTCGAGGAGCACCTTTTGGCGATGTTCCGCGAGGACTTCGAATTTAACGACGAAGCCGGCCCGTCGCATCTCGGCGCCCATGGCGGACAAGCGTCTCCGCCCGCGCCCGCTCCCGAAGCGAAGCCGCATGGCGACGACCCGATCATCGTCGACCGTATCGGCCAGCCCGCGACGGCGGACGCGGCGACGAGCGAGCAAGCGGCAGCGGAGGCTGGGGCGGCCGAAGCGGACTGGACGGCGGAAGCTGCGAAAGAACTCAAAAAGATCCCGTTCTTCGTGCGCGGCAAAGCCAAACGCAACACCGAGCGCTTCGCCGCCGAGCACAACATCGCCGCCATCACCGTCGACACGCTTTACGAGGCCAAAGCGCACTATGCCCGCTGACGCGTCCTCCCCGATCGATACGCAGACCGCCGAACGGCCGGGCGCGACGCCCATGCGCGTCGTCGTTTTGTCGATGGACGCGCATCTCGCCGAACCGCTCGCCAAGGCCGAAGCGAACTTGCGCCGGAAAATTCCGGGGCTGACGATCACGCTCCATACGGCGATCGAATGGGAACGCGATCCGGAAGGGGCCGCCCCCGCGATCGCCGCCATCGAAACCGCCGACGTCATCGTCGCCGGCATGTTGTTCCTTGAACAACAAATCGCGCCGATCCTTCCGGCGCTGACGGCGCGCGCGCCCCATTGCGACGCGTTTGTGGGCGCGTTGTCGTCGCCGGAAATCGTCAAGCTGACGCGCGTCGGCAAGTTCCGCATGGACAAACCGCCGAAGGGGCCCCTTGCGTTCCTGAAACGGTTGCGCGGCTCAAAGACAAAAACCAAAAACGGCGCGCAACAAGCGCGGCTCCTTCGCCGGCTGCCTAAGATCTTAAAGTTCGTGCCGGGAACGGCCCAGGACGTGCGCGCCTATTTCCTGACGCTGCAATATTGGCTCGCCGGGTGCGATGCGAACGTCGAAAACATGGTCGCCGCGCTCATCCATCGGTATGCCGACGGCCCCCGCGCAGAGTATCGCGCGCGCGTGGCGCCGGCCGACCCGGTCGATTATCCGGACGTCGGCGTTTACCATCCGCGCATGACGCCCTCAGTCGGCCGGCAAGCCGACAAGCTGCCGCTCGCGCGTTCGAAGAAGCCGACAGTCGGCGTGTTGATCTTGCGCTCCTACGTGTTGTCCGGCGACGCCGACCATTATGACGGCGTGATCGCGGCGCTCGAAGCGCGCGGTCTACGGACGATCCCGGCCTTCGCCAGTGGCCTCGACGCGCGCGAAGCGATCGACCGGTATTTCATCAAGAAAGACGCGCCGATCGTCGACGCCGTCGTGTCGCTCACGGGCTTTTCGCTTGTCGGCGGCCCCGCGTACAACGATGCGGCGTCCGCGGCCGACGTGTTGAGCAAGCTCGACGTTCCGTATCTTTCGGCCCAAGCGCTGGAGTTCCAGAGCCTTGCCGAATGGGGCGGCAGCGAGCGCGGCCTCTCGCCGGTCGAAGCGACGATGATGGTGGCGATGCCGGAACTCGACGGCGCGACCAACCCGACCGTCTTCGGCGGCCGCGCGCCGGAAGCGGGCGGCGCGTGCGCCGGCTGCGACCGGCATTGCTCATTTGACGACGGCTCCGACGTGCGCGCCGGGCGGCGAATGCGCGCCTGCCCCGAACGCGCCGAGGCGCTCGCCGGACGCGTCGACGCGCTCGTCCGCCTGCGGCGCAAACCCGCGGCGGACCGCAATCTTGCGATCGTCCTCTTTAACTTCCCGCCCAATAGCGGGGCTGTCGGCACCGCCGCTTACCTCAGCGTCTTTGAGTCGTTGCAGCGTACGCTGAACGCCCTGAAAGCCGCTGGATATCCCGTCGACCCACCCGCCTCCGCCGACGCCCTGCGCGAGAGCCTCTTGGGCGGCAATGCAGAGCGCTTCGGGGCCGACGCAAACGTCGTCGCGGAGATCCCTGTCGACGATTATGTGCGCCGCGAGCCGCGCCTTGAGGCGATTGAAGCGCAATGGGGCGCCGCGCCCGGTCGTCAGCAGACGAACGGCCGCACGATCCATGTCTACGGCGTGCGCGTCGGCGGGGTCTTGATCGCCGTGCAACCGGCCTTCGGTTATGAAGGCGACCCGATGCGGCTCTTGTTTGAACAAGGCTTCACGCCGACGCACGCATTCTCGGCCTTTTACCGCTATCTACGCGAGGACTTCGACGCCGACGCCGTCTTGCATTTCGGCACGCACGGGGCGCTCGAATTCATGCCCGGCAAGCAAACGGGCCTCTCCGGGGCCTGTTGGCCCGACGCGCTGATCGCGGACGTGCCGAACTTTTACTTCTACGCCTCGAACAACCCCTCGGAAGCGGCGATCGCCAAACGCCGCTCGGCGGCGACGACGGTCAGCTATTTGACCCCGGCGGTGACGCAAGCGGGCCTCTATGCGGGCCTCTCCGACCTCAAAGCAACGGTCGAGCGCTGGCGGGCGACGCCGCCGGCGGACGCGGACGCGCGCGCCCGGCTCGCGGACGTGGCCCAAGCGCAAGCCGCCGCCGTCGACCTCGCCGAGGCGAGCCCCGCCTGGACGGCGCCGTTCGACGCGCGCATGGAGACGTTGCGCGTCGATCTCGCCGCGCTTGAAGAAACGCTTATTCCCCACGGGCTTCACGTCGCCGGCGAAGCGCCGGGCGCGGAGGAACGCGCCGACCTCTTGGCGGCGACGCGCATCGGGGAGGCCGAAGCCGGCGCCGTTCTGCCGCGCGCGGCGATCGACGCAGTCGTTCGCGGCGACGATCCGGCCGCGGTCGCCAAGCGCTACGACGCGAAAGACCGCCTCGACCTTCTGACCAAAATCGCCTCGTTGAATGAGCGCCTTCTGGCGAACGGCGAAATTGACGCGCTGGTCCACGCCGTCGGCGGCGGGTTCGTGCGTCCGGCGCCGGGCGGCGACGTCATCCGCAACCCGGAGGTTTTGCCGACGGGCCGCAACATTCACGGGTTCGACCCCTACCGTATGCCGAGCGCCTACGCGACGCGCGACGGCGCGGCGCAAGCGGCGCGGCTGTTGGAGCGCCACGTCGCCGACGGCGGGGCTCTGCCTGAAACCGTCGCCATGGTGTTGTGGGGCACGGACAATCTGAAGACCGAAGGCGCGCCGGTGGCGCAGGCGCTGGCGCTCATGGGCGCGCGTCCGCGCACGGACGGCTACGGCCGCATTTCCGGCGCTGATCTGATCCCGCTCGAAGAGCTCGGCCGCCCGCGCATCGACGTCATGGCGACGCTGTCGGGCATTTTCCGCGACCTCCTGCCCTTGCAAACCCGGATGCTCGCGGACGCGGCGCTTAAAGCCGCGCAAGCCGACGAACCGTCTGAGCATAATTTCGTGCGCAAACACGCCCTCGCCTATCAAGCCGCCCACGGCTGCGACATGAAAACGGCGGCGCTGCGCGTCTTTTCGAACGCCGACGGCGCCTACGGCGCGAACGTCAACCAACTGATCGACGCCGGCTGTTGGGACGACGAAGACCAACTCGCCGACGCGTTCTCCAAACGCAAATGCTTCGCCTACGGAACGGACGGCGAACCGGCCGCGCAACCCGCGCTCCTCGACAGCATTTTGAAAGACGTCGACGTCGCGTACCAAAATCTCGACTCCGTCGAGCTCGGCGTCACCACGATCGACCATTATTTCGACACGCTCGGCGGCATAAGCCGCGCGGTCAAAAAAGCCAAAGGCGACGAGGCGCCGGTTTATATCGGCGACCAAACGCGCGGCGACGGCGCGGTGCGCACCCTATCGGAGCAAGTCGATATCGAAACGCGCACGCGCGCCCTCAACCCGAAATGGTATGAGGCGATGTTGCGCCACGGCTATGAGGGCGTGCGCCAAATCGAAGCCCAAATCACCAACACCATGGGGTGGTCGGCGACGACGGGCGACGTCCCCGCGTGGGTCTATCAGAAAATCAGCGAAACTTACGTTCTTGATACAGAGCTTCAGGAACGTCTGGCGACGTTGAACCCGAAATCCTGCGCGCGTTTGACGAACCGGCTCCTCGAAGCGAGCGAGCGGAATTATTGGCAGCCGGACGAAGAAACCCTCGCCGCGTTGAAGCGCGCCGGCGAAGATTTGGAAGACCGTATCGAAGGCGTCGCCCCGACGGGCGCGGTCGCCTGAACAAGAAGACGACGAGGAGAGGAACTCTATGACGTTGTTGACGCTCGATCGCCCCGGCGCCCGCGTCTCCCCGCCCGACGGCGAGGGCAGCGTGCAGGTCAAACTCGACCCGCGCGAGACGATCGAAACCGCCAAAGTCTTCGCCGTTTACGGCAAAGGCGGGATCGGAAAGTCGACGACGTCGTCGAACCTCTCCGTCGCCTTTTCAAAACTCGGCAAACGCGTCCTGCAAATCGGCTGCGACCCGAAGCACGACTCGACCTTCACCTTGACCAAACGCCTCGCTCCGACGGTGATCGACGTGTTGGAAAGCGTCGATTTCCACGCGGAAGAGCTGCGCCCGGAGGATTTCGTCTTCGAAGGCTATAACGGCGTCATGTGCGTCGAAGCCGGCGGCCCGCCGGCCGGCACCGGCTGCGGCGGCTACGGCGTCGGCCAAACGGTCAAGCTTCTTAAAGAGCACCATCTGTTGGAAGAGACCGACGTCGTCATCTTCGACGTTCTCGGCGACGTCGTGTGCGGCGGCTTCGCGTCGCCGCTGCAACATGCCGAGCGCGCCGTCGTCGTCACGGCGAACGATTTTGACTCCATCTTCGCGATGAACCGTATCGTCTCGGCGATCGGCGCAAAATCGAAGAACTACGAAGTCCGCGTCGGCGGGGTCATCGCCAACCGCTCGGCGAAAACCGACGAGATCGATCGCTTCAACGACGCGATCGGTCTGAAGCGCATCGCCCATTTCCCCGACCTCGACGTCATTCGCCGCTCTCGGCTGAAAAAGTCGACGCTTTTTGAGATGGATCACACGCCGGAACTCGAGGCTGTGCAAAATGAATATTTGCGCCTCGCCGCGAGCCTTTGGGCGGGCACCGAGCCCCTGAAACCGACGCCGATGAAAGACCGAGAAATCTTCGACTTTTTGGGGTTCGACTGAGCATGACGTCTGCGACCTACACCGCTCAGCGCGCCGCGCTTGAGACGTATTTCGACCGCACGGCGGCGGACGCCTGGGCGAAATTGACGTCCGACGCGCCCGTTAGCGGGGTGCGCGCCACGGTGCGCGCGGGCCGCGACGCGATGCGGGCGACGCTTTTGGAGTGGCTGCCGGACGATCTGTCGGGCCGCCGCGTTCTCGACGCGGGCTGCGGGGCCGGGCAACTAGCGGTTGAAGCGGCGCGGCGCGGCGCGGACGTCGTCGCCGTCGACGTCGCTGCAACGCTCGTCGGCCTCGCGCGCGAACGCGCCGAGCAATCGCCGCTCGCCGGGCGGATCGACTTTCGCGTCGGCGACGCGTTCGACGAAAGCCTCGGCCGCTTCGACCACATCGTGGCGATGGACTCGCTCATCCACTACCGGATGAACGACATCCTAAGCGTCCTGCGGGGGTTCACGGCGCGGTGCGACGGCACGACGGCGTTCACCTTCGCCCCGCGCACGGCGGCGCTGACGACGATGCTCGCCGTCGGCCGGCTGTTTCCCCGTTCGGACCGCTCGCCGGCGGTGCGCCCGGCCTCGCCGGCGCGCCTCAAAGCCGCGCTCGACAAAGACGCCGGCGCGGCGGGCTTCGGTCCGCGGCGCACGCGGCCGGTCAAGTCCGGCTTTTACTTTTCACAAGCGATGGAGTTGGCGCGCGCGTGAGCGAGACGACGCATAATTCGGACGGTACGGCGGCGCCGGCGCGGCCGACGAACGCCGTCGAGTTCTGGCGGAGCGTCAGCCTACGGATGTTGCCGTTCGCCGATGCGGCGAGCGAGCGTCTTCCGCTCTCGCGCCTTTTGCGGCTTTCGTTGTTCCAGGTGTCGGTTGGGATGGCGCTCGTCTTGCTGACCGGCGCGTTGAACCGCGTTCTGATCGTCGAACTCGGCGCGCCGGCCTCGCTCGTTGCGATCATGATCGCGCTGCCGGTGTGCTTTGCGCCTTTGCGCGCGCTCATCGGCCATCGGTCCGACACGCACCATTCCGTTCTCGGATGGAAGCGCGGTCCCTTCATCTGGTTCGGCTCTCTGTTGCAGTTCGGCGGCCTCGCCATCCTGCCGTTTTCGCTGATGGTGCTGTCCGGCGACGGCGTCGGGCCGATTTGGGCCGGTCAAGCGGCGGCCGCGCTTGCGTTCTTGATGGTCGGCGCGGGCCTGCACACGACCCAGACCGCGGGCTTGGCGCTCGCGACCGACATCGCGCCGGAGGCGACGCGCCCCCGGGTCGTCGCGCTTTTGTACGTCATGTTGCTGGCGGGCATGGCGGCGAGCGGGATCGTCTTCGGCTTTCTCCTTGCGGACTTCTCGCCGCTGCGGCTCATCCAGGTCATTCAGGGCGCCGCCGTCGTCACGGTCGCCTTGAACCTCGCCGCCCTTTGGCGGCAGGAAACGCGCAATCCCGATCGCCTGGCGCCGCCGCCGGAGACGAAGTCGTTCCGGGAATCCTGGCGCGGTTTTACGAAAACGCCCGGCGCGACGCGCCTCCTCGTCGCCGTCGCGCTCGGCGCCGCCGCGTTCGGCATGCAGGACGTTCTGCTGGAGCCCTATGGCGGCGAAGTCCTGTTGCTGTCCGTCGCCGAGACGACGCGGCTGACGGCGTTGTTCGCCGTCGGCGCGATCGCCGGGTTCGGGCTCGCCGCGCGCCGCCTGACACGGGGGGCCGAGCCGCATCGCCTCGCCGCGCACGGCGCCCTCGTCGGCGTCTTCGCGTTCACGGCCGTCATCTTTTCAGCGCCGCTTACGGCGCCGGCGCTTTTTCAGGCGGGCGTGTTCCTGATCGGCTTCGGGGGCGGTCTTTTCTCCGTATGCACCTTAACCGCATTAATGGCCCTGGCGCGCCCCGGCGAAGCGGGCGTCGCCGTCGGCGCCTGGGGCGCGGCGCAAGCGACCGCTGCCGGCGCTGCGATCGCGCTCGGCGGCGCGTTGCGCGACGCGGTGTCGGCCGTCGCTCTTTCGGGCGCGTTCGGGCCGGCGTTCGCGACGCCCGCCGCCGGATACGGCTTTGTTTATCATATCGAGATCGCACTGTTGTTCGCGACCGTCATCGCCATCGGGCCGCTCGCGCGGCACCGTCACACGCCGCCTACGGACGAGGAGTCCCGTTTCGGAATCGCCGCATTCCCTAATTCATGACCAAAAGCAGTCAAACTGAAAAGGAGCAGTAAAGGTGATATTTGGAGGAGAATTCATAACGGGCGTCGACCTGATCGACGTCAGTCTTTGGACGTTCACGCTCTTCTTTTTCGCCCTGGTGATGTACTTGCAAATGGAAGGCAAGCGCGAGGGATATCCGGCGGAGGAAGACACGACGGGAAAACCCGACCCGGGCATTTTCTTCTTCCCGCCCAAAAAGACGTTCAACTTGCCGAACGGCCGCGGCTCGGTAACCGCGCCTCCGGGCGGCGGCGACGACAATCGCAAGCTCGCGCTGAAGCGCACGGCCGCTTGGCCCGGCGCGCCCTATGAGCCGACCGGCAATCCGTTGGCGGACGGCGTGGGCCCGGCCTCCTGGTCGCCGCGCGCCGACGTGCCCGACCTCACCGACGACGGGCGCCCGCGCATCGTGCCGTTCCGCGCCGGCGACGGCTATGACGTCGCCAATGAAGACGCCGATCCGCGGGGGATGACGGTCTACGGCGGCGACGGCCGCGCGGCGGGTAAAGTCGTCGACCTGTGGATCGACCGGTCCGAAGCGATCATCCGGTATTTGGAAGTCGAAGTGGGCGACGAGCCGACGACGCGCCGCGTGCTCTTGCCGACGCCGTTCGCAAACGTCGACGGCGCGCGCAAACGCGTCACCGTCTTCGCGCTGTTCGCCGAGCACTTTAAAGACGTTCCGGGTACGGCCTCGCCGATGCAGGTGACGCGTTTGGAAGAGGACAAAATCACCGGCTACTACGGCGGCGGCACGCTCTACGCGTCGAAAGAACGCCTGGAGCCGTTCGTATGAACCTCATCTACGACGAGGAACAGGAAGGCCCGGACGAAACCTCGCCGGGCCTGCCGGCCCCGCTCCCGAAAGGCGAACGGGTCATCTGGCGGGGACGGCCGTCGGGCCTTTCCCTGGCGGTGCGCGCGTTCCATATCCGCTTCGTTACGGCGTATTTCATTATCGCCGGCGCCTGGGCCGAAGCGAACCTTTCCGCGACCGGCGCGGCTACAGGGGACGCGGTCGGCGCATTCATCCGGTCGTTGGCGGCCGGCGCCATGGTGGTCGGCCTGTTGACCGGGATCGCGTACCTGATGGCCGGCGCGGCGATCTTCACCGTGACCAACAAACGCGTATTTTTGCGGTACGGCGCCGGCATCAGGAAATACGTCAATATTCCGTTCGCGCACGTCGCCGGCGTGCGGATCGGCCGGTACGGCAAAGGGTACGGCGATCTCGTCTTCGAGACCGGCGACGAGGCGACGCCGCCCTATCTGCACTTGTGGCCGTTTGTCCGTCCCCTGAGTTTCCGTAATCCGCAGCCGATGCTGCGTTCGTTGCCGAACGTCGACGACGCCGCGAAGGCGTTGTCGACGGCGATGACCGCGAACGCGCCGGACCTCGTCCATGCGGGCCGCGAGGCGGACGCCGAGGCTGACGACCGCAAACCCGAACCGACGATCGCCCCGGTCCCGGCCGAGTAGCGACCCGAAGGAAAGACGAACCCATGTTTAGCAAAGAACCGCGCCGCGTTTCGTCGAAATTGACGGCTGACGGCCGACCGAAAGTGATGCCGCTGCCGTTCGCGATCGCCTTGGTGGCGCTCATGGGCGTGCCGCTCGTCGTCGTCTTTTTGTCCCCGGACAGACAGGCGCGGATCGCTGCGCGGCAAGAGGCGGCCGCGTCCCAAAGCCCGCTCGAAATCGCGCTGTCCGCACCTGTGGCCGAGCGGCGGGCCCTTCTCTTCACCGACGAGCCGGACGGCGGCGTGCGGGTGCGCGACGAAGCCGACGGGGCGACGATCCGCATTTTCGAGGCCGGCTCGGCCGGCTTCGTGCGCACCGCAATGCGCGGGCTGGCGCACAGCCGGATGAAGATCGGCGTCGGTCCGGAGACCCCCTTCATTCTCGGCGCGACCGAAGACGGACGCTGCGTCCTCTTCGATCCGACCACCAACCACCTCGTCGAACTCGCTGCGTTCGGCGAGCGAAACGCGCGCTTTTTCACCGAGCTCATGCACGCCCCCGCGCTGGAACGCAACGCGTCTTTATAGGACGCAAAGGACCTACGACCCATGCTTAATTTTACCAGAAAACGTATAGACACCCGCTGCACGGTGACCGTTCTGCATACCGACGAAACGCTTGAAGCGCACGTCGAACTCGACGACGGATTGCAGCCCCAGGCCGGCGACCATGTACGGGTTCTCGGCGCGCCGATCCGCGTGCCCTATGGCGAAGAGATCGTTTTAACGCGCCGGGCGCAGCTGCGCCGCGGGTCGCTGTTCGACAAAGGCCTCACCCGCGTGAAGGCCATGTTCGAGCTCACCGAGCTTTACGAAGTCAGCTTTTCCGAAGGGACGCTGTAATGAATATCCAGACCGCCGCGCCCGAAACCGCCGCGCCGCTGCCGCCCGCCGACGCCGCCGAGAAAGACCTCGAAGCCCGCCGGCGCGAATTCGACACCAACGCCGCGGCCACGCAAGAGACGATCCTCAGCCCGCGCTTCTATACGACGGACTTCGACGCCTTAAACGCGATCGACGTCTCGTCCGTCCGCAAGGAATGGGACGAACTCATAGCAGAGCTGGCGAGCGATCCCAACAACGGACACTTCAAACGCACGCCCGAGTTTGACGATTGCCTCGATCACCTGGACCCCGAATTGCGCTTAGAGTTCGTGGACTTTCTGGTCTCGTCGTTGACCTCGGAATTCTCCGGATGCGTCCTTTACAAAGAGATCGTGCGCAATGTCGACAATCCCGACATTAAGGCGTTGTTCAAATATATGAGCCGCGACGAAGCGCGCCACGCCGGCTTTATCAACTACGTCCTGCGAGATTTCGGGATCGGCGTCGATTTGGGTTTCTTGACGAAAACGAAGAAGTACACGTTCTTTAAACCCAAATATATTTTCTATAGCGTCTATCTTTCCGAAAAAATCGGGTACGCGCGGTACATCACGATTTTTCGCCAATTGGAGAAAAATCCGGAACTGCGTTTCCACCCGATTTTCAAATGGTTCAAAGAGTGGTGCAATGACGAGTTTCGCCATGGCGAGGCGTTCGCGTTGTTGATGCGCGCCGACCCCAAACTCCTTCGCGGCGCGAATAAACTCTGGGTGCGGTTTTTCCTCCTAGCGGTTTACGCGACGATGTATATTCGCGATCACCGGCGCCCGCGCTTTCACGAAGCGCTCGGCGTGGACCCCACCGACTACGACTACCGCGTGTTCGAAACGACGAACGAAATCGCGCGTCAGGTCTTCCCCGTAGAGATCGACATCCATAGCGAGAAATTCCGCGCGACGATGGAACGGCTTCGCGCGTCGGCCGACCGGCTGGAAGAAGCCAAGCAAAAAGGCGGGATCCTCGGCGCCGTGTCGCGCGTACGTTACGCCGCGTCGACGGGCCTGTCGTTCCTCCGACTGTTCTTGATGCGGCCCAAGGAGAATACGCCGCCGGAGACCGTGCGGTTGTCGCCGGTCTGGTGATCGCGCCGCATGTCGCGGCCGTTGGCCGCGATTGTAACGGGGCGGCAGTTCGTCGCGACCTGAACGGGTCGGCCGGTCGCCGCAACGCATAAAGAAAGGACCCCGCCGAGCGCATGGCGAACGTTAGCGACCTCATCCCTCCGATCCTCGCGGCGGCTTTGTCGTGGTGGATCTCGACGTGCGCGATCCTGTGGCTCGTCGGCCGGTCGGGCCCGGCGCGCCCGCAGGTTGCGGCGGGAGCCGGGCTGATCGTCGTCGCCGCGACGTTCGGCGTCGTCGCGCTGCGGGACGTCGGCGGCGCGGCCGGCCCCTACGCGGGGTTTGCGTGCGGGCTCGTCTTATGGGGCTGGCACGAGATCATGTTTCTCCTCGGCTACGTCACCGGTCCGCGCAAAACCGACTGCCCGCAGGGGCTTTCGGCGTGGCGGCGTTTCGTCGTGTCGACGCAGACGGTGATTTACCACGAGGTCGCGATCGCGGTTCACGCCGCGCTTCTCGCCGCCCTGTCGTGGGGGGCGGACAACGCCGTGGCCGCCTGGACGTTCGGTCTCCTCTGGGTGATGCGGCTGAGCGCCAAAGCGGTTGTTTTCGCCGGCGCGCCCAACATCACCGACCATTTTTTGCCGGCCCGGCTCGCCTATTTGAAAACGTATTTCAATCGCAATACGGCCGGCCGCGTCCTGCACGCCGCGCTTGCCTTAACGGTGGGCGTAGCCGGTTTCCTAACCTATAGTGCGTTAAGTTTGCCGCATGGATCATTTGATTCAACGGCTTATCTCCTGCTAGCGACGCTCGCCGGTCTTGCGGTCATTGAACATGTGGCCCTGGCGCTCCCGCTACCGGACGGCGCACTTTGGTCCTGGGCGCTCTCTGAGCCCCGTGTACGAACAGAAAGAAGCGCGCCGACGCAGTGGAGGAACGGATGAACTACGAGGCATTTTTCAAAGAGCGGTTGAGCGCGCTTCGCGACGAAGGCAACTACCGCGTCTTTGCGGAAATCCAGCGGCGCGCCGGCGCGTTCCCTCGTGCGCGCAACCACGGCGAGATCGGCCCGGACGAAGTCACCGTCTGGTGCTCCAACGATTATCTCGGCATGGGCCAGCACCCCAAAGTGCTCGCCGCGATGCACGAGGCGCTCGACAGCTGCGGCGCAGGCGCAGGCGGCACGCGCAACATTTCGGGGACGAACCATTACCACGTGCTCCTGGAGCGCGAGCTCGCCGACCTCCACGGCAAGGAATCAGCGCTCTTATTCACGTCCGGCTACGTCTCCAACTGGACGGGCCTGTCGACGCTCGCGGGCAAAATTCCGGGCTGCATCGTCCTCTCCGACGCGCTCAACCACGCGTCTATGATCGAGGGCATCCGGCACAGCCGCCGCGAAAAGCACGTTTTCAAACACAACGATCCGGAAGACCTTGAGCGGATCCTGCGCACGCTCGATCCGGACGCGCCGAAACTCATCGCGTTTGAGTCCGTGTATTCGATGGACGGCGACATCGCGCCGATCGCGGAGTTCTGCGACGTCGCGGAGCGGTACAACGCGATGACGTATCTCGACGAGGTGCACGCGGTCGGCCTTTACGGCCCGCGCGGCGGCGGCATCGCCGAGCGCGAAGGCCTGATGGACCGATTGACGGTGATCGAGGGAACGCTCGGGAAAGCCTACGGCGTCCTCGGCGGCTATATCGCCGCATCGTCCGCGCTGTGCGACTTCATCCGCAGCTTCGCGTCGGGTTTCATCTTCACGACGGCCCTGCCGCCGGCCGTCGCCGCCGGCGCGCTCGCAAGCATCCGGCATCTGAAAGAGAGCGACGTTGAGCGGCAGATGCACCGCGACCGGGTCGCGCAAGTGCGCGCGCGCCTCGCCGAGATCGGCATCCCGACCCTCGATAATCCGAGCCATATCGTGCCCGTGATGGTCAAGGACCCGGTGAAATGCAAATGGATCAGCGATTGGCTGATGTCGACGCACGGCATTTACGTGCAGCCGATCAATTACCCGACCGTGCCGAAGGGCTCCGAGCGCCTACGGATTACGCCGTCGCCGGTGCACACGCAGGACGACGTCGATCGCCTCGTGGCCTCGCTGTCGGAGTGCTGGTCGCAATGCGCACTGGCGCGCCAGGTGGCGTAACCGAAGAAGGCTGTTAGACCACGCCGATCGCGGCGCGCGCATCCTGGACGTTATCGGGCGCGACGGCTTCCCCCGTCGCGCCCTTTTTTTATGGCCTTAGCGGGGCTGGAACGCGCCGGAGGCTCGTAATAGCGACGACCACGACCCAAACCTTTTACGGATCGACGAATACGCATCGACTGCGTCCTCGTCGTTTTATCGTTTGTGTACGCATTGGCGTTGGGGCATGTATTGGCGCGCGCCGGGGCCCTACTCGTCGATCGCGAGCAAGTTTGCGTCTGCGGACTCTCGGCACTCGGCGATGACGAACGCAAGTTTACCAGGTCACCGTAAACTGGCTCAGCATGTGGGACCTCCGCGCCGTCAGTAATCGGACCTTGTCGAAATCGCGCTGTTCGTCGCGACCGCGTCCATCACGTTCATGATTTGCGTGGTCGTTTCGACGAACGTCGAACGCGGCGACGCGATCAATCTCAACGCCTTTTTGAGGAAGAGTTTTCGCCTGTCCTACAGGTCTTTTTGAGCGCTGCTGTTGTCTTTTGTTTGATGAGCCTCGCCTATCTCTCGACACGAAAACGCCGCAGCGCGCCGTTGAGGTCGCCGCATCGAACCTGCCGTTCATCGCCGTCGCACTCGCGGCTTATCAACGGCCGATCGGCGCATCCAATGGCTGGCAGGCGGTTTGTTCTTCGCCATGGCGGCGGGCTGGCTTTGTGACCTACGCCCGGAAGCTCGACTGAGCGTCGAACGGCGACTTTTTCCACAACAGGGCGATTTTCTAGATCCAAGAGCGGATCTCTAGTCGTAAACCGTCATACAAAGATCGAAAAAAAGGGCGCCGACCTCAAGAGGAACCGGCGCCCAGTCTACGGGAAGTCTGACGCCGGCGAACGCTTCTGACTGAAGCGTCCGCCGGCGAATTTCTTTAAAGTCGTGCAAATCCGTTCTCGGCGCCCCAGATGAACCAATTGTCCGTCACGGTGCCGCTTAACAGGATCCCGATGCCGCCGGTGATCGGGCAAAGGATCGCGAACCACCACGCCCAACGGTGAATGGACTCCATGGAGGCGTTGAAGCCCATGGTCCACCGCCAGAACAGCGCGGCGCGCTCCGAGGCGGTGCCGCGGTCATAGATCTGTTCGATCTCGCGTTCGCCGCCATAACGCCCGACGGCGAGGATCGTTGCGCCGTGCATCGCCCACAATAGCGCCGATCCGTACAGGAACGTAATCGAAAGCATGTGGAACGGATTGTAGAAGAGGTTGCCCCAGACCAACGAGAAATTGTTGGTCCAATCAAGGTGCGGGAAAATCCCGAACGGCACCGCTTCGCTCCAACTGCCCATCGCGAGCGGCCGGATAAACCCGCAAACGAGATACAGCCAGATCGCCGCGGCGAACGCCCAACAGATATGGGTGCCCATGCCGAGTTGAATGGCGCGCCGATACGAGCGCACCCACCAAAGCATGATCGACGCGGTCAAAAAGAAGCCGGCCATCAAGTACCAACCGCCTTCTTCAAGCGGCGGAAACGGATTGAGGCCATGCTTGGCGAGCGGCGGATCAAGCGACAGCCACGGCAGGAGCCCGAAGAACTTCATCGGATTCCAATCGACGCTAGCGGCCATATTGAAGCCGATGATCTCTATTGCGATGAAACCGCAAGCGAGAGAGAGAACCCCCGACCAGCCGAGATAAACCGGGCCCAACTGCGCGTCGCCGATCTTGCCGGCGATGTAGCTGAACCCGGTGACGTTGTCGCGCGCGTCGCCCGCAGGCAACGGTATCCCGTAGTCCACATGGCCGCGGACCTGGGTTTGCGTAAGGAGATACTGATAGTCCGTCATAATCGTGTGTCCTCCGGGATCAAATGTTCGGATCCCGCCAAATCGGGATGTTTTTCCAGGCGTCCCACCACTCGATCCACGAGCCCTCGTAGAACGGTCCGGAAATGACGATGCACACCGCGCTCCAGAAGCCGGCGTTCAGCGCAAGGAACAAACCGAGACGGTGAATGCCGAGCGTCCCGATCGAATAGCCGATGAAATCGCGGAAATACGCGTTTTCATGCTCCGGCGTTTTGACGGTTTTGCCGCCGCCGGGATTCACCGCGGACAGAACGAGGCCGCCGTGCAATGCGAGCGCGAGCGTCGTCGTGAAGAAGAACGTGATCGCGATCATGTGCGCCGGATTGTAGTGGAAGTTTCCGTACGCATACCCCGTATAAGACACCCAATCGAGGTGGCTCATAATGCCGTAGGGGAACGCATGCCCCCAGGCGCCCATCAGGACGGGGCGGATGATTTCCAAGGTGACGTAAGCGAACACGGCGACGCTAAACGCGATGGGAACGTGCAGCCCCATGCCGAGTTTCCGGGAAATCTCGACTTCGCGCAAAATCCACGACACGAACGCCCCGGTCGCGCAGAACGTAATGATCTGCCAGAGCCCGCCCTCGTTCATCGGCGCCGGCCTGAGCCCATATTCCAAGGGGGGCGGATCAATACTGATTAGCCAAGGGTTCCACGTGTCTTCGAGCGATGCGCCGAGGAAGATCAGCGCCGTGCCGAGAACCGCGCAAAACGCGGCCGTCACCCCGAAGAAACCGACATAAAATGGCCCGACCCAAAAGTCGAACAAATCGCCGCCGACGAGCGTGCCGCCTCGGATTCGATACTTACGTTCAAAACTTAACAACGCCATCGCAAATCGCCTTTCCTAATGCGCGAATGGGTTTCCAACCGGCGATTACAGTTCGGCGGTCTATTCGTAACGGCCGTCGTCCGCCCACCAATAAATATGGCGCGGCGGCTGGCGGCGAACGGCGGGCGAAAGACCAAGTCTTCCGCCCGCCGCCAGTTTAGGCGGCCGCCGTCGTCAAGCGACGTCGACAACGTCCTCGACGAACGCGTTCGACGCGGCCGTCGTCGGCGACGTTTCGAGCCAGTTATACCGAGGCGAGCTCAGCAAAACGAAGTGGATCAAAACGGCCAGCACGAAGAGAAAGCCGAACATGCCGATCATCGCGCGACGCGGATCGAAGAGCATCCAAATTCGCCACATGTCGTCTGTCTCCTTATGCTAAAAATGACGCGAACGGAGCGATCGCCGCAGCGGCCGACTCGACGGGCGCCCAGCCCGCCTCGCCCGGAATCCACGGGCGCCAAATCCACATCATTAGGTGTGCGAGGGAAGCGATCCCTACAAAGATAATCAAGTTCAATTGAAAGAACTTGTGGAACGCTTGAGCCTCTGTCGGGGTGATTCCCGACATCGAATCAGCATTCGCAGGCGTATCACTGGCCATGTGTGCCTCCTATCTGACCAACGGTCTTAACGCCGCATTTTTACCCCTGCGACTAAGGGCATCGGCGCCCTCGCTACGAAGCGACGCCAATTCGTCTCCGCGCCGGACCCCCCGGCCGCTTCAATTATCCGGGCGCCATGAAGACCCACGGGATGGTGCTTTGCCCCATCTCCAAGGCGTCGGCGAAAACGGACCCCTTGCGCGGCCGCCGGCGCGCAGGCGTAAAGACGCGCGCCAAGCAAGCTGCGACGAAAAACAACGGGTAAGTGGCCGCGAGATAAGCCCGATACTCGATCCGCCCCCCGCCGCGCCGACGGGCCGGCGGCGTCCGATCAGACTGCGCCGGCGCCGTTTGCGGAATGTCCTTAAGATCGATCAGCGTCGTCACTAAGCCGCCTCCTCTTTTAATCGTTCGCCGACGCACGCGGCGACATGCGATGCGGAAACCCGCAAGGCGCCCTGGGCGCGCGCGCGCGCCTCGGCGGCGTCGCGCAGCGTTTTCGCCGCGGAAATCCGTGTAATGACGGGGTACTTCTCAACGGCCGCGTCGAGCGCGACCTGCGCGGCGTCGTCCCAGGCGACGGCCGCGACCGCGCGCGTCGTTTCGGCGACGGCGTCCATCGCGGTCCCGAGCGGCAAGATGTGAAACAATGCATCGAACAACGCGTTGCAATATTCCTGGACGATATAGGCCGCGCCCGCATACCCCATATAGGGCGTTCCGGTGCAGCGTCGGATCGCGGGCCCAGGGAACGAAGCGGGAATGAACATCGCCTTCGCGCCGACCTCTTGAAGATACATGCGCTCGTTGAAACTGCCGAAAACGACGAACGGCGCGCCGCCGGCCATCGCCTCGCGGACGGCGTCACTGTCGGTTTTTTTGCCGGCGACGCGCGAGACCGCGAACGCGCACGGCAAGCCGAGTTCGGTCTCAAGGAAATTCCGTACGCCCCGCGCGTACGTCTCGTTCGCAACGATACCGAAATTCGCCGTACCGAAGAAGTCTTGCGTAACCGACCGCCACAAATCCCAAAGCGGTTTGATCGTGGTGTGTTTTTCGCGCTCGATGAACGGCTCGGGGTCGAGCCCCAAGAGCTCGCCCAAGGTGCGTAGAAACTTCGTCGTCGAATGCAGCCCGATCGGCGCTTGCAGATAGGGCGTGCCGAGGGACTCGCAGAGCGCGCGCCCATATTCGCGATAGAGACAAACATTGACGTCGGCGTTGACGAGGTTGCGCATCTCCGAGATATGCGCGCCCAAGGGAACGACCATGTTGATCTCGGCGCCGACGCCTTCGATCAGCCTGCGGATTTCCGCAAGATCCGACGGCGTGTTGAACATGCCGTAGGCCGGCCCGATGATGTTGACGCGGGGCTTGTCGCCGTCCTTGCGTTTGCGCGGCTTGGGCGAGCGGCCTTTGGTCTGGCCGAATTCGGTCCACAGCCATAACAGCGCGCGGTCCGCGCTCTGCCATTGATCTTCATCGATCGTGCGCGGCAAAAAGCGCTGAATGTTCGCGCCTTCGGGCGTGACGCCCCCGCCGATCATCTCGGCGATGGAGCCCGTGACGACCACCGCCGGCAAGTCGGGGTCGAGAACGGAGCGCGCGCGGCGCATCGCGCCTTCGGTCCCTGTCTGGCCGAGCTCCTCTTCCGCCAGGCCCGTGACGACGATCGGCAGCTCGTGCGGCGGCAACGCGTCCGTATAATGAAGAACGGACGTGACGGGTAGGTTCTCGCAACCGACGGGGCCGTCGATGACCACCTGCAGGCCTTTCGCCGCGGTGAAGACGTAAACGGCGCCCCAATAGCCGCCGGCGCGATCATGGTCTTGGATTAGCATCCGACGGGCTTCTCCAAATCGGCGTCGCGTTTTGCTTTGATCTCGCGTTTGCGCCGCTGTTTTTTGCGGAAATCTGCGTGCTCGTTCGGCGTGTCTTCCCAAACGCCGGCGCGGTCGCCTTCGCCGACGCCTTCGAAGAAGGCGCGCATTTCGTCGAAACGGGCTTTGTTCGCGACGGCGGCGTTAACGACTTGCGCGAGCGAGCCCGCGCCGGCCGGTCCCATCAACGGGCGCGCCGAGATCAAGTTCGTGAAGTAAAGCGCCGGCGTCGCGTTCTCTTTGGCCTTTTGAACGATCGGCGTCGTGCCGATGACGAGGTCAGGCTTGAATTCCGTATAGGCCGCAAGGTCGTCCTCGAGCGAGGCGCGATACTTCACCGTAACGCCGCGCGCCTCGAGCCAGGCGTAATCATCCGCAGACCACGGCGTGCGCGGACAGGCCGAGCCCACATACCGCACGTCCGCGCCGCTTTCGACGAGAAGCCGGGCGACGATCAGCTCCGATCCTTCGTAGCCGGACAGCGTGATTCGGGCGTCGACTTTCGCGCCGGAGAGCGCGGCTTTGATCGCCGGCAACGCGGCGTCTTTGGCTTTGCCGACCGCTTCTGCGCCGACATTGCACGCCGCGCCGATCGCCTCCAACCAGGCGGCCGTCCCGTCGACGCCGACCGGCGCGGAACCGACGACGGGCCGACCCGCCGCTTGGAATTCGCGCACGCTCGCGGTGTAGAACGGGTGGATCGCCGCGACGGCGGCGCCGTCGAGCGCCGCGTAAAGCTCCCGCCATTCGCGCGTCGGACAGACGACGCCGGCGCCGAGCCCCATCGGGCGCAACAACAAGTCGATCCCGATCGGGTCGGCCGGAAACATCTCGCCGAGCAAGGTGATCTTCGGCGCGCCGTCGTCGACCGGCGCAGCGCCGCTTTTCTCGGGACGCTGAACGGGCCCGGCTTGGACTTCCTTGCGCGCGTAAGCGAGCATCGCGCCGGCGAGCACGTCTTTGGCTTCCGCATGCGTCGGCACGCCGAAGCCCGGCACGTCGATACCCACAATGCGTACGCCGTCAATTTCATCCGGCAACAGACGCAGCGGCACGCCCGACGCCGTCGGCACGCACAAATTCGTCACCACGATCGCGTCGTATTTGTCCGGGTCCGCCATTTTGTAAACGGCGTCGCGAATGTCCTCGAACAATTTGCCGGTGACGAGCGTTTCGGAATTGAAGGGGACGTATCCGACGCTGCGCTTAGCGCCGTAGAAGTGCGAGGTGAACGTTAGTCCGTAAACGCAGCAGGCCGACCCCGACAGGATCGTCGCCGTGCGGCGCATGCGAAGCCCGACGCGCAAGGACCCGAAGGCCGGGCACATGCTTTGCGGCTGGTCGTGCGGTCCTTTCGGGTAATCCGCCGCATACCGGTCGAGGACGTCCGATTTGCCGGCCGCGCGCGCGGCCGCTTCCATGCGGTCGGCGCCGCCATGGCATCCGTCGGCGGAGATTGGCGCCGACCCCGGCGCGGCGCCGGATTCCGACGGCGCGTCGTCGACCGCCGGCCGGTCCTTGGCGCAGGGCGCCTCGGCGGTTTCGTCTCGTGAGGGCGCGACGACGTCCATCGGTCTCTAGATCTCCTCGTAGACGACTTCGAGGGACGCTTTTGCGCCGCCGCCGGGACCGCAAAGGTCTTCTTGCGTCGCCGGCTCCAGCTGGAAACCGGCGCCGGTTTCTTCCGCCGCGAAGAGGCCGAGGAGCCCGTCCTGGCTCAAGGGTTCGGGATGCAGGGGCGGCGCTTCGGCGACGTTCGTCGCAAGCGTTTCAAACATCGGCCCCCAGCGGCCGCCCGGCCGCCCGACGATCTGGTAATTCGCGCTTTTGCGGCGAATGTCCTCGTCGGCCGGGATCGCAGACAGGACGGGAATGCCCACCGCTTCGGCGAAAGCGTGCGCCTCGCCCGTCCCGTCGTCTTTGTTGATGACCATGCCGGCGACGCCGACATTGCCGCCGAGCTTGCGGAAATATTGGACGGCGGAACACACATTGTTTGCAACGTACAAAGACTGAAGGTCGTTCGAGCCGACCACGATGACTTTCTGGCACATGTCCCGCGCGATCGGCAGGCCGAAGCCGCCGCATACGACGTCGCCCAAAAAGTCCAGAAGGACGTAGTCAAAGTCCCAATCGTGAAAGCCGAGTTTTTCTAAGAGCTCAAAGCCGTGAATGATCCCGCGTCCGCCGCAGCCGCGCCCGACCTCCGGGCCGCCGAGCTCCATCGCGTAGACGCCGTCGCGTTTGAAACAGACGTCGCCGATCGCGACTTCTTCTCCGGCGATCTTCTTTTTGGACGACGTCTCGATGATCGTCGGACACGCCCGCCCGGCAAACAGAAGCGACGTCGTATCGCTCTTCGGATCGCAGCCGATCAACAGGACTTTCTTGCCTGTCTGGGCCATCATGTAGCTGAGATTGGCGAGCGTGAAGCTCTTGCCGATGCCGCCTTTTCCGTAAATCGCGATGATCTGCGTATCTTTGGTGACCGGGCCCGTCGCTGGCGCGTCGGGGTCCTGGGCCGCTTCGTCGCGCAGCGCCGCGTCCGCGCCGGCGATCGACGGCGGGACGGGTTTCGGGGTTTTATCGCCGTCGTACGGGGCCATGCGTCAGCCTCTCCAATCCAAAAGCATTTTCAGACAGTCCGGGTCGCCAAAAGCGGCGGCGTACGCATCGGCGGCCTCGGCCGCCGGCTTCACATGCGTGATCAATCCGTCCAGGGAGAGTTTCCCGGTTTCGACAAGCATGATCACGTCTTCGAGGTCCTCGCGGGACCATTCGGCGGCGATCCGCATGCGCGCTTCTTTGATGAAGGCGGGCGCAAACGAAAAACCAATACGGCCGGGGTAGAAACCGGCGAGAACGATTTCCCCGCCTTTCGCCATCGCTGCGACCAACTCGTCGACGACGGTTTCGTCGCCGCTAGCCTCGTAGATCGACGTATAATCCGACCGTCCGTCGCAGGACGGATCGATCACTGCATAGCCGTCGGCGTCGGCGCGTCCATCGTCGATTTCCCAAGCGACCGGCGGAGGATGACCCAAAGCGATCGACACGCGGGCGATAAGGCGTCCGAATACGCCGTGGCCGACGACGAGATCCGGCGGCCGCCCCCCGACGACGGCGTGGTGCGCGGTCGCGGCCAGGGCGAGAAGCGCGGCCTGTTCGGGCGCGGCGAAGTCCGCCGGCGCGACCCGCTCGGCGTCGACGACGAGCCGAGAGGCGGAGGCCCCGAATAGTCCGCGCGCGTCGCGAAAGCCCTTCGAGCCGGGCGCAAAGACGCGCTTGCCCAAAAGATCGTTCCGGCGATCCGCCCAGACGACTTTGCCGACGGCCTCGTACCCGGGGACGAGCGGGTAGCCCATGCCGGGGAACATCGGCATCTCGCCCGTATACATCAGGCGCTCCGTGCCCGAACTGACGCCGCACCATTCAACGTCGACGACGACGTCGCCGGGGCCGGGCGCTTCCAATTCGAGATCGCGCACCTCAACGCGCCGGTCGCCGCAAAAAACCGCGCCGCGCGTTTCCAACGCCGGCTTCGCCGTGGTGCGGCGCGCGCCGCCTGCGTGTGGCGCGAACGCGCCGCTTGCGTCGGTGACGGAGGAAATTGCAGCCATAACTGTATTTTGTCGTTTACGTTTTACAGTGTCAACTTAAATTGACGCATTTTCGTCGACATCCGCGACGAGGATTTGCGTGAGCACCGGCACGGCCGTCCGCACGCGTTTGACGCGGGTGAAGCCCGCACTGCGCAACATGGCTTTCAGCTCGCGCGGTCGGCGCGGTCGGCCGCTGCCCATGGCCCAGAGATAAAAGCCGAAATACGCGTCTCCCATCGCGCGCGCGCCGGGCGTGCCGGCCATCGGTTCGGCGATCATGAGCCGCGCACCGGGCGCCATGGCGCGGCGCGCGGCGCGGAGCAACGCCGCGGCGGGCGCGTCGTCATGGTCATGGAGAATGCGCACGAGCGTGACGAGATCGGCCCCGCCGGGAAGCGAATCACGCCGGAAATCCCCGCCGACAAACTCCGTTCGGCCGCCAGCGGGCTCAGACGCCGCGGCGGCCTTCTCCGCCCAACGGGCGCGTGCGCGATCCGCCACCGAGGGAAGATCGAACCCGACGAGATCGATACGCGGCGCCCCGCGTCGCACGGCGGCGAGAAATGCGCCGTCGCCGCAGCCGACATCCAAAACGCGGGCGTACGGGGTGAACGAGAACGACCGCATGACTTCTTCGGCGATGAACGTCTGCGTCGCGGCCATGAGGGCCGAGTAGCCCTCCGTCTCCTCGCCGGGGAGCGCCTCCGGGCGGTCGCTTTCGGCATACCCCCAAAAAGTCGAGAGCGCCGTCGGCCCGCCTTCGCGCCGCAACAAGGCGACGGGGTCGCGCAGATCCTCATAAAGAGCCGCGTGGTGGCGGATCATGGAGAAGACGGACGGCGACCCGAGGAGCGCCGCGCCGCGCTGGCCGAGACCGAAGCGATCCGTCCCACGCGCCTGCAGAAGATCGAGCGCAGCCGCCGCGCGGGCGAGACGGCGCGCGGCGTCGGCCGTCAAATCGGACCGCCGCGCCAAGGCGTCGACGCTCAACGGCCCGTCACGCAGGGCTTCGAACCAATTCAACCGCACGCAGGCCGTCAACGCCTGCGTGTAAACGAAGCCGGCGCACAGATCGAACAGATCCCCGGCCCGCCGGCGCACGATCGGGCGCGTCAGCACGAACCGCGCGGCCCAATCGTGAAAACGCGGATCGGCGATGATTTTGTTGCGCCAGGCGAAAAACCGATCGGCCGCGCCCTGCATCAAGCGTGCGCCGGAGACGCGCTCGGCGGCGCCCGCCTCCTCGCTCGACAACGCGGCTTCTCCCGCCGTCATGAAACCGGGCGAATCGCGGCGGCCGCCGACAAGCGCTGCGCCTGCGCCGAAACGAGCGCCCGGAGCGCGTCGCCGCCCCGACAGGGCGGGACCGCGTCGACCGCGTCGCCGATCAGCGCGTTCAGTTGCTCGCAAGCGCCCTCAAGGCCGAGCGCGTCGACCGCGTTGGGCCGCCCATGCGCTGCGTCGCGCCCGGTGGTTTTGCCGACCGTGTCGACGTCGGCGCGCACGTCGCGGATGTCGTCGGCGATCTGGTACGCCTCGCCGAGCCGCACGCCGAGCGCGCGCCACGGGGCCGGATCCTCGCCGGCGCAAGTCGCCCCCGCGGTCGTCGCGGCGACAAAAAGCGCGGCCGTCTTCGCACGGTGATAGGCGCGCAGATTGATGGCGCGTTCGCTCTCCCACGCCTGCCCGGCGATGATGCCGCCGGGCGCGCCGACCGCGCCGATCACGATCGAAAAGAGCGGCCCCGCCAGCGCCGCACGCTCGGGGCGGCGCGCATAAGCGTCGTTCATCGCCTCGAACGCGGCGACGATCAGCGCGTCGCCCGCAAGCACCGCCAACGGCTCCCCGTGAATACGGTGTACGGACGGTTTGCCGCGGCGCGTGTCGGCGTCGTCGAAACACGGAAGATCGTCATGAACGAGCGATGCGCAGTGCAGCAATTCGACGGCCGCGGCGACGCCGCCGGACGCGACGGCGCCCGGATCGGGCGCGCCCCCGCGGCAGGCGAGCTCTACCGCAACGCACAATTTCGGGCGCACCCGCGCGCCGCCAGGAAACACGGAATGTCGGATCGCTTCGAACAAACGCGGCGGCCCGTCATCTTGTTCCGACCAGGAGACCGCGTCTTCGAGCGCGCATTCAATAAAAGCGTCGACGTCCATAACGGCTCCCTTTTTCGGGCATCTTGAATTAGACACCTTAAAGTGTCAATTTTGATTTACGCTTTCACGTAAACCGAGTCGCCCGGCGAGGGCGCCGTCGGCGATCATCCGCAGACGAACGGCGAAAGGAGGCCCGATGGGCCCCGTCGGCAAACACCCAAGACCGCGCGTCGCGGTCGTCGGGGCAGGCATCGCCGGCCTCGCCGCCGCCGCGGTCTTATCGCGCTCGTTCTCGGTCACCGTTTTTGAGCGCAGCACGTGCGCCGGCGGGAAAATCCGCCGGCAGACGGCGGGCGATCAATCGAACGACTGCGGGCAGACGGTGTTCACCATGAGCCGCGTGTTCGAGGACGTGTTCACCGCCGACGGCGCAAATTTACACGAGTACGT
>JBCCZS010000015.1:0-27360 GCA_039187035.1 Pseudomonadota bacterium | reverse complement strand
CGGGCCGTGGGTCATCGCCGAATATTATAAAGCCGAAGCGCCGACCCTGACCGTCGACGGTTGGTTCGACACCGGCGACGTCGCCTATATCGACGAAGCGGGGTTCCTTCAGATCACGGACCGCTCCAAAGACGTCATTAAGACCGGCGGCGAGTGGGTGTCCTCTATCGACATCGAAAACGCCGCGCTGATGCACCCCGCGGTCGCACAGGCCGCCGTCATCGGGGTCCACCACGAGAAGTGGCAGGAGCGTCCGCTGTTGATCGTCCAAGCCGCCGGCGGCGAAACGGCGGATGCCGACGCCATTCGGCAATTCGTCGCCGAACGCGTGTCGAAAATTGCGGTCCCCGACGCCGTCGAATTCGTGGACGAGATCCCGCTCGGCGCGACCGGCAAAGTCCTAAAAACGAAGCTCCGCGAACGGTTCCGCGGCTATTCGCTGAGTTAAAAGCCGACGCGTCTCCGTAGTAGGCCGCCCGGGGCCGCCTTGGGCCGCAACAGGCGCGTCGATCGCGTCTGCTACACTTGTGGCGTGCCGGCGGCGTTGTTACTCTTGTCGCATCATTCGCGACGGGGGGCGGCCATGGCGTCATTAAACTGGGTTCGCGGCGCTGTGGCGGCGACGCTCTTTCTGGCGGCGGGCGCATGTGCGAGCGGGAACCGCGGCGCGGCGCCGTCGGCGGTGGCGCAATTCGGGGCGTGGGGCGTCGAGACCGTTCATCTCAGCGACGAGATCGCGCCGGGCGACGACTTTTACGTCTACGTCAATGCGGGCTGGCTTGAATCGACGCCGATGCCGCAGGGACGGACCGTCTACGGCGAACCGTGGGCTGCGCAGGCGCGCCTCGACGACGAGATCTACCGCATCATCACCGAGCCCGACGGCCCGGCGGCCCCCGCCACGGCCGAAAAGCGCGTTCGTGACCTTTTTCGCAGTTATATGAATACGGACGAAATTGAACGTCGCGGGCTCGCGCCCGTTCTAGAGAATTTGCGCGCCGTGGCGGCGCTCGAAACGTACGACGATGTTGCGGCGTTTATGGCCGATCCGCGGTCGAGTTCGATCTTTTATCTCCTGATCAAACCGCCGGTCGACATGCGCGGCGGGTACGTCCTGACGATCGATCAATATCGTGTCACCGGTCTCGGCCTGCCGGCGCAAGACTATTACAACAGCGACGCGGCGCCGTTTCCGGCGATGCGCGCCGCATACCTGGAGTATGTCGCCGATACGCTCGCCCGCGCCGGCGTCGATCGCGCCGCCGAGCGCGCGCGCGACGTCCTCGCCTTGGAAACGGGTTTCGCCGGCGTAATGTGGGATCTGGCGCGCTTGCGCGATGCGGGCGCGGCCTTCAACATGATCCCAACGGCGAAGCTTGATCAGTATGCGCCGGGTTTCCCGTGGGGGGCTTATCTTGAGGCGCGCGGCGTCGCCGACCTTCAAAACATCAATATCGGGCTCGGCGCGCTCCAAGAGAGCGCCGCGCTCTTCGAAACCTTTTCCGTCGACGCCTGGCGGTCCTATCTGGCGTTTCACTGGCTGAACAATCACGCCGACGTCTTGCCCGAGGCGTTCGGCGCGGCGGCATTCGCGTTCTACGAAACGACGCTCTACGACGTGTCGACGCGCGCGCCGCGCGAACGCCGCGCCGTCGACTTCGTCCAGGGGCGCCTGCGCGACGATGTCGGCGCGGTTTACGTCTCCAAGCGGTTTTCGTCCGACTACGTGCAGTTCGTCGAAGAGATGGCTGATTATGTGAAACGGGCGTTTCGCGAGCGTCTCCTTGAGGCCGATTGGATGGATCCGCCGACGCGCGCCGAAGCGCTTGCAAAACTGGACGCGGTCGTCTTCGAAGTCGGCGAGCCGAAGGCGGGCGTCGATTGGTCGGGCCTTGAGACGGCGGAAGACGACCTTTTTGGCAACGTCCAACGGATCGCGGATTATCAGTGGGCGGCGTCGCGCGCGCGGATCGGCGCCCCCGTGACGCGCTACGGCGATTGGAACATGGGGGCCCACCGCGTCGGGCTCGGATATCATCAGCAGTACAACAAAATTTTCCTCACCGCCGGCGCGCTGTTCGCGCCGTTCTTCGATCCTGCGGCCGATCCGGCGGTGAACTTCGGCTCGCTCGGGGTGTCGATCGCCCATGAATTCGGCCACGCTCTGGACGACCAGGGGGCGAAATTCGACCGCCGGGGCGCCTTGCGCGATTGGTGGACGCCGACGGCGCGCGCCGGATACGAAACGCGGATCGCAAAATTAAAGACGCAATATGGCGGCTATGAAGTCGCGCCGGGGGTGCGCCTCGCCGCCGAACAAATGATCGGCGAAATCGTCGGCGATCTCGTCGGCACGTCGGTCGGGTACCGCGCGTACGAGTTATATGCGCAGGAACGCTACGACGGCGCGCCGCCCGTGATAGACGGGTTCACCGGCGCGCAACGCTTTTTTCTCGGCAGCGCCCAGCACCAGCGATTAATCGCGACGGACGACGCGATGCGCGCCATGGCGCGCCGCCAAACCCATCCGCCCTCAAAGTTTCGCGTGAACGGCGTCGTGCGGAACACCGACGCTTGGTACGACGCGTTCGACGTGTCGCAAGGCGACGCGATGTATCTTCCGCCGTCGGAACGCGTACGGCTTTGGTGAGCGGCGTTATTCGGCGAGCGCCGTGCGGTGCGTTTTGGCTTCGGCCACGTAATGCGCCGCCGCCATGAGGGCGAGCCCTTCTTCGGCGTTCTTTAAGTCGCGGAACTTTTTGGCCGGCCGGCCCGCCCACAACTCGCCCGTCGGCACGACCTTGCCGTTCGTCAAAAACGCCCCCGCCGCAAGCATGGCGCCGGTCTCGACGCGGGCGCGCTCCAGGAGCGTTGCGTCCATGCCGACAAAGCCGCCGTCGTCGACGGTCGCGCCGTGCAGGAGGCATTTGTGGCCGACGAGCGCGTTCTCGCCGATAATCGTCGGCGCGCCGTTTTGTTCGGGCGCGTCGCAATGGATGACCGTGCCGTCTTGAACGTTTGCGCGCGCGCCGACCCGGATGCGGTTCGTGTCCGCCCGCAACACGCAGCCGTACCAGATCGACGCTTCGGGTCCGATCTCGACGTCGCCGCACACGACCGCGCCCGGCGCGATCCAGGCCGTGTCGTGGATGACGGGATGTTTGCCGCCGATGGAAAAAATAAGGGGCGTCATGGCGCGTGGTCTCCGTCGCTGGGGGGCGGGGCGTCAGGTTGGCGATCGGGATGCGCCGCTTGGAAGGCGTCGTGTTCGAGGCACTGTCGTTCGATCGTCAAAAGCGTCTCATAGGCGTCGAGCGCCATACCGAAGCGACGCGACGCGTAAAGCTGCGGGATAAGAAACGCGTCCGCCAATCCCGGCGCGGCGCCGACGCAGTAAGCCCCGCCCGCTTCGCGCGCCGTGGTCTCAAGAACCCGCAAGACGCCCCCCGCCCAGCGCTCCAGCCAAGCGGCGAGGCTAGGGTCGTCAAAGTCGTGGTCGCGTTTGAGGTGTCGTTGAACGCGCAGGTTCATGAAGGGTTGCGCCTCGCAGGCGATCGCCGCGGCGATCGCGCGCGCCTGCGCTCGCGCGACGGGGTCGGTCGGGAGCACCGACGGGGACGGATGAACCTCCTCAAGATACGCTGCGATCGCGAGCGATTGGGTCAGGCGCGCGCCGTCGTCGGTCACAAGCGTCGGGACGAGCGCTTGCGGGTTGGCGCTCTTATAGGCGTCGTCGCGTTGTTCGCCGGCCAGGAGGTTGACGGGCTGATAGGCGTAATCGAGCCCCTTCAGCGCGAGAATGATGCGGATGCGGTAGGTCGCGCTTGATCGCCAATAGCCGAATAGCTTCATGCGCCGTTTCCTCACCGCGGTCGGGTGACGCCGGTTGTGGCGCGGACGAACGCGGAATTCAAATGCCCGAAGGGGCCGGCATTAGAAGGGCGCGGGGGCGCGCCGCAGGACCGGTGCTGGCGGTGACGGTCCTGCGGCGCTCGCTCCCGAACGCGTCGGTCAGGGTGGCGTTGCGCGGCGCGCGCAATGCGCTCGGAACGGTCGCCGTCGCTTGCGGTTCGTCGGGTGGCGGTGCGAACCCCGTGAAGCGGTAGGACGTGTCCATCGGCGACGCAGCAACCTATACGAGCAAAAACTTCGCGTACGGTTAACGCCGGGTCGACGTCTCCGCGCCCTATTCGCCTGGCGGCGTCGTCTCGTCGGCCAACCACCGCACGAATGCCGGGGCCGAGCCGTCGGGATCGGCCGGGAACGCCAGAACGCACGGCGTGTCGTAGGGGTGTAAGGCGAGGATGCGCGCGCGCGCTGCGTGCTGTCGGGAGGCGACGGTTTTCACCAGGAGCACGCATTCCGCGTTCGCCTGAACGGCGCCGTCCCACCGAAAAAATGACCGCCCGGCCGGCAAGACGTTGACGCAGGCCGCCAGGCGTTCGTCCACAAGCGCGCGCGCCAACGTGTCGGCGACCCGGTCGTCCGGCGCGGTGACGTAAAGGACGACGGGCGCATCGCTCATGCGCCAACATTGCACCGGCCCGGCGTCGGGTCTATCTGCAGCGGTCCGCTGCTCGACGCTGCGAAGGGAAGGCGATGCGCGCGTTAGACGCCGACAAAGCGCTGGTTTTGTTCTCCGGCGGTCAGGACTCGACCGTGGCGCTCGCCTGGGCGCTTGAGCGGTACCGGGCGGTCGAAACGGTCGGCTTCGCCTACGGCCAACGCCACGCCGTCGAGCTTGAGGCGCGCGTTGCGGTGCGCGCGGCCATGCAGACGAGCTTTCCCGGTCTCGCGGACCGCCTAGGGGCGGATCAACTCATCGATTTGCAAGGCTTGGGGGCGATCAGCGAGACCGCGCTCACGCGTGACGCCGAGATCGTCGAAGAAGGGGGCGGGTTGCCGACGACGTTCGTGCCGGGGCGCAACCTCGTCTTTCTGACGCTCGCCGGCGCGCTCGCCTATAACCGCGGGATCGGCGTTCTTGTCGGCGGCATGTGCGAAACGGATTTCTCCGGTTATCCCGACTGCCGCCGCGAGACCCTCGATGCGCAATTGTCCGCGTTGCGGCTCGGCATGGAGGCCGATTTTGCGTTTGAAACGCCGCTTATGCGGCTGACCAAAGCCGAGACCTGGTCGCTCGCCGAACGCCTCGGCGGTCGCGCGCTCGTCGAGGTCATCGTCGATCATTCGCATACGTGCTATCGCGGCGATCGCGCGACGCGGCACGATTGGGGCTATGGCTGCGGGACGTGCCCGGCCTGCAAGCTCCGGGCGGAGGGCTGGCGGCGCTATGTCGCCAGCCGGTGAGGCGCGGCGGCTTCTAGTGTACAGCGTCAAAGAAACCTACCGCACACTACAAGGCGAGGGCGCGCAAACCGGGCGGGCGGCCGTCTTCTTGCGGTTCGCCGGGTGCAATCTGTGGTCAGGCCGTGAGGCGGATCGCGCCGGCGCGGTGTGCACGTTTTGCGACACCGACTTCATCGGCGTCGACGGGCGCGGCGGCGGCAAATTCGAGACGGCCGACGCGCTCGCCGCCCATGTCCTCGCCTCTTGGCGCAACGCCGATCCGGCGACGGGCGCGCCGGGCGTTTCCGGCGCGGCGGGGCGGCCCTATGTCGTATGCACCGGCGGCGAGCCTTTGTTGCAGCTGGACGACAATTTGATCGAGGCGCTGCGCGCGTCGGCCTTTGAGGTGGGGGTTGAGACCAACGGCACGATCGCCGCGCCGCCCGGCCTTGATTGGATTTGCGTCAGCCCGAAAGCGGACGCGCCGCTCGTCCAACGATCGGGCCACGAACTAAAACTCGTTTACCCCCAGGCGAGCGCCCCGCCGGAACGGTTCGCCGATCTCGATTTTCAGCATTTCTTCCTGCAACCGATGGACGGGCCCGACGTCGACGCGCACCGGCGCGCTGCAATCGCTTATTGCCTGGAGCGCCCGCAATGGCGCTTGAGCCTGCAAACCCACAAATTGATCGGCCTTGATTAAACCGCCGGAGAAAGGCAGGCGTTCGGCCATGGCCATGCGGATCACGAAGTCGATACAGTTCGACGCCGCCCATTTTATCGACGCGCCGGAAGCGGCCGCGGCGGGCCGCCCCTATGCGCGCATGCATGGGCACTCGTTCACGCTGGAGGCGAGCGTTGCGGGCGAGCCGGGCGAGACGACCGGCTGGGTCGCCGACTTCGCCGACTTAGAAGCCGCGCTCGGCGCGCTTCGCGACACGCTGGACCATACGCTCTTAAACGAGATCGACGGGTTGGAACGCCCGACGTTGGAGAATCTCTGCCGTTGGGCGGCGGGTCGGTTGCGCACGCAATTTCCAGGTCTCGTCCAAGTGCGCGTGGCGCGTCCGTCTATCGGCGAGGCGTGCGTATTCGATATCGATTAGGCGGGCCCGGCGCGCTGCGGTTGTTTCGGGGCGCGGTCGTCAAGCCGCGCGATCAAGTATTGCGCGTCGCCCACATAGCCCGCCGCCGCCCGGTCGGCGCGCGCTAACGCGGCGTCCAACTCCGCGGTGATCGCTTTGATCTCGTCGAAGCTTGCAAAGGCGTCGCGGGGCGGGCTGAGGCCGAGACCGCCGGACGACGTATCGAGCCGCATCGGCGTCACCGACAAGCTAGCCTGCCCGACGAGCGGGACGACGAGTTCTTCGGCTTCGAACCCGACAAGGCGGGCCGCGTTTTCGTCGAACTGGTCAACGGCGCGGTCGATCGATTGGCGCAGCTCGTCGTAGCTTTCAGCAAGGAGGGCGCGCCCGCCGGCGTCTTCAAGCTCGCGCGCCGACAACACGACGTCTTGGGCCTGCTCGACGATTTCGCGCACGTCGTCGATGGCGAACAGCGCCGCCTCGATGCGGGCGAGGGCGGCGCGGACGACCTCTGGATCGACGCCGACGGCGGCCGGCCGCTCGGTTTTTTGGCGCAGGACGCGGTCGAGCCCCGCGGCCGCATTGATCGCCGGCAATTCCTCAACCGGCGTCGCATTCCGGCGTCGGAACAATCCGCCGGTTTTTTTCTTTTGATCCGGTTTGCGGTCGCCGACGGGCTTTTTCCCCGCTCGGCCAGACGAAGCCTGCTGACGACGGGGGCGCGCGGTGCCCATCGGCGTTACTCCTTGAGACAACTGTCTCGGAACGTAGGCGGGCGGGATTTGACGCGCCGTTAAGCCATATCGTTAACGGCCGACTTTGGCGTCTTTCTGCGGGCGCCGTCCGCCTTCAAGCCGCCAACCGAGCGCGAGCGCCGCGCCGACGGCCGCAAGCCACGCCCCCGGCGGGGCGACGGGCGCGGTCGAGACCGCGTCGACGCGCTCGGCGTCTTTCGCCTCGAGCCCCGCCCAGCCGGGCCCGGCCTTCGCCCCCGGGCGATCGCGCACGCGGCGCAGGGCCGGCAAATCGACGCCCGCGCGCGCGCTGCGCCGCAAGCGAAACGCGCCGCCGTCGCCCGCCTGCGCCAACGTTTCGGCGGCGGCCATATCGGCGACGACGTCCTGAAATTCCGGCGCAGCCGCGACGCCGACCGTTCCGACGGCGAACAAATCACCGGACCGGGCCCGGTAAAGACCGCGCGGCGCATCCGGGACCACGGCGCGGAAGAGCCCCTCCTCGTCGGACGCCGCCATGGCGATCGCCGCGGTCGACCCGTCGGGCCCCGTCAGATCCACCGGCGGGCTCTCCGCGTCGAGCGTGCGGCGTTCGACGACGAGATCCCGGCCTTGCGGCCGCAGCAAAAGCCGTTCTTCCTCAAGTTCGGGCTCTTTCATCAGCCAATGGGCGACACGACGCAGAAGCTCGCCGTGCGGGCCGCCGCCGTCAAAGCCCCGCGCCCACAGCCAAACGTGATCGGACAGAAGCAGCCCGACGCGGCCGTCGCCGACCCGGTCGAGGACCAGCAACGGGTCGTCCTCGGGCCCTTGCATCAGCGTATCGCCGGACAAGACGTTGACCGGCATAATCCGCAGCCAACGCCCCCAATAATCCGTTTCCGGAAGGTCGGCCGTCACCGGATGGCGCGCGCCGAGCGGGCTGACGAGCGGTCGATAAGGGCCGGTTTGCGCCGGGGCGGTCGGCTTGGCCGGCAAGATGTAGGACAAGGTGCGTTGCGCGGCGAGGCTGAGCGGCCCGTTATACTCCGGACCCGACGCGACGAGAACGGCGCCCCCGCGCTCGACATAGCGCGCCACATTGTCGAAGTGGAACGCGTTCAAAACGCCGCGGTAGGAGTAGCGGTCGAAAATCAACAGATCGAACTCGGACAGCTTGTCGATGAAAAGCTCGTCATACGGAAATTCGATCAACGCCAATTCGCGTTGAAGCGCCGTGTCCGACGTTTTCTGATTAGGGCGCAAGATTGTGAAATGAACGAGGTCGATCGCGGGATCGGACTTTAAGAGGTTGCGCCAGACCCGTTCGCCCGGATGCGGCTCGCCGGAAATCAGCAAAACGCGCAGGCGATCGCGGATCGCGGTGATCGGCAATACGGCGATGTTGTTGCGGGCGGTGAGCTCGCCCGCTAGCGGCTCGACCTCCAACTCGACGACCAACGGGCCGGGGCGTTCAAGCGGCGCGTCGAACGCGACTTCGCTCCCGACGGGGATTTTCTGCCGAACCGTCTCCACGCCGTCGACGCGTAAAACGACCTCCACCGGCGCGCCGGTCTGCGCCGCCGGGCCTGGCTCTGCCGAGACGTCGTCGACACGGAAGCCGATGCGCACGCTTTCGCGCACGACGCCGTAACGCGGCGCGCTGGTCAACGTCAGCTTGCGGTCGCGCTCTTTGGGCGCGCCGGTGACGAGAATATGGACCGGCGCGCGCGTCGCGGCGCGCAACCGGTCGCGCGCGGCGTCGCCGTCGTGAAACCGCGCGTCCGTCACGACGAAGATCGCGGCGAGTTGCGCGCCGGGCGCTTCGCCGGCGGCTTGGGCGACGGCCTCGACGAGGCGGGTCTCTTCAGCCCCGTCGACCGTGACGACCCGCCGTTCGACCGTGCCGAGCGCGTCGAGGCGCGCCTCAAGTCGCGCAAGCGCCGCGTCCGTCGTTTCGGCGCGGTCGCCGAGCGTTTGGCTGGCCGATCGATCGACGACGATCAGCGCCAAATCGGCGAGCGGCGTCGTCTCCGCGTCGCGGCGTTCCGGGCCGGCGAGGAACAGCAACAGCGCGCCGAAAGCGAGCGCGCGCGCGGCGCCGGCAGCGGGGTTGCGCACGAGCGCGACGGCGGCGGTGAGCGTGCAGGCCGCGGCGAGCACGATGAAGACCGCCGGCGGGACGAGCGGGTCGAAAGCGATCCCGAGCGCGCTCATCGTCTCCCCAACCGTTCAAGGAGAATGGGGGTGTGGACCTGGTCCGACTTATAATTGCCGGTGAATGCGACCATTACGATGTTGACGCCGGCGCGCAGGCTCATCTCCCGCGCGCGGGGCCCGCCGCGGCCCGGCGCGACGAGCGGCCGGCCCGACGCGTCGCGCGCCCAAGCGCCGGCCCAATCGCGACCGCCGATGATCAACGGGGTCACGGCGTCGTTCGCGTCGCCCGCGGCCTGCACCCAGACCGGGTTGGCCCGCATGCGGCCGAACAAATCGTCGATGAGATAAAACGAACGCGTCAAAACATGGCCGTCCGGCAATGGGGTGAGCGGGGGCGTGTCGAGCTGCGTGAGGATTTCCCGCAAGCGCGTGCGCTCGGGCGTCACCGCACCGCCGGGCGCGCGTTCGTCGTCGCGCGTGTCGAACAGAACGAGCCCGCCGAACCGCATGAAATCTTCAAGCGCCGCGATCGCCTCGGGCGCGGGCGCCGGCGCGTTCGCGGTCACGGGCCAATAGAGGAACGGATAGACCGAAAGATCGTCGGTCGCCGGATCGACGCCGATCGGCGCGGCCGGTTCGAGCGAGGTGCGGTCGTAAAGCGTTTTCGACAAAGCGGCGAGGCCGGCTTCGGCCAGACGGTCGACCTGCGGGTCGCCGGAGCGCACAAAGGCGAGGCGGGTCATCAACGCCGCGTCGGCCGCCTTTTCGTCAATCGGCGCATTGATCTGTGCACGCACCTCCGCTGGCGCGGCGCAGCACAAAACAGCGAACGCGATCGCCGCCGCTTTGTCGAAGGCCGGCGCGGCGGCCGGGGCGCGCGCCTTGCGCCGTCGCGGGCGCACGCGCCCGTAAAGAAGCGTCGCGAGGACGTCGAACGCCAACAGCATCAGCGCCGCCACCAAAAGCGGCGGCCCGAACTGTGTCGGCGGCGCCTCGCCGTAGGGGCGTAAATCCGAAAACGTCGAGGGGGCGAGCGTTTCGTCGGCGCCCACCGTATTGACGGCGATCGGCGCGTCGGCGGCCCCGTAAAAGCCGGGCGGGCGCTCGGGCGCGGCGTTTTGGGCTTGGCCGGCGGTGATCGACGCGACGTCGGACGGCGGCGCGCCGAGAACGCCGAACCCGTCGAGCGTGCGCAAGGGCGCGAACGCCGCGTCGCTCCCGTCTTCGGCGACGCGGGGGCCGAGCGCGGAGAGCGCCGTCAGCCGGCGGAGCATATCGACGAAGACGCCGTCGAGCGGCAAGTCCGACCATTGCGGCGTCGCCGGGGCGTGAAAAAGCGCGACGACGCCGTCCCCGCGGCGCACGCCGGTGACGATCGGCGTTCCGTCTTTCAGGCTGGCCCAGGTGGCGGCGGACGTTTCTCCGCCGGGCTGGGCGAGGACCTGGCGGCGCACGCGCACGTCCGGCGGCGGCGACAAGTCGGCGAAGGGCCCGTCCGGGGAGAAAGCCGCGATCGCCTGCGGCGTTTCCCATGAAAGCGCGCCGCCGAACGCGCGCCCGCCGCCGCGCAACGGCGCCGGCAACAACGGATCCTCGCCCGGCGCGCCGCGGTCCGCGCCGTCCTGGACCGCTTTGGCGAGCGTCGGGCCCGCAAAACGCACGAGCACCCCGCCGGCCTCGACCCAGTCCGTCAGGCGCACCGCGTCGTCGGTCCGCATGCGCCCGACGTCGTTCAAAATGACGACGGACGCGTTGTCGCGGTCGACGGCGTCAATCGACGCGTCGCGAATGGCGGCGTGGGGCGAAAGCGCCTTGCGAATGTAATGCGCCCCAGAAAGGAGCGCGTCGTCGCCCTCGCGGGCGGTCGTGACGACGGCGACGGCCGGCCGGCGGTCGCGGGCGTCGGCGAGCCGCACGGCCCCGGCGCTGCGCGCGCCGTCGATACGCACGGTCGCCACCGCGTTGCGCAAGGCGAGGGGGAGCCCGAGGTCGACCTCGACCCGGTCTTCGCCTGCGCGCATGGCGGCCGGCACGCGGGTCAGGCGCCGCCCGTCGCGCGCGGTCGCAACGCGGGCCCCGCTCCACGCGCCGGCGGCGTCCGGTCTTTCAACGGCGAACGTCGCGGCGCCGTCCGCGCGGTCGGCGGGCCGAACGGCGAGGACGCCGACGGCGCCGGCGCCGTAGACGGTCACCGGGCCGAGGGCCGACAGGGCTTGGCGAAAGGCGCGCGCGCCCGGGTTCTCAAGGCCGTCCGTATACCATCGAACGTCAGCCGCGCCCGGCGCGGCCAAATCGTCCGCAAGCGCCTCGACGCGGGCGCGGGCCTGGGTGAGATCGGCGCGGAACGGCGTCGGCTTCAACCCCGCGAGCCGCTCGCGCGCGTCGCTCGCGGAGAACGGCCCGATGGCGGCGGTCGCAGCTTGCGCCGCCGTCTTCGGGGCCGTCGTTAGGAGATAGGCGGGCCGCCCTGCGGCGTCCGCTTCGGCGAGGGCGCGTTCGGCGGCGCGGCGGCGATCGCGCCAGCGCGGCGCCGCCGGCCAGGTGTCGTCGAGGATGACGATCAGCGGACCGCGTAGCACGCCGGCGTCAGGCGCGTCGGCGACGGGGCCCGCAAGCCCGATAATGACGAGCGCAGCCGCCAGAAGGCGCAGCACCAGGAGCGGCCAGGGCGTGCGCGCCGCGCTGCGCTTGCGGTCGGCGAGCCCGTCCATGATGGCGACGCCCGGAAAGCGCACCCGGGCGGGCGGCGGCGGCGTCGCGCGCATCAACAGCCACAAGGCCGGCAAGGCGGCGAGGGCGGCGAGCAAGAGCGGCGCGGTGAAACTGATCGGGCCCAACGGGGCGCCTCCTCGTGATCCTTACGGCCCGCGTCGTCGGCCTAGCGTCCGGCGCGTTCGCCGAGCGCGGCGGCGAGCGCGGCGAGCGTCGGCGCGGCCGGCCGGTCGGTGCGGTGCGTGAGCGCGGTCCAACCGAGCCCCGCGGCGATCTCTGCGACGCGGGCGCGGCGCGCGTCGAAACGGCGTCGATACGCCGCCGCGACGCCCTCGGCGTCGGCGAAGGTGAGCGGCCGCGGGCGGCCCGCGTCGTGAAACTGCGTCCGGCCGGCGAACGGAAAATCCTCCTCAGCCGGATCGTTAATTTGCAAAAAGACGCCCCGCGCGCCGGAAGAGGCTAGATCGCGCGCCGAATCGGCGATCGCACCGACGCCGGCGAAAAAATCGCTCACGATCAAAACGCCCGCGCCGTCGAGGCGTCCGGGGCCATGCGGGGGGACGGGCGCAGCCGCTGATTTTGGGGTCGATCCCGGCGTCGATCCGGCGCCGACGCCCAGCGCTTCTAGAAACCGCGCCGGCGCGGCGCGGCCGGAGAGCCCGCGCGCGTCGGGACCGAGGACCCCGATCCGCTCGCCTGCGGCGGCGAAAATCAAGGCTGCGGCGGCGCACAGAACGTCGGCCCGGCGGCGCTTCGTCGTCGCCCGCGGGTCAAACGCATAATCCAGCCGGTCGGACGGATCGCGCCACGCCCAAAACGTTGCGGCGGCTTCCCATTCGTTTTGACGAACATAAAGCCGGTCGGCTGCGCGAGCGGACTGGCGCCAATCGATCAAACTCGTCGGATCGCCCGCCGCATAAGCGCGATGTTGCCAGAAGGTTTCGCCGGGGCCGGCGCGTCGTCGGCCGTGCCATCCGACCGCGACGTTCGCGGCGAGGCGTCGGGCTTCCAACAGAACCGCGTCCCTGGCGGACGCCAAGCGTTCGGCGTCGCGGCGCACGGCGATCGCCTCCTCGCCTCGGCCCGCTCGTTCCGCCGTCCCGCCGAAAAGCGGCGGCCGGCTCAAGCGCCGCTCCCGAGGGCGGCCTCGGTCAGTTGCGCGATCAGCGCGGCCGGCGTCATGCCGTCCGCACGCGCGGAGAACGTCAACGCCAGCCGGTGATGAAGCACCGGCCCCGCGAGCCGGCGCAAATCGTCCGGCGAGGGCGCGCGCCGCCCGTCGATCAGGGCGAGCGCGCGGGCGGCGAGCGAGAGCGCCTGGCTGGCCCGCGGGCCGGGGCCCCACGCGACCGACGCGTTGACGAGCGCGCGCAAATCCTTGGCCTCGCCCGGGCCTTCGCCTGCGCCATTGCCTGCGCCGTTCGGCGCGCCGCCCGCGAGGGCGTCTACGGGCTCCGGGCGCGCGCTGCGGGTCAACGTTAAGATGGCGTCGACGAGCGCGTCGCCGATCGGCATCGCGCGCACGACGCTTTGCGCCTTCATGAGGTCGTCCGGCGATAAATGCGCGGCGATCTCTTGAGCTTGCGCGCCGGTGGTCGCCGCAAGCATGCGTTTTTCGGCGTCGCGCTCGGGATAGGCGACATCGATCTGCATCAAGAAACGGTCAAGTTGGGCTTCGGGCAGCGGATAGGTGCCTTCATGCTCGATCGGGTTTTGCGTCGCGAGGACGTGGAACGGCTGCGGCAAATCGTGCCGCGCGCCGGCGACCGTCACGTAGCCCTCCTGCATCGCCTGTAGAAGCGCCGATTGGGTGCGCGGGCTCGCGCGGTTGATTTCGTCGGCCATCAACAGCTGGCCGAAAATCGGTCCGGGAATGAAGCGGAACGTGCGTTTGCCGTCGTCGCCGTCTTCAAGCACTTCCGCGCCGAGAACGTCCGCCGGCATCAGGTCCGGCGTGAATTGAATGCGCTTTGAGCGCAAGCCGAGCGCCGCGCCGAGCGAGGAGACCAACAAAGTCTTCGCAACCCCAGGGGGACCGACGAGGAGACCGTGCCCGCCTGCGGCGAGCGTCGCCAAGGACAGGGCGACGACGTCCTCCTGGCCGAACACGACGGCGTTGAGCGCCTTGGCGGCGTCCTGGAAGGCGGCGGCGGCGGTGTCGAATTCGCGCAACAGGTCGTCGTCGTTCATAAGCTCGCTTGTACGTGTTTTTTGCGCTCGATGCACGATCGAGGCCGCGACGGTTCGACGGCGAATGAGGGCGCGTCGTCGATTTCGCCTTGTCATCAAAGGGTTTGCAACCGACGTTTCGGAGGCGGCAGGAGACCGCCGCGCGAAAGCGTGGTTGAAAGCCGGCCGCCGGGGGGCGTTATTGCCGAATTCACCGGCGTCTGTAACACTCCGGCCAGGATTTGCGGGGGCAAAGCGCGCGGGGCGTGCGCCTGTCGCCGTCTGAGACCAGCCGCGCGGTTGTCGGCGCGCCGCCGCGGCGTTGCGTTTTGTTAGGGGAATTCCGTGTCATCGAGCGAGGATCAAATGACCGTTTGGGGCTTCATCAAAGGGTTCGGCAAACTGCTGATCGGCCTTCTTTTATTATTGCAGGGCATTGTGGGCTTGTTTTTGCTCATTGTGATCCTCGGGCTCGTCGCCGCGGCGATGAGCGATTTTTCCGGCGGCAAGTCGGAAGTGAAAGTCCCTGAGGGCGCGGCGCTGGTCTTGAACCCCAGGGGCGTGATCGTCGAACAGGCGGCGACGCCCGACCCGTTTGAAGAAGCGCTTGAAGAAGCCTTCGGCGGGAGCGACCCGGACCCGATCGAGGTGCACGACTTGGTGCGCGCCATTCGCGCCGCCAAAGACGACGAGCGCATCAAAGCGATCGTGCTCGATCTCGGCGGCATGTTCGTGCCGTCGTCCAGCGCGTCGAAACTGCACTATCTCGCGGACGAGCTCGACAAGTTTAAGGAGGGCGGAAAGCAAGTCGTCGCGGTCGGCGACTCGTACACGCAGTCCCAATATCTTCTGGCCTCGCGCGCCGACAAGATCATCATGAACGATCTCGGATCGGTGATGATGACCGGCTACGGCCGGTACGGCACCTACTACAAGTCGTTCCTCGAAAAACTGAAAGTGACGACGAACGTCTTCCGTGTGGGGACGTTCAAGTCGGCGATCGAGCCGTTCATTCGCGACGACATGTCGGAGCCGGCGAAAGAGGCCAATCGCGCGTTTCTCTCGGTCCTTTGGAACCAGTACGCCTCGTCGGTGGAAGGCGCGCGCACGCTCAACCAAGGCGAAGTCAAGCGCTACGCCAACGAGTATGCCGACATCCTTCGGGCCGCCGGCGGCGACATGGCCAAAGCCGCGCTCGATTACGGGTTCGTCGACACGCTGATGTCGCGCCCCGACCAGCTCGAATTCTTGCAGGAAACGTTCGGCAAGGACAAAAAAGGCAAGTCGTTCAAGCGGATCGGTCTCAACAAATATCTTGAGGCGCTGGAAGACGTCGAAGACGGCGACGCGCCGAACATCGCCGTCATCACGGCGGCCGGTACGATCGTCGACGGCAGCCAACCGCCCGGCGTCGCCGCCGGCGGCGATACGATCGCGAAATATCTCAAAAAAGCGCTCGACGACGAAAACGTGAAAGCCGTCGTCTTGCGCGTCGATAGCGGCGGCGGATCCGCCTTCGCGTCGGAAGTGATGCGCGACGGCGTCCTCGCGCTGAAAGAAGCCGGCAAGCCGGTCGTGGTGTCGATGGGCTCGCTCGCGGCCTCTGGCGGTTACTGGATCTCAGCGGCCGCCGACGAGATCTGGGCGGCGCCCACGACGATCACCGGGTCGATCGGCATTTTCGGCTTTATCCCGACGTTTGAGAATTCCGCCGCCGAAGTCGGCGTTTACGTCGACGGCGTCGGCACGTCGACGCTCTCGCCGATCACCGCCGCAGGGCTGGGCCCGATACCCGAGGTCTGGCAGGACATTTTCCAGCAGTCGATCGAACATGGCTATGCTGAGTTTTTGAGCGTCGTCGCGGAAGGTCGGGGTCTCGATACCGCTTATGTCGACGAGATCGGTCAGGGCCGGGTCTGGATCGGCTCCAAAGCGCTCGATCTCAAACTCGTCGACAATCTCGGCAGCTATGACGACGCGATCGCGGCGGCCGCCCGCTTGGCCAAGATCGAAACCTACGACACGGTCGACATGGTCGAAGAAGTGAACCCGCTCGAGAAGTTCTTCAGCAGCATGTCGTCGCGGGCCCTCAAAATGGCCGGCTTCGACAAGGCCGAAGCGCGCCGCCACCAGTCCGCGCTGCGTAAGCTGATCGCCGGCGTGGAGCGTGAAGCGGCGTTTTTCAACGAGTTCAACGACCCGAACGGGACGTATGCGCGCTGCATTGCTTGCGACGGGCGGTAAGTCTCGGTCGTCGGCCGACAAAATAGGAGCGGCCCCGCTAGGCGGGGCCGTTTTTTTATGACGGACCTGATGCGGTATGCGGCGGCCGTCGCCGGGGCGGAGGCGAATGACGGCGGCGACTTGCCGCTCGAAAAGTGGAACCCGGATTATTGCGGCGCGATCGACCTCGTCATCCGCGCCGACGGCGTTTGGATCCACGAGGGCTCGCCAATCGGCCGGGCGCGTCTGGTGCGGCTGCTCTCCCGCGTCATTCGCAAGGACCCGGACGGCTACGTTCTGGTGACGCCGGCCGAAAAGCTCTCGTTTCACGTTGAGGACGCGCCTTTTATCGCCGTCGCCATGGAGGCGCGCCCGCGTGACGACGGGGGTCCCGCCGGGCTCGTCTTCACAACGAACGTCGGCGACGTCGTCGCGGCGGACGCCGCGCACCCGGTCGTCATGCGCCGCCCGCCCGCCGCGCTCGCCGCGCGCGGGGCTGCGGACGTCGCGCCGCGTCCCTATATCCATATCCGCCGCGGCCTGTGGGCGCGCGTCGCCCGACCCGTTTATTACGACTTGGCCGCCCGCGGCGAATACCGCCAGATGGACGGCGAGGAGCGCTTCGGCGTCGCATCCGGCGGCGCGTTCTTTCCGCTCGCCGACGCCGGCGTCATCAACAGCGAGGACCATCGTTGACCCGGTCGACCACCGCCGCCCCGATCGAGGCCGCCGAACCGCGCGCCTTGCGCGATCGCGTCGCGCGCAATCTGGCCCGCGCCGACGCGGCTCAGGTGCGGGCGATGTTCCGCGAGATCAATCCGCATCTCGTCGGCGACAAACGTTTCGAAAAGCGTTGGGCGCAACCGCGCAAGGACGCGGCAGTCCTCGTCGCCATCGTCGCGCGGCGGCGCCCGAGCGTTCTGTTGACGGTGCGCGCCGCCGACATGCCCTCGCATGCGGGCCAGATCGCGTTCCCCGGCGGGCGGGTCGATCCGGGCGACACGGACCGGGTCGCAACGGCGCTGCGCGAAGCGCGCGAAGAAGTCGGCTTGTCCGCGGCGGATGTCGACGTCGTCGGATCCATGGGCGTGCACCAGGGCGGTCTCGGTTATGCCGTCACGCCGATCGTCGGCGTCGTGCGCGCAGAGGCCGCCTTGCGCGCTTGCCCGAGAGAAGTCGCGGAAATATTTGAAATCCCACTCGACTATATCTTGGATCTCAACAATCACATTATCGAGACGCGGGAGCATCAAGGCGTGCGCTACAACATGTTCGCCGTCCCGCACGGCGAGCATCACGTCTGGGGGCTGACCGCCGGGATCTTGCGGTCGCTCGCCGAAGCGCTCGGTCCTGCCGAGACCGCGGGCGCGCCCGCAAGCCCGGCCGCCGCCCCCGCCGCGAACGAACCGTGAGCGGCGCCGGCGCGCGGCGCGTCGACGTCGCAGCCGACCCCGCTTTCGCGTGGGCCCGTCCCGGCGCGCCGGGCGCGCGAGCGCTCGCCGCGCTCAACGCCGTCGAGCCGGACGCCGCCCGCTTCGTCGGCGGGTGCGTGCGCGACGCGCTGCGCGGCTTGACGCCGGGCGACGTCGACGTCGCCACACGCCTGGAGCCGCCGGTCGTCGCCGCCGCCCTCGACGCCGCGGGCCTGAAATCCGCGCCCACGGGTCTCGCCCACGGGACGCTCACGGCGATCGTCGACGGGCAAGGCGTCGAGGTGACGACGCTGCGCGCCGACGTCGCAACGGACGGGCGGCGCGCCGTCGTCGCCTTCACGCGCGACTGGGCGACGGACGCGGCGCGGCGCGACTTCCGATTGAATGCGATTTATCTGGGGGCGGACGGCGTCCTTCACGACTCCGTCGACGGGTTGGCGGACGTGCGCGCCGGCCGCGTGCGGTTCATCGGCGATCCGGTCGCGCGCATCCGCGAGGACTATTTGCGCATTTTGCGCTTCTTTCGGTTTTCCGCCCGCTTCGCCGATGCGTTTGACGAGCCGGGGCTCGCGGCGTGCGCCGCCGAACGCGCGGGGATCGCGCGTCTCTCCGCCGAACGCGTCGGCGACGAGTTCACGAAAACGCTGGCGCTCGCCCGCGCCGCGGTCGCGGTGCGCGCGATGGACGTGGCCGGCGTCCTAGGCGCCGTTTGGCCCGAAGCGCCCGACATCGACGCGTTTGCGCGTCTTAAAGACGCCGCGCCCGATGCGCCCGCGGCTTTGGGGCTTGCGGTCCTTTACGCCGCGTCATGGCGCGACGCTCGCCGTGACGGCGCCGGGCGCACGCTCGCCGAAGCGCTGCGCCTGTCGAACGCCGACGCGGCGCGCGCGCACGACGCGGCGGAAGCGGCCGCAACGCTCGATCCGCTCGCGGATGAACGCGCCGTCAAAGAGCGGCTCTACCGGCTCGGCGCGCCCGCCTTCGCCGACGCGTTGACCGTGCGCGCGGCGCAGGACCCCGACGCACACAGATGGTCGGCGCATACAGCGCTGGCGGCCGCCTGGTCGCCGCCCGATTTCCCGCTCAAAGGCGCCGACGTCGTCGCCCGCGGCGTCGCGCCGGGCCCGGCCGTTACGCGAACGCTCAACGCCGCAGAAGACGCCTGGATCGAGGCTGATTACCCGCCCCGCGACGTCGCGTTGTCCATTTTGGATACCCTATGCGCGTCCGCCTCGACGTGACGCGCGATACAACGAGTCTGCTCGCCGCAAGGCTCCAATCTCAATTAGAAAGACCGGGTTTGGGTCAAACCAAAACGTCAATTACTAATTAGTCGGGATATTCTTTCTACTTTGATGAAGTAATGTTCAGTCCCACCATCCTTGATGGTGATCTCGACGTCTAGAAACGCTTTGATCACATCGACGGACGATACAAAGTGTGCGGATGGTTCAGCGGTTTCGAATTGTCCGCCCGCGCCAAGCGCCATAGGTAGTAAGAGCTGGTCGGCGAGGTGAGGCCCAACGACCCCTCCGTGCGCGATGAGCGATTTAGCTTCCGCACATGCGCGCTTCGCAACGGTCTCCGCGGAGACGCCATGTTTGCCAAAGCCTGTCACGATCTCGCGCCGTTCGGGCCAATCGATCCGAATGAGGACCACGTTTCCTGGTCCATCGCTTTCGTAGACTTTTTGCGTAAGGGCGTCATCCGGCAAGCCGAGCATATCCTTTGCCGTCGCCAACTCGCGCGTCGCTATCGACTCGGGGATGTTTGCAGTCGCCGCCTCCACACTGATCGACGGTGTCGCCGAAGCGCCTTCAAGCGTCAGATCACGCGGTTCCAGTAGTGGTTCGATGAAAGCCGTCCAACGCCCGCCACCCGCGGGATAGAAGCCGCGACGTTGTAGGGTTGCCGAAACTATTCCACCGCTCCGCTTAATCATCGGCAGGAAGACTTCATCGATAAATTCAAAAGGAGGGGAGGCGGCATTATGAGTGCCCCCACTCAGTTCGACACAGGAAGGTTCGTCCGCCGCGAGGAGCGCCGGCAGAACAGTTTGAAAGACAAGCGACGTCGATCCAGCTGTCCCGATATTGAAGTTGTAGGACCCACCGCGAATATCGCCCGGTGAGAATGTTAGCTCTGTGGAGCCGATATGGGCATCGGTAGCTTTGCCGCCGCAAACCTCTTCCGTGGCGCGAATACACGTTAAGTGCTGGCGCATTAATCCAGGGCGGGACCGATTCTTCCGAATATTCCTGATGCGAAATGGTTGTCCCGTACATGCTGAAAGAGATAGGGCGGAGCGCAAGATCTGCCCTCCGCCTTCGCCTTGCGAACCGTCGATGATGATCATGAGGCTACCCCTTTACGCAGACCACCTGGCGTAGCGTATGGACGATCTCCACCAGGTCAGACTGAGCGGCCATGACCGCGTCAATATCCTTGTACGCCTTTGGCGTTTCATCAACGACGCCTTCGTCGACACGGCATTCCACGTGCGCAACGTCGCGCGCGTGTTCTTCGAGCGACACGGCTTTTTTCGCCGCCGTACGCGACATGATACGTCCTGCGCCATGGCTGCATGAGCAAAAGCTCTCGGCGTTGCCAAGGCCGCGGACGATGAACGATTTCGCACCCATCGAACCTGGGATAATGCCAAACGCGCCGACCGCCGCTCGCACCGCGCCTTTACGCGTTACGAGAACGTTTTCGCCGAAATGATTCTCACGCTGAACATAGTTGTGGTGACAGTTGACGGCTTCCAGTTCAGCATCAAAGCTGACGCCCAGCGCCGAACGTGCCGCTGCGACCACTCTCCGCATCATGACCGAGCGATTGGCGAGCGCGTAGTCCTGCGCCCAGCCGACCGATTCAATGTAGTCATCAAAATAGTCCGTCCCCTCCACCAGGTACGCGAGATCACGGTCTGGCAAGCTGATGAAGAACCGCTCCATTTCCTTTTGGGCAAGTGCGATGAAGTGCCGTCCGATTGCGTTCCCGACCCCGCGGGAGCCGGAATGAAGCATAAACCAAACTCGGTCTTCTTCATCCAGGCATGCCTCAATGAAATGGTTTCCCGTTCCGAGCGTACCCAGATGGTTGACGTTGTTTGTATTTTTCAGCTTGCCGTGCTTCTCCGTAATTGCTGCGAAGCGACCCATAAGACCTCCCCACGTTTCGACGACTTCGGCCGGCGGCTCGCCCCACGCGCCTTTGTCACGGCTGCGACGCCCTGACGTTCGGCCATGCGGAACTGCTGCCTCGATTGCCGAGCGCAAGCCTTTCAGGTGATCGGGAAGGTCGGATGCGGTAAGGCTGGTTCGTGCCGCCATCATGCCGCAGCCAATGTCGACACCGACCGCCGCAGGAATAATGGCGCCCTTGGTTGGAATGACGGAGCCAATCGTCGAACCCTTGCCGACATGGACATCCGGCATAACGGCGAGATGTTGAAACACGAACGGCATGGATGCGGCGCGGCGTAGCTGGTCGAGCGCTTCGGTTTCGACGGGTACGCCTCGCGTCCACATTTTGACGGGGCGACTATCAGGCTCCGCTATCACGTCGAAATTGCTCATTTTCATCTCCTCAAGTCGTTCCGCTGAGGCGGGATCGCTGACCATGTTCAAATCAGCGATCCCCTTTGCGAAGCAGGCCGGATTGCCTGCGGTTTGTTCTGTTCCTCAGTAACAATGAAAGGATGCCGTCACTCTTGCGACCATAAAAGCATTTTCTCGAAAAAAAATAATATTATAAAAACAATAACTTAGTGCGGAGGTGCGAATCTTGAGCTTCCGGAAAATAGAAAATATTATAAATAATTAGCAAATACGATAAGCCAATGAAGCGACACGTACTCATTAGCTCGGTAGGGACGAATCTTGACGCCGGGAAGGGACCCGACCGGTGGAACAGGTGGCGACCAACTTTGGCTCTCCATCAGCACGAAGATTTGCTGATCGGAAAAACAATCCTGCTCTACGGCAGGCGTTATCAGAAGCTCGCCGAATTGCTCGCCTCGGATACGGAGCGGATCAGCCCTGAGACGCAAACAAAGCTTGTCCTGCTCGACCCAAGGGACCCATGGGATTTTGAAGAGGTCTATGAAGGTCTGTTGGACTTTGCGATACGCGAAGAATTCGATCCTATAGCCGACGATATACTGCTGCACCTGACGACGGGTACGCACGTATTCCAGATTTGCGCGTTCTTGTTGGCCGAGGCGCGGTACATCCCAGCGAAACTCATCCAGTCGAGTCCGCCACCGAATAAGTCGCCAATTAACGGGCGTTACTCGATCATCGATCTTGATTTGTCGCGATACGACCGTCTTGCGCATCGTTTCGAGGATGAGCGCTCCGAGGCGACGAGTATCCTCCGCGGAGGGGTTCACACAAAGAATGCCGCCTACGGTCAAATGATTGACCGTATGGAGAAGATAGCGGTCAGTTCGACTGCGCCTGTCCTTTTGCTTGGGCCAACCGGCGCGGGGAAGTCCCTTTTGGCGAGGCGTCTATATGATCTCAAAAAGGCGAAGCACCAGGTAGAGGGGGCGTTTGTCGAACTGAATTGTGCAACAGTTCGTGGCGAACATGCGCTTCCGATGTTGTTCGGCCAAAAGCGCGGGTGGCACGGGTCGACAACGGAACGCAAAGGGCTTTTGCGGGCCGCGGACAAGGGTATTTTGTTTCTGGATGAGATCGAGGCGTTGGGGCTTGATGATCAGGCGATGCTTTTGAATGCACTTGAAACGGGGCGTTTTTACCCGCTTGGCTCTGACCAGTGGGTAGAAAGCCGGTTTCAGCTGATTGGCGCATCAAGTGCCGAGCTGCCTGCATTGGTTTCAGAGGGGCGTTTCCGTGCGGATCTTTATGCAAGACTGAACCTCTGGACATTCCAGCTACCTGCTATCAGTGACCGGCGTGAGGACATAGAGCCGAACCTCGATCACGAGCTTGCCCGTGCCATGCGCGAAAAAGGCGAGCGGATTGCCTTCGCGGCGGACGCAAAACGGGCATACCTGAAGTTTGCGAAAGACCCTTCATCGTCGTGGGACGGTAACTTCAGGGATCTTTCCGCGTCCGCGACACGTTTGGTCACCTTGGCGGAGCGTGGGCGCATTACAAAGTCGATGGTGCAAGCTGAAATCGACGGTCTGAACAAGCTATGGAGTGATACGTCAGCGGACGATGACTTTACGCTCGTGTCTGACTTCGTAGAAGACGCGACGGAGATCGACAGGTTCGATATCGTCCAGTTGGCGGAGGTTATAAGGGCCTGCCGGGCCTCAAAATCTCAGAGCGAGGCCGGTAGAAAGTTGTTTGCAGCGTCCCGAAAGAAAAAAACGTCGGGAAATGACGCGGATCGGCTTGCAAAGTACCTCGCCCGGTATGGCCTAAACTTTTCGATGCTTTCCTAGTGGTTTTAGAACGGGACCATACGGCCTAACCGACGTGGAGCTTCTATGTCCGCTCATACGCCAAGTCGGACATTTGACTTCGAAGGCGCTGAGACGGATTCTAGCGACTTTCGCCATCCCGACTGACGATAGACTACCGTGAGTGATTCGTCACAGTTGGGGTCGTGTTGAGCGACAGAGTACGGTCGCGCGGGTCAAACTTCCGAAACTTATTCACACCCCTGTTGTCTCGCCTGAACGCGCCGCGGGCTACGTCGTCGAATGCGATCTTTCGCGCCGGGGGGCTTTGCGTCGTGGATGCTCATGACGGGTTCGGCGGGCTTTCGGGCGTCGCGGGGAGGCGACGCAGATGGCGGAGACCGTGTCGTTCCGATAAGCCGCGACGCCCGTAGGGCGCTTAATCGCGGGTTATGACCGCGCGCCGCATTGCGCGCGGTGCGCCAGGGCGTGGTCGGCCAAGACGCAGGCCGCCATCGCTTTGGCGACGGGCGCGCCGCGGATGCCGACGCAGGGGTCGTGGCGGCCTTTGGTGACGACCGTCGTCTCATCGCCGTCGCGGGTGATCGTGCGGCGCGGGGTGAGGATCGACGAGGTCGGCTTGATCGCCAACGTGACGCGCACGTCTTGGCCGGTCGAAATCCCGCCGAGGACGCCGCCGGCGTTGTTCGTCAGGAAATGCGGCGCGCCGTCTTTCATCACGATCTCGTCGGCGTTCGCCTCGCCGGCGAAGCGCCCGGCGGCCATGCCGGCGCCGATTTCGACGCCTTTAACGGCGTTGATCGACATCATCGCCGCGGCGAGGTCGGCGTCGAGTTTGCCGTAAACCGGCGCGCCGAGCCCCGCCGGCACGCCCGCGGCGCGCACTTCGATCGTCGCGCCCAAGGACGAGCCCGCTTTGCGCGCGGCGTCGAGGGCGTCTTCCCAAGCCTCGACCGCGTCGGCGCTAAGAGCGTGAAAGAGGTTGCCGGCCGGCGCGTCCCAGTCGAACGCGTCCGGATCGATCGCGTGGGGGCCGACGGCGCTGAGGCCGGCGCGGATGTCGACCGGCGCGCCGAGTACGTCGGCGAGCACCTTCTCGGCGATCGCGCCCGCGGCGACGCGAGTCGCCGTCTCGCGGGCCGACGAGCGCCCGCCGCCGCGATAATCGCGCACGCCGTATTTGGCGTCGTAAGTAAAGTCGGCGTGGCCGGGTCGATACGTGTCGCGGATGTCGGAATAGTCTTTCGAGCGTTGATCGACGTTGCGGATCACCAGGCTGATCGGCGTGCCGGTCGTGCGGGGCCCGTCGGTGCGCTCGTCTTCGAAGACGCCGGAGAGGATCTCGACCGCGTCCGGTTCGCGGCGCTGGGTGACGAAGCGGGACGTGCCGGGGCGGCGTTTGTCGAGCGCGGCTTGGATGTCGGCGACGTCGAGGCGGATCCCCGGCGGGCAGCCGTCGACGACGCAGCCGATGGCGGGCCCGTGCGATTCCCCCCAAGTGGTGACGCGGAAGAGGCGGCCATATGTGTTGTCGGACATGGGCGGCGTTTTGTCCAAAATGATCGACGTCAACGCGATGCGCCGACCCGAATGCTGTAAAACGCCGTAGTATGAGGCGATCGCCGGTCGGCGACCAGCCGCATCGCCGCCATCTGTATCGCCTAATGGGACTTGCCGTCATGTCGTTTGTGCCGCTCACCCCGTCGGAAGAGGCCTACGCCGCCGAAGCCGATCAGGGCGACGTTTTTACCGAGAATGAGCCGATCGCGCTGTTTAAAGCGTGGTTCGCCGCCGCAACCGAGACCGAGCCGAACGACCCGAACGCGATGACGCTCGCGACGATCGACGCCGACGGCGCGCCTGACGCCCGGATCGTCCTGCTCAAAGACGCCGACGCGCGCGGATTGACGTTTTACACCAATTTGGAGAGCGCGAAGGGCCGGCAGCTCGCCGGCGCGCCGCACGCCGCGCTTGTCTTTCATTGGAAAACGCTCCGCCGGCAAGTGCGCTTTCGCGGCGCCGTCGCGCCGGTGGACCCCGGGGAAGCCGACGCCTATTTCGCGTCGCGCGCCCGCGGCTCGCAAATCGGGGCGTGGGCGTCGGCGCAGTCGCGGCCGATGGAGACTGACGACGCGCTGACCGACGCGGTGCGCGACCTCGAAGGCCGGTTTTCGGAGGGCGAGATCCCGCGCCCGCCCCATTGGAGCGGTTTCCGCCTCGCGCCGCTTTCGGCGGAGTTTTGGGTCAATCGCCCCTATCGGCTCCACGATCGGTTGGTCTTTTCGCGCGCGCGGGCCGACGGAGAGTGGACGACCCGCCGTTTATATCCGTAACGGTAACGAACCGATCATCGCCAATCCCTCCACCGTAAGGCTTCGCCCATGCCCTTTTCTCGTTCGCGACGCTCGAACGCGCCTCGATTGTGCGCCGTCTCCGCGATCGCGCTCGCCGCGGCCGGGCACGCGCCGGCGGCCGCGCAATTCGAGGACGACGTCTTCGACGAGGCCGCCGTCGAGGCGGAACTCGACGCCGCGCTCGACGCCGCTGATGACGAAGACGACGAGGTCGAGACGTTCGTCGTCGAAGGGCGACGCGTCCGCGGGACGACGCTCACCGACGTGGAACCTGAGATCGTTCTCGGCGAAGAAGAAATCGCCGCCTACGGCGCGTCGTCCTTTGCGCAACTCCTCGCCGAGTTGGCGCCGGAGACGTCGTCCGGGCGCGGTCGGCGAGGCGGCGGCGGCCCGGTCGTTCTTCTAAACGGGCGCCGAATTTCCGGGTTCCGCGAAATCGGGCGCTACCCGACCGAAGCGCTCGCGCGCGTTGAAGTTCTGCCCGAAGAAGTCTCGTTGGCGTACGGCTTTTCCGCCGATCAGCGCGTCATTAATTTCATTCTCAAGCCGGACGTGACGATCATGGCGCTCGAGGGGCGCGTGACGGCCCCCGACGAGGGCGGGTCCACGTCGCCGGACGGTTCGCTACAGCGCTTGAACGTCGACGGCGACGAGCGCTTCAGCCTGGACGCGTCCGGCGGGTTCCGGCCGCCGATCCTGGAGAACGAACGCGACATCCTGTTCGCCGGCGACGCCGCCGCTGCAGACGTGCGCACGCTGATCGCCGAACGCGACGAGTGGCGCGCGGGCTTCAGCCTCGCGCGCGGGTTTTTGTGGGGGTCGGCCGCAACGTTGTCCGGGTCGTTCGAACAAGTGAGCGAGGACGATTTGCTGGGCGAGGACCTCTCGGGCCTCAACCCCGCGCTCCAACAAGAGCGAAAAACCGACGACGCCAATCTTGGGTTTTCCGTCGTCAGCAGGCTCGCGCCAACGACCTGGAACTTCACCGCCAATTACAATCGCGTCGAGGCCGACACGGCGACCGACTTGAACGTCGACGACGGCGGCGGCGGCTTCGACGCGGCCGTTCGAACGACGTCGTCGGTACGCAGCGCCACGACGGCCGACTTCGTCGTGAACACGCAGCTGGCGGCGCTGTCCGCCGGGCCGTTGTCCGCCACCGGCCAGGCCGGATTTGCACGTGAGACGCAAGACATCGAGATCGACGACGTCGACAACGACGTAACGTCCGACGCCTCGCGGACGACCTTTTCGGCGCGCGGGAGCCTGGACGCGCCGGTCGTCGCGCCGGGACCGATCCCCGGCACGGTGTCGTTTAACGGCAATATCGAGGTCGAGGACCTGTCGGATTTCGGCACGTTGTTAACCTACGGGTACGGGATTAATTGGCGCCCGATCGACAAGCTCCGGATTATCGCCTCGACGACCGTCGAAGAGGGTGCGCCGGCGCTCAGCGCGGTCGGCGATCCGACGATCGTCACGCCCAACGCGCGGGTGTTCGATTTTTCAACGGGGACGGACGTCTTTGCAACCGTCGTCAGCGGCGGCAATCCGGACCTCATCGCCGACGATCGGCGCGTCTTTAAAGTCGGTGTGCAAGTCGATCCTATCAAGGACGTCCGCTTTCGGATCAATATCGACTATACGCGCTCCCGGATCGACAACGAAACGCGTTCATTCCCGCTTTTAACCGAAGAAGTCGAGGCCGCGTTCCCCGACCGGGTGTTGCGCGACGCGGCGGGAACGCTTGTGTCGTTCGATCGCCGGCCGGTCGTTGCGGCGCGTACGGAGCGCCAGGAACTGCGCACGGGGATTACTTGG